>JBEHWY010000120.1:0-11346 GCA_048498975.1 Actinomycetota bacterium | reverse complement strand
CCAACATGGCGATCTGGATCGGCTATCGCCTTCTCGGGCTGCTGTTCGGCTACGACACCGGCGTCATCGCCGGCGCCCTGCTCTTCATCAAGCCCGCCTTCGACCTCAGCAGCTTCGAACAGGGTCTGGTCGTCGCCGCCGTCCCGATCGGCGCCGTCTTCGGCGCCGCGATCGCCGGCCCCGCCGCCGACACCTACGGGCGGCGGCTGATGATCCTCGTCGCCGCCGGCGTCTTCATCGTCGGCGCCCTCGCCAGCGCCGCCGCGCCGGGGGTCGAGGTGCTGGTGATCGCGCGCATCGTCATCGGCGTCGCGATCGGCGTCGCCTCGGCGGCCGCCCCGGTCTACATCTCCGAGGTCGCGCCGCCGGAGTCCCGCGGCCAGCTCGTCACCTTCTTCCAGCTGGCGGTCACGGTCGGGATCCTCGTCGCCTACCTCGTCGGCCTCGCCTTCGACGGGATCGAAGGCTGGCGCTGGATGCTCGGGCTCGGCTGCGTGCCGGCGCTGGCGCTCGCCTTCGGGATGCTGCGGATGCCGCAGAGCCCGCGCTGGCTGGTGATGACCGGCGACGACTTCGCGGCGCGCGCGACGTTGGCCAAGATCCGCGTCGACGACCCGGACACGATCGACCGCGAGCTCGAGGAAATCAAGGACAGCCTCGACGAGAAGCCGGGCGCCTGGAGCGAGCTGCTGCAGCCGCTCGTCAAAGCGGCGCTGGTGGTCGGCGTCGGGCTGGCGGTCCTGCAGCAGGTGACCGGGATCAACACCGTCATCTACTACGCGCCGACGATCGTCGAATTCACCGGCGTCGACTCCTCCGCCGGCTCGATCCTGGCCGCGGTCGGGGTCGGGATCATCAACGTCGCCGCGACCATCGTCGCTCTGCGCCTGCTCGACCGCGCCGGCCGCCGCACGCTGCTGATGATCGGCGTCAGCGGGATGACGATCTCGCTGTTCACGCTCGGCCTCGCCTTCACCGGCGACGACACCTCGACGCTCTCCTCGGTCGTCGCGATCGGCAGCCTGATGGCCTACGTCGCCTCCTTCGCGATCAGCCTCGGGCCGATCTTCTGGCTGCTCAACGCCGAGATCTACCCGCTCAGCGTGCGCAGCAAGGCGGCCGGGATCGGCACGATGGCGAACTGGACCTTCAACTTCATCGTCTCGCTCACCTTCCTGCTGCTGATCGAAGCGCTCGGGCGCTCGGGCGCCTTCTGGTTCTACGGCGCGATCGGGATCCTCACCCTCGCCTTCTGCTGGAAGATGGTGCCGGAGACGAAAGGCAAACGGCTCGAGGACATCCAGGCTTACTTCCAGGCGCGGGTCGACAAGCGCAAAGCCGTCCGGTCCGCCGCCTAGCGTTGCCTGCGGTCGGCGGGAGACCTGCCCTTCCCCGACTGGCGACCGGGGCGTAACGATCGGGAGCCGGGCGTCGCGAGCAACCCCCGTGAGTCTCTTGCCGCGACTAGCCCGCCCGCTCCCAGCTCTCGCCGGCGGCTGATCTTCCTAGAGGGAGAGGAAGCCGGCGGCGACGGTCTCCCCGGGGACGCCGCGCTCGGAGGCGGCGGCGACGCGGACGCCGCGCCACTCGCGTTCGCCGCCGAGCTGCAGCGCCAGCTCGCCATGCTGGGCTTCGACCGCGAAGGAGTGGCTGCGGCCGGCGTCGCCGGCGACGTCGAAGGCGGCGGCGACGAGGCGCGCCGGCACCGGCTCGCCGGCCTCGAAGGAATAGGAGACGACCGCCAGCTGACCTTCCAGCCGCACCTGGATCCGCGGTGTGGGCGGCGTTTCGAAGCCGGCCTCGGCGATCGTCTCGCCGCTCCACGGCGCCGCTTCGGCGTGGAAGGCAGCCGGTTCCCACCACTGCGGGTGGCGCCGCGGGCCACCCGGGCTGTTGGCCTCGAAGTGCTCGCGGCGGCGGGTCGAGCCCCAGCGCCCGGGCCACAGCACCCAGTTCGGCCCGTCGTCGGCGATCGTCTCCAGGCGCGGCCGCACCCGCGGCCCGCGGCCGTCGTTGTGGTCGGGGACGACCGGCGCCGCGTAGCTGCCGGGCCGCGGCCGCGAGGCGTGCGAGCCCCGCGCCGGGTAGACGACGGGCGCCTGGCCTTCATCGGTCAGCGCCAGCTCGACCTGGTCCCAGCGCAGTCGCTCGCCGCCGGAGTGCTGGGCGAAGGTCGCCGCCTCGGGCTCGCCGTCGGCGCCGAGCCGCAGCTGCACCATCTCCCAGTCGCCCTCGCGCTGCTCGAGCCCGAGCAGCCCCTTGTCCTCGCAGTAGTAGAAGAACCAGTACTGCAGCCAGACCGAGCCGTCGCGGTCGTGGCGGCCGCGGCCGTAGACGACGTCGGCATAGGCGGGGACGCGGGACCGGATCGCCTGCGCGTCGTCGGCGTGGGCGCCGCCGGAGGCGTCGAGGTAGTCGCCCGCCCGCGCCGGCTCGCCGTTGGCGTAGCGCGGACCGCCGAGGAAGGCGAGGTCGAGCTTGGCCTCCTCGGCGCGGGGGTCGGCGGCGGCGATCACGGTGCCGTCGCCGCGGTGCAGCGAGTTCGAGCGGCCGGGGGCGGCGACCTCGCAGATCGTCGCCGCAGAGTCGGCGCGGCAGTTCTCCAGCGAGTCGTAGTGGAGCACCGGCCGGTGGCGGCACAGCAGCTCGGTCAGCTCGGGGGACGAGCGCTCGGGCACCCGCTCGATCTGCGCCGCCCGTCGCGGCCGCAGCCGCCCGACCAGCGTCCGCCGCGCGCTCGCCGCCAGCGCTTCGCGCACGCGCTCGGCGCCCATCCAGCGCGGGTGGGGCGGCTCCGGGGGCGCCGGCTCGATGCCGCCGACGCTCGCCATCCCCCGCGCCCGCAGGCAGCTGTCGGCGAGCAGATAGCCGTGGTTCTCGAGCACCGCCCGCTCGGCCTCGCCAAAGGCGTCGAGGTCGGTCCGCACCGCGGCGATCGTCTCGCGGACGAGGTCCGGCGGATAGCCGGAGTCGCCGCTGGAGCCGTCGATCTCCCATTCCAGGCATTCCTCCCAGCCGGCGGCGAGGCCGCTGAGGGTGAGGCCCGAGGCGCCGAAGACGAAGCGCGGGCCCCAGCGCGACTCGCCGCCGAGCGAGTTGACCAGTTCGCGCGCGTACTGCTCCTCGATCGCCGCTTCGCTGCCGCTCCCCTGCGGGAACGGCCGGCGCAGGATCGCCCGCGCCCGCGAGTTGCGGGAGGTGATCTCGCGCAGCGGCTCGGCCACCTGCTCGGGCCAGTCGCGGTAGGCGCCGTGCAGCGGCCAGGGCACTCGCGTCGCCAGCAGCGCGGCGAGGATGCTGCCGCCGGAGACGGCGCCGACGGTGCCGATCTGGGCCAGCAGGCCGAGCTCGTTGAGCCGGGTCAGGGCGCCGAGGTGAAAGAGCGCAGCGCGATGCCCGTCGCCGGCCAGCCACAGCGCGCGTTCGCCGCGGTCGGCCTCCCGCGCCGAAAGGCCGCCAAGGCGGCCCAGCGTCGTTGCCGCTTGCCGAGACATAGGAGGGATTCGGCATTTAATCAGGGCCTTTTACTGCAACCTTTTGTAGCGGTCGCGCTGTGCAAGGATCCTGGCGTGAGCGGGGAGGTCCGTTACGAGCGCATTGGGAACGCCGCGGTTCTGACGATCGACCGTCCGCAGCGGCGCAACGCCGTCGACCAGGCCACGGCCGAGGCGCTGCGCGAGGGGCACGCCGAGTTCGAGGCCGACGACGGCGCCCGCGTCCTCGTCCTCACCGGCGCCGGCGGCGTCGCCTTCTGCGCCGGCTTCGATCTCAAGTCCGACGGCCTCGACGTCAACCACCCCTCCGGCCCGATGGGCTTCACCCACCTGACGCCGACGAAGCCGACGATCGCCGCGGTCGACGGCTACTGCGTCGCCGGCGGGCTCGAGCTGGCGCTCTGGTGCGACCTGCGGATCGCCACCGAGCCGTCCACCTTCGGCTGCTTCGAGCGCCGCTGGGGCGTGCCGCTGATCGACGGCGGTACCCAGCGCCTACCGCGAGTCGTCGGCCTCGGTCGCGCCCTCGACCTGATCCTCAGCGGCCGCCCGGTCGACGCCGCGGAGGCGGAGCGGATCGGCCTCGTCAACGAGGTGGTGCCGGCGGGCCGCCACCTGGAGCGGGCGCTGGAGCTGGCCGAGCGGCTCGCCAGCTTCCCGCAGGAGACGATGCTCGCCGATCGCCGAGCGGCGATCGAGGGCAGCGGCCTGCCCCTCGCCGAGGGCCTGCAGCTGGAGCTGCGCCTCGGTCGCGAGACGCTCGCCGTGGCGCTGCGCGGCGCCGCCCGCTTCGCCGCCGGCGAGGGCCGCCACGGCGAGGGCGTCTAGCTTCAGCCGCCGCGCGCGGCGCGGCGCATCTCGGCTTCCGCCGCCTCGACGCCGAGGTAGGGCATCGTCACCGCGAAGACGAGGTCGGGGAGGATCCGCTGCAGTTCGGTGCCGCGGCCGGCGCGGATCTCGCTGAAGATGATCGAGGTCGCGCCGCCGATCGCAAACCGCGCCGTCTCCTCCGGCAGGTCCTCGCGGCGGACCGAAAGCTCGCGGCCCTGCTCGAGGAACTGGACGAAGCGCCCGAGCGCCGCCCGGTAGCGGATGCGGGCGTCTTCGCCGATCGCCGTCACCTCGACGATCGCCATCCGCGCGATCTCGGCCTCGGCCGCCATCAGGCCGACCAGCGCGCGCAGGCCGGCGATGATGCGGTCGGGCCAGGGTTCCTCGGCGGCCTCCATGTAGGCGGCGGAGACGTGGCCGACGAGGATGTCGATCACCGCGTCGTAGGCCTCGAGGAAGCAGGCGTGCTTGTCGGCGAACATCGCCTCGAACTCGGCCTCGGTCACTTCCGCTCGCTCGATCACGTCGGTGGTCGAGGTCGCGTGGTAGCCGCGGGCGGCGACGATCCTCACCATCGCCGAAAGCGTCCGCTCGCGCGGCGTGCGGACCTCGTAAACCCCGGGCATCCGCTTCAGCGTACTTGTGTTCGGATCTGCTTTACCCGTTCATCTCCGCCCGCGCTGTCTCGTCGCCGAAGTAAGGCAGCACGGCGATGTACATCAGGTCGGGCAGCAGGCGGCGGTAGCCGGCGCGCTCACCGGCGGCGAGCCGGGAATGGACGACGACGTGGATGCCGGAGGCAATCGCTTCCGGTGCGATCAGCGGCGGGTTGGCGGTCGCGGCCGGGTCGGCGCGCGCGCGGTCGAGGAAGGCGTGGGTTCGCGCCATCGCCGCCGTCCGCTTGGCGACCGCCTCGGGGCCCGCGGGGTGGACCTCGACGATCAGCGCCCGCGCCACCGCCGGTTCGGCTTCGAGGAAGTCGAGCAGCGCTCCCAGCCCAGCCCGCAGCTGCCCGAGCCAGCTCGTCTGCTGGAACGCGGCCGCGCGAACGCCGGTTTCCACCCGCGCCAGGCCGGTGTCGTAGGCGGCGAGAAAGCATTCCTCCTTGGAGGAGAAGTGGTCGTAGAAGGCCTGCCGGTAGAGGCCGCTCTTATCGAGCACGGTGCGCACCGAGGTGCCGTCGTAGCCGACCTCGCCCACCGCCTCGAGCATGCCCTCGAGGATTTGTTGCCGCTTCAGTCCGTCGCTCAACTCGGCGCCCCAACCCCACCTGTCCGGCCCCTACCGGAGTCTCTTCGGGAGAACTAGCTGTCTAGCTTGGGGAACTGTATTGGTATTCCGCGCTCTGGGCTCGTTCGCCGGGGGTCCGGCTCCGGTACCCTGACGTTCGTGTCTCAACGCTCGACCGTGCGGCCCGCCCCCGGCCGCCAGCAACTCTCCCGTGAGTTCATCGTCCGCCACCAGCGGGCGCGGATCATCAATGCCCTCGCCGAGGAGACCGCGGCCAAGGGCTACCGTGCGGTGACCGTGGCCGACATCGTCCGCCGCGCCGGCATCGCCCGCAACACCTTTTACGACAACTTCTCCTCCAAGCAGGACTGCTTCCTCGCCACCCTGGACTACGCGCGGGAAGAGGCGCTGCGCCGGATCGTCGAGGCCGCCAGCGAGGTCGAGAGCTGGCAGAGCCGGGTTCGCGCCGGCGTCGCCGCCTTCCTCGGCTATGTGGCGAGCGACCCGGCCCTGGCCCGCACCTGTCTGGTCGAGTCGCTCTCGGCCGGGCCCGAGGCGCTGGAGCGCTACGAGGAATCGCTGCAGGCCTTCCTGCCGCTCTTTCGCATCGGCCGCAAGGTCTCCCCGCATGGTGACGAGCTGCCGCCGACGCTCGAGGAAGCGATTGCCGGCGGCATCTTCTGGATCATCTACCAGCGCATCATCCTCGGCGAGACCGAGCAGATCGAGCAGCTGACGCCGGAGCTGATCGAGTTCGCGCTGACGCCGTACGTCGGCGCCGACGCCGCAAAGCGCTTCGCCGCCGACATTTAAAAACCCGCTCGTCAGTACAAGTCCGCTGACCGGTATCGTCCGGCTGTGGCCGTGGACCCAGCCAAGGTTTCAGTGGAGTCTTCTCCTGAGTATCCACCCGAGCTGTCGCGCCTCCCACCTGGGAGGCACGGCCTCCCGCGCGAGTTCGTCGTCCACAACCAGCGCGAGCGGCTGATCGCCGGCCTCGCCGAGGCGGTCGCCGAAAACGGCTACGCCGGGACGACGATCGGCCACATCACCCGCCACGCAGCGGTCTCGCGGCGCACCTTCTATGAGCACTTCGCGAGCAAGGACGAGTGCTTCATCGCCGCCTACGACACAGTGATGGTGCAGTTGCGTGAACGCGTCGACGAGGCCTTCAACGCCGTCGAGGACTGGCCGCACGCGATGCGGGCCGGGATCGCGGCGATGCTCTCCTTCCTCGCCCACGAGCCGAACCTCGCCCGTCTCTGCATGGTCGAGGCGCTGGTCGCCGGCCCGGTCGTCGTCGACCGCTACGACGCCGCCATCCAGAGCCTCGTTCCCTATCTCGAGGTCGGCCGCAAAGGCAAATCGAAGAAAGTCCTCGAGCGGCTGTCGGCGACAACCGAGGAGGCGCTGGTCGGCGGCATGGTCTCGCTGATCTCCCGTCGCATCATCGCCGGCCGCACCACCGAGCTCGAGGAGCTGCTGCCGGACCTGGTCGAGTTCATCCTCACCCCTTACGTCGGCAGCGCCGAAGCCGCCAAGGTCGCCCGCGAGGGCTGAGCCGCCGCGCGGTTCCTCTGTCGCAGTAGGCGCAACAAAGGAACCGCCGAAAAATTTAGGCCGGGAGGCCTTGACTTTGCTGCCCTCGAATACGAACATACGTTCGTATGGAGATCGCCTCCGTCATCGGCAGTCGTGTGGCGGCTCCACCGCGCCCGGGCCGCTCCGGGGGGTCCCGGCCCGGGCGCGATCTGCTTCCCGATCCGGTCGAGGCGATCGAGTGGACCGAGGCGATGGTGCGAGCGCTGGAGGGGATCGGCGCCGCGGTCGAGTCCGAGCAGCCGGGCGAGGCCTTCTTCGCCGTCGACGGCCTGCTCGGGCTCTACGGCGGCGAGCGCGAGGGCGTGGTCTCGGTCGCCCGCGACGCGATCGGGGTCGAGGTCCGGATCGGCATCGCCCCGACCCGCTTCGCCGCCTTCGCCGTCGCCCGCCACGAGGACGACGGCTACGTCGACGCCGCGGGCCTGCCCGGCTTCCTGGCGCCGCTGGGGGTTTCGTTGCTGCGCACCCGGCTCGGCGTCCCCGAGGCTGAGGCCGAGGACTTCATCGTCGCCCTCAAGCGGCTCGGCGTCGCCACCCTCGGCCGCCTCGCGCGACTCGGCGCCGACCAGGTCGCCGACCGCTTTGGCAGCATCGGCCTGCAGGCGCTGCGCCTGGCGCGGGGGATGGACGAGCCGCTGCGGCCGCGGCTGCCGCAGGAAGAGCTGGTCGAAGAGATCGAGCTGCCGGAGGGAACCGCCGGGCGTCAGCTCGACCGCGCCCTGGAGCTGCTCGTCGACCGCCTGCTGGCGGCGCCGCAGCGGCGCGGTCGCACCCTGCTCGGCTTGCGCTTCGGCGCCCGCCTCGCCGGCGGCGGCAGCTGGAGCGTCGAGCAGGGGCTGGGCCGGCCGAGCGCTTCGCCGGCGGTGTTGCGGGCGGTCTTGGCGCCGCGGCTGGAGTCGCTGCCGGGCCCGGTCGAGTCGTTGAAGCTGCGGGCGCTCGGCTTCGGGCCGCCGGCCAGCGACCAGATCGAGCTCGCGGTCGGCGACGCCGGGCTGGCGCGCCGGCGGCGGCTCGGCAGGGCGGTGCGCGAGGTGCGCGCCGCGCAGGGGGCCGAGGCGCTGCTCAAGGTGCTGCCGGTCGACGCCGCTTCGCGGGTGCCGGAGCGGTGGGGGATGCTGACGCCGTTCCCGGAGCTGTGAGCGCCGGCGGCGCGGCGGCGAGTCCGGCGCTGCGGCGGCTCTACGCCCCGCGGCCGGTCGCGGTGCGGGTCGACGGCGACGGCATTCCCGCTGCGGTCGACGGCGTCGCGGTCGAGGCGGTGCGTGAGGAGTGGCTGGTCGAGGACCGCTGGTGGGCACCGCCGCCGCTGCGCCGCCACTACTTCGAGCTGGTCCTGGTCGACGGCCGCGACCTCGCCGTCTTCCGCCACGGCGGCCGCGCTGGCGCCTGGTTCCGCCAGCGCGCCTAGGCCGGGAGGCCGGCGATGGCGAGCCCCCCTTACGTAGAGCTGCACGCGCACTCGGCCTTCTCCTTCCTCGACGGCGCCTCGACCCCGCTCGAGCTGGCCGCCGCCGCCGAGTCCCTCGGCTACGAGTCCCTCGCCCTCACCGACCACGACGGCGTCTGGGGTTCTCGAGAGTTCGTGGAGGCATGCGCGGGCCTTGCGGTCCGTCCCATCACGGGAGCGGAGTTGACGGTGCGCATGGGCCGGGACGCACACGTAACTCTGCTTGTCGAAAGCGGCGCGGGGTACCGCAACCTCTGCCGCCTGCTCACGCAAGCTCATTCCCATACGCGCGAAAACACAGCTCGCGCAGCTACGCAGCCATGGGTGACGCTCGAGGAGGTCGAGGCGCATGCGGAGGGGCTTGTGTGTCTCTCCGGCTGTGCTCGCGACGGGGTGTTGGCCGGCGCCTTTGCCCGTGGCGAGCGGGGCGAGGGGGAGCGGCTTGGGCGGCGGCTGCTCGCTGCCTTTGGCCGCGACCGTTTCCGGGTCGAGCTGCAGCGACCGTTCTGGCGCCGCGACCGCGCCCGCAACCGCTGGCTCTGCCTGCTCGCCGAGCGGCTCGGCGCCGCCACCGTCGCCACCGGCAACGTCCACTCCCACAGCGCCCGCCGCGCCCTGCTGCAGGACGCGCTCGTCGCCGTCGCCCGCGGCGAGACGCTGGAGGAGTCCGAGCCCGCCCGGCGCGGCAACCGCAGCTCGGCGCTGGTCTCACCGCAGCGGATGGCCGAGCGCTTCGCCGAGCACCCGCAGGCGGTCGCCGAGACCGTCCGCCTCGCCGAGCGGCTGCGCTTCGACCTCACCACCGAGCTCGGCTACCGCTACCCGCAGGAGCCCGGCGCCGACCTCCACCTGGCCGAGCTCTGCCGGGTGCGGCTGCTCGAACGCTACGCCGGCCGCGCCAACTGGGCCGACGCCGAGCACCGCCTCGAGGAGGAGCTGGCGATGATCCGCCAGCTCGGCCTCTCCGGCTTCTTCCTCCTCCACCACGACCTGCTCGAGCTGGCGCGCGAGGTCGCGGTCGAGGTCCGCGGCCGCGAGTCGGCGCGCTCGGTGCTGCCGCCGGGGCGCGGGCGGGGCTCCAGCGTCAGCTCGATCGTCTGCTACCTGACCGGGCTCTCCCACATCGACCCGATCGAGTCGGGCCTCTTCTCCGGCCGCTTCCTCAACGACGCGGTCGGGGCGACGATGCCCGACATCGACCTCGACTTCCCGCGCGACATCCGCGAGAAGCTGATCCCGCGCGTGCACGAGGTCTACGGCGCCGACCGCTCGGCGCTGGTCGCCGCCTTCCCGACCTACCGGCCGCGCGGCGCCGTCCGCGACCTCGGCAAAGTGCTGGGGCTGCCGCCGGCCGAGGTCGACCGGGTGGCGAAGACGGTCGGCTTCCACGAGACCGCGGCCGAGGTCGAGCGCGACGTCGTCGCCGCGATCGGCGCCGAGCGCGCCGCGGCACCGCGCTGGCGGGCGCTGCGCTGGCTCTGCGGCGAGGCACTCGGCCTGCCCCGCCACGCCTCCCAGCACTCGGGCGGGATGGTGATCTCGACCGAGCCGCTGATCGACGTCTGCCCGGTGGTGCCGGCGGCGATGGCCGGTCGCCAGATCATCCAGTGGGACAAGGACTCCTGCTCGGACGCCGGCCTGCTGAAGATCGACCTGCTCGGGCTGGGGATGCTGTCGGCGGTCGAGCGCTGCGTCGACGAGCTGGCGGTGACGCGCGGCGAGCGGCTCGACCTCTCGCGCATCCCCTTCGACGACGAGCAGACCTTCGAATCGATCCGCGCCGCGGAGACGACCGGCGTCTTCCAGATCGAGAGCCGGGCGCAGATGCAGATGCTGCCGCGGACCCAGCCGCGCGACATCGACGACCTCACCGTGCAGGTGGCGCTGGTGCGGCCGGGCCCGATCCAGGGCGGCGCCGTCCACCCCTACATCGAACGCCGCAAACGGCTGCGCGAAGACCCCCGCTACGAGGTGCCCTACGAGCACGAGTCGCTGCGCGCGGTGCTGGCCGAGACGCTGGGGACGATCGTCTACCAGGAGCAGGTGCTGGAGGTGGCGATCGCCTTCGCCGGCTTCACCGCGGCCGAGGCCGAGAGCCTGCGGCGGGCGATGAGCCGCAAGCGCTCCCAGCAGGCGATCGACAGCCACCACCGTCGCTTCCTCGCCGGCGCCGCCGCCACCCACGGCGCCTCGCCGGCGCTGGCTGAGCGGATCTGGGAGAAGATCCAGGGCTTCTCCGGCTTCGGCTTCCCCAAGGCGCACTCGGCCGCCTTCGGGTTGCTCGCCTACCAGTCGGCCTGGCTGCGCGTGCACCGCGCGCCGGAGTTCCTCTGCGCGCTGCTCAACGAGCAGCCGATGGGCTTCTACCCGCCCGACTCGCTGGTCCACGAGGCCCAGCGCCGCGGCATCCGCGTCGCCCCACCCGACGCCAACCGCAGCCAGGTCCTCTGCCACGTCGAATCCCCCCGCAACCCCAGGGGCCGACGGGCCGATTTCGGGTGCATATCACCCGAAATCGTCCCGTCGGCCCCCGGGGGTGCGGGTGAGGGGGCTGGGGGAGGAGGCGGTGGAGCTCGCTCGGGAGCTGGTGCGGGTCGATACTTCGAATCCGCCGGGGAACGAGACGCGGGCCGCGGAGCTGCTCGCGGAGTACCTGGCCGGGGCGGGGGTCGAGGCGGAGCTGGTCGGGCCCCACCCGGCGCGGCTCCACCTGGTGGCGTGGATTGAGGGAACCGGAGCAGG
>JBEHWY010000119.1:0-11464 GCA_048498975.1 Actinomycetota bacterium | reverse complement strand
CTGAGCTTTTGGGGTCTATGGGACCTAAAAGCTCAGCCACGCGACCGGCGCGCCTCGCTTCGGGGAAGGGGAGGGTGCTCGCCGCCCTACCTGCCCAGAGAGGGTGGCGAGCGCCCTCCCCGGCGTAGCCGTTCGTGGAACTACCCGCCTACGGCAGCAGAACGTCGTTCTCGGAGGAGGTGCGGACCGGGCCGACGGCGAGCTTGGCGGTCGGTTCGCCGGGGATGCCGGCGGCGGCGACGTTGTAGTCGGCCGTCTTCAGCGCGGTGGCGAAGGTGCTCGGGCTTTGGGGCGGGATCTTTTCGGAGCTGAGCAGGGTCGTCCCGGAGCGGACCTCGACCAGGGCCACGCGGTCGGTCTGGTTGGCGATGACGAAGACCACGTTGAGCGGCTTCTTGGTCTTGATCGGCGGCTGCTCGTGGTTCTGGTTCTGCGGGATCTGCTGCGTGCGTTCGGGGCCGAAGGCGATCCGCTTCGGGGTCACGAGCACGCCGTTTTCGGAGATCGTGACGCTGACCCGGGTCGGCGACTGCGGGCGCGGCTCGTTGGGGTGGCTCTCGGCGCCGCAGCCGACCGCGGTCAGCGCAGCCGCGCTCGCCGCGACTGCGGCCAGTGCCGCCGCCACTCGCCTCCGACGCCCCGCGCGCCTGGCTTCCCCACGACCCATCGTGGGCTGAATCTAACCGAAGGGGAGGGCGGTAACTTCAGCCGTAACGCCATCTTCACCTACGGCGAGCACGGCGCCGGGCTCGACCTCGCGGCGCACGATCGCCAGCCCGATCGGTCCGAGGGCGGGGGAGACGGCGGCGCTGCCGAGGCTGCCGACCTCCTTCTCGCCGAGTCGCAGGGGCGTTCCGGCGGCGGCCGGGGCGCTGAGGCGCAGCCCGCGAAGGTGGCGGTTGGGGCGGCCCTTGTAATGCAGCCGGGCGACCGTCTCCTGGCCGATGTAGCAGCCCTTGGTGAAGCTGACCGCCTGCTCGACGATGCCGGCCTCGGCGGGCATCGTCTCGGCGCCCATCTCGGCGCCGAAGCGGGGCCGGCCGGCCTCGATCCGCAGGATCTCGGCCGCCTCCTCGCTGGCCTGCACGGCGCCGGCTTCGAGCAGCGCCTCGCGCAGCCGGGCGCCGTCGGCGGCGGCGGCGATCAGGTCGATCCCTTCCGCGCTGCCGGCGGCGAGGCAGGCGACGCCGCCGATCCTGGCCTGCGCGCAGGCGTTCTCGGGCAGCGCCGCGGTGCCGGCGACCTCGACGCTGCGCGGGCCGATCAGCGAGAGCACGACGCTCTCCTCGCTGCGGTCGGCGACGGCGACGTCGCGGCCGATCGAGTACATCGTCAGGTGGCGGACGACGGCCTCGCGGGCGCCCGGCTCGACCTCGAGCACGATCTCCTCCGCCGCCGGCCGCAGCAGCCGCAGGTCGGACTGCATGTGGCCCTTGCGGTCGAGCAGCGCGGCGTATTGACCGTCGCCGACCGCGACCGCCTCGACGTCGTTGGTCAGCTGTCCCTGCAGGTACTCGGCCGCGTCCGGCCCGCTCACCGCGACCACCCCGCGCCCGACCCGCTCCACCAGCCCGCACTCCTCCCGCAGCTGGCGGTACTGCGCATCGATCTCCACAGCTACGTCCATGGGCAGATCTTAGATAGCGGCTGGTGTGGGCCGGTGGGGATACCCCCGGCCGAACCTCCCCCAGCTGTTGTGAGGTCGGGGGTATCCCCACCGGCCCTTGCAAACGATTTTTAGATGTGACTAAACTTCCGATTTAGACGTGTCTAATTCGCAGGCCATTCAGGATTACGCGAAGGCGATCTACGCGATCGCCGCCGAGCGCGGGGGGGAGGGCCTGGTCCAGAACGGCGAGGTCGCCGAGCGGATCGGCGTCACCCCGGCGACGGCGACGGTGATGCTGCAGAAGCTGGCCGAGCTCGGCCTGGTCGACTACCTGCCCTACAAGGGCGTGCGGCTGACCGAGCCCGGCGAACGCGTCGCGCTCGAGGTGATCCGCCACCACCGCCTGCTCGAGGTCTTCCTCGCCGAGGCGCTGGGGATGCCCGAGGACCAGGTCCACGCCGAGGCCGAGGTGCTCGAGCACTACATCTCCGAGGACCTCGAGGCGCTGATCGCCGCCAAGCTCGGCGAACCGAGCGTCGACCCGCACGGCTCGGCGATCCCCGGGCCCGACCTGCTGCCGCCGACAAGGAGCGGTGGGTGAAGCCGCCTCCGCCGCCGACCGAGGGCGCCACGGTCGAAGACGTCCTCCCCGGCGAGGCCGCGGTTGCCGCCGCGGCGCGCCGCTCGCTCGAGGGGCACGCGCGCGGCATCGGCCGCGTCTGGCCCTTCCTCGGCCCCGCCTTCGTCGCCGCCGTCGCCTACATCGACCCCGGCAACTTCGCCACCAACATCGCCGGCGGCGCCAAGTTCGGCTACATCCTGCTCTGGGTCGTGCTCTCGGCCAACCTGATCGCGATGCTGGTCCAGACGCAGTCGGCCAAGCTCGGCATCGCCACCGGCAAGAACCTCGCCGAGCTCTGCCGCGAGCGCTTCTCGCGCCGCGCCTCGATCGGCCTCTGGGTGCAGGCTGAGCTGGTCGCGATGGCCTGCGACATCGCCGAGGTCGTCGGCGCCGCACTCGGCCTCAACCTGCTCTTCGGCATCCCGCTGTTCCCCGCCGGCCTGATCGCCGGCGCCGGCTCCTTCGCCATCCTCGCCCTGCAGCAGGCGGGGTTCCGCCGGCTCGAGGCCGCGATCACGGTCCTCGTCGGCGTCGTCGTCGTCTCCTTCGGGCTCGAGCTCTTCGACGCCCACCCGCAGGGCTCCGAAGTCGCCAAGCACCTCTTCGTCCCCGGCTTCGCCGGCACCGAGAGCCTGTTGCTGGCGACCGGGATCGTCGGCGCCACCGTGATGCCGCACGTCATCTACCTGCACTCGGCGCTGACCCAGCGGCGGATCGTCGGCCGCAACTCGGAAGAGAGGAAGAAGATCCTCCGCTTCGAGAAAGTCGACGTGGTGATCGCCCTCTCGATCGCCGGCGCGGTCAACCTCTCGATGATGATCGTCGCCGCCGCCCTCTTCCACGGCAGCGGCCTGACCGGGATCGACTCGATCGAAGGCGCCTATGCAGGCTTCCAGGACCTGGTCTCCGACCGGGCGGCCGCCGTCTTCGGCGTCGCCCTGCTCGCCTCCGGGTTCGCCTCGACCTCGGTTGGGACGATGGCCGGCCAAGTCGTGATGCAGGGCTTCATCCAGCGCCGCATCCCGATCTTCGTCCGCCGCGCGCTGACCCTGGCCCCGGCCCTGATCGTGCTCGGGGTCGGGATCAACCCGACCGACGCGCTGGTCGGCAGCCAGGTCGTCCTCTCCTTCGGCATCCCCTTCGCCCTGGTGCCGCTGCTGATGATCGCCAGCAAGCGCGAGGTGATGGGGGACCTGGTCAACCCGCGCTGGCTCAGCGCTCTCGCCGGCGTCCTCGCCTCGCTGATCATCGCCCTCAACGTCTTCCTGCTCTACCAGGTCTTCTTCGGTTGATGGAGCGGGTCGCTAAGGTTCGCTCCCGGATGTCCCTTGCCACCGACTTCCAGAAGATCGTCGACGCCCTGCCGCCCGACTGGACCGACCTCGAAGTCGATCTGCGGATCGACGACGAGAGCCAGTACATCGACGCCGCGGTGGCGCTGAGCCAGGTCAACGCCCGCCCCTACCGGAACCCGGGCACGCAGCACTGGCGGCTGCCGATCGCCCACAGCTTCGGCCACGCGGCCGCGGCGGAGACCGTCAAGGGCGTGCTGGGCAAGCTCGACGCCGATGGCATCGCCGGCGAGCTGAGCGTCGCCGAGGTGCGCGAGGGCCGCTCCGAGGTCGTGCAGATGTGGGGCCGGCCGGAGAGCGTCCGCGAAGAGTTCCGCCAGCGCCGCGCGATCTAGCCGCGTGGCGCGCGTCCTCAGCATCGCCACCGACCTGATGCTGGCCAGCCGCGTCGACGCGGGGCTGACCGCCGCCGGCCACAACGTCGTCCTTGCCGCCTCGCTGGAAGCGGCCCCCCTCGACGAGGCGGAGCTGATCGTCGCCGACCTCGACGTCGAGAGCGCCGAGGCGCTGGTCGCCGTCGGCGTCCCGGTGCTCGGCTACTACTCCCACGTCGACGCCGACACCCGCGCCGCCGCCGAGGCCGCCGGCGTCGACCTGGTCGTCCCCCGCTCGCGAATGTCGCGCGAACTGCCGGCCCTGGTGGACCGCCTCCTCGCCAGCTAGCCGCGCGGCAGTGCTTCGTGGCGGATGGCGCCACTAAGCACTGCCACGTCGAACAGCGGCGGCCCGGCGCACCCACAGGGCAGGTAGGTGCGCCGGCCCGCCCGCGAGCACGGAAGCGGCGCCGTGAGTGCTCGCTTCTCCCCGCCTACCCACTGAGTGCCACCTTGTCCCCGGTATGCGGGGACAAATGCGCTCTCATGGCTTGGCACTCACCGAGCGAGCACCCTCCCCGCCACGCCTTGCCGCGGACTCAGCCGCCCAGGTCGAATGCTTCGCTGACGTCCAGCGGCCGTTCGAGTAGGCCGTGTTCCAGGTCCCACGCCGCCCATTCGCGCAGCACCGCGGCATCGAAGGGGCGGGGGTGCAGGACGGGGAGGAGGACGCGCAGCTGCGCGGCCTGGTCGGCCGGGTCGAGCGCCTGGTCGGCGTCGAGCAGGTCGGCGAGCGCCTGCTGGGGGTGAGCCTCGGTGAAGGCGTAGCCGCGGCGGGTGGCGGCGACCATCGCTTCGACCAGCGCCGGTTCGGTTTCCAGCGTCTGCTCGGAGGTGGCGAGGACCAGCTCGGGGTAGGGCGGGGCGCCGTAGCGGTCGACGCGGAAGATCCGCAGCGGCACGCCGAGGCGTTGCAGCGCCACCCCCTCGGCGTTCCAGAACCCGGTCGCGGCGGCGACCTTGGCGGCGGCCAGCGAGGAGACGGCGTTGAAGCCGATCGTCACCTCGTCGACCTTGGCCGGATCGCCGCCGGCGGCCTGCACCTCGGAGTCGACCACGGCTTCGTCGGAGGGCAGGCCGGTGACGCCGACGGTCTTGCCTTCGAGGTCGCGCGGGGTGCGGATCCCCTCGTCGCCGCGGGCGAGGACCGCGGCCAGGGGTCGCTGCACCAGCGCCGTCACGCCGACCAGGGGAAGGCCGCGCTCGCGGGCGATGCCGAGGTCGTGGATGTCGAGGATCGCGAAGTCGGTGCGGCCGGCGGCGAGCAGCTTCGGCGCGTCGGTCGATTCGCCCGGCTGGTGCACGGCGAGGTCGATTCCTTCGTCCGCGTAGAAGCCCTCTGAGCGCGCCGCGTAGATGCCGGAATGGACGGCGTTGGGCGTGAAATCGAGCACCAGGCTCGCGCCTTTCGGCGCGCCCGGTTCAGCACCGCCCCCACCACAGCCGGCGGCGCCGGCGAGCAGGAGAGCGGTCGCCAGCAGCGCGACAGCCCGTCTCATCTGGCGGCGCAAACTAATCGATTCAGGTTTTGTGGGTAGACTGCCCGCCGTTTAGCGCTCTCAAGGCGATCCGAAGGCGAGGAGGAAGAAGTGCAGGAAAGAGGTCTGTCCGCGTACCTGGCTGAGTTGATCGGCACGTTTTTGCTGGTCTTCTTCATCACCAGCGTGGTGACGCTGTTCGTGTCCGTGGGCAACCAGGCCCAGTTCGGGTCCGACTACGCCGTCGTCGGCTTCGTCCAGGGGCTCACTCTCTTCGGCGTGATCGTCATGTTCGGCGCCGTCAGCGGGGGGCACTTCAACCCCGCCGTGACGCTCGCCGCGGCGACGATCCGCAAGATCAGCCCGCTCGACGCGGTGATCTACATCCTCGCCCAGCTCTCCGGCGCCGTCCTCGGCGCCCTGCTGACCAAGGGCCTGCTGCTCGACGAGGGTCGCGCCACCCACTACGGCGCGGGCGAAGTCAGCAATCTGCTCAGCGGCAACTTCGCCGGCTCGGTCGTCGAGGGGATCGGCGTCTTCGCCCTCGTCCTCGTCATCCTCTCCGTCGTCTTCTCGGAGAAGAGCCTGAAGGACTGGGGCCCGCTGGCGATCGGCACCACCTTCGTCTTCATGGTCATGGTCGGCGGTCCGCTGACCGGCGCCTGCTTCAACCCCGCCCGCTGGTTCGGTGCCGCGCTGGTCGGCAACTCCTGGGGCGGCGTCTGGCCCTTCCTCGTCGGCCCGATCGTCGGCTCCCTGCTCGCCGTCGCCGTCTGGCGCTTCGTGATCGAGGCCGGCGGCCGAGCGCCGAGCGAGCCGCCGCAGCGCGTCAAAGCCGACGCGGCCGCCGCCAAACCGGCGAAAAGCTAAGCCGCCTCACGCACGCGTCGGGCCGGCCCGACGCGTGCGCTAGGTTGCGGCAGGTGCACCGGGTTACTTTCTCCCGAAACTTCACCCTCTCCCTCTCCCGGACCTGCCAGTGCTACTGCAAGTACTGCGCGTTCGCGACGCACCAGGCGCACCTGCACGCGCCAGCCGAGGTCGAAGAGATCCTCGACCAGGCGGTGCGGCGCAACGCGAAGGAGCTGCTGGTCCTCACCGGTGAGCGGCCGGAGGTCAACCCGGTCGTCGCCGAGCGCCTCGCCGCCTGGGGCCACGAGGACTTCACCAGCTACGTCGTCTGGGCCTGCGAGCGGGCGCTGGAGCGGGGCATGCTGCCCCACACCAACCTCGGCGTCCTCTCCCGCGAGGACCTGGCGCGGCTGCGCGAGGTGACCGCCTCGCAGGGGCTGATGCTGGAGAGCGTCGACGAGCGCCTCATGGACACCGTCCACGCCGGCAGCCCGACCAAGCACCCGGCGGCGCGACTGGCGACGATCGAAGCCGCCGGCGAGCTGAAGATCCCCTTCACCTCCGGCATCCTGGTCGGCATCGGCGAGAGCGAGGACTCACGCGTCGAATCCCTCGAAGCGCTGGCGAAGCTCCACGAGCGCTACGGGCACATCCAGGAGGTGATCCTGCAGAACTTCGTGCCTCATCCGCGCTACTACGGGGCCGAGGTGGCCGACATCGCCGACCAGGCCTCTCGCAGGCGCTGGACGGGCGGTGGGGACCCCTCTGGCGGAGCAACAGATGGGGAGGCTCCGCCAGAGGGGTCCCCACCGGTCGTCCCCCCCTGGGCGAACCCGGTCAGCGTCGATGAGATCAAGCGCCTCATCCAGGAGACGCGGCGCCTGATGCCGGACGTCGGCATCCAGGTCCCGCCGAACCTCAGCGACTGGTGGCCGCAGCTGGTGGCGGCGGGGGCGACCGACCTCGGCGGGCTCTCCGCCAACGGCGACCACATCTCGCCCGAGGAGCCGTTCCCCTCGCCCCACCAGGTGCGCAAGGAGCTGGCGCCGCGCGGCTACGCGCTGACCGAGCGGCTCTGCGTCTACCCCCAGTACATGGACCCCGAGTGGATGGAGCAGGGCGTCCTCGACGTGATCAAGCTGAAGTACTGGAGCTTCATCCCCCGCCGCGGCTCGGGCCGGCGCTCCGAAGAGGTCATCGACCCCGGCGTGGCGCGCGAGGCGATCGCCAAGGGGCGCGCCGGTGAGCCGCTCAGCGAGGACGAGCTGACCGCGCTGTTCGCCGAGACGCGGCCGCAGGTGATCGAGGAGATGCGCGTCGCCGCCGACGAGCTGCGCGCCGAAGTGGCCGGCGAGACCGTCACCTTCGTCGTCAACCGCAACATCAACTTCACCAACATCTGCGTCGTCGGCTGCGCCTTCTGCGGCTTCGGCCAGGGCAAGCGCAGCCCCGACGCCTACGAGGTCTCCGAGGCCGACTTCGCGGCGCGGATCGAGGAGGCGGTGCAGTTCGGCGCCACCGAGCTCTGCATCCAGGCCGGCATCCACCCCGACCTGACGCTCGAGCAATACGGCGCCTGGCTGGCGCTGGCCAAGCGGGTGGCGCCGCAGCTGCACCTGCACGCCTACTCGCCGATGGAGGTCCACTACATGTGCGAGCGCTCCGGCCGCCCGCCGCGCGAGGTCTTCGAATACCTGCGCGAGTGCGGCCTGGGCTCGACGCCGGGGACCGCGGCCGAGGTGCTCGACGACGGCGTCCGCCAGCGGATCTCGCCCAACAAGCTGCCGGTCGACCGCTGGGTGGAGATCATCGAGGCCTCCCACGCGGCCGGGCTGCGTTCGACCTCGACCGTGATGTTCGGCCACATCGAGGAGCCGCGCGAGCTGGCCCGTCACATGCGCGTCATCCGCGCCCTGCAGGAACGGACCGGCGGCATCACCGAGTTCGTCCCGCTCAGCTTCATCCCCTTCAACACGCTGCTCGGCCGCACCCATGGGATCGAGGAGATCTCGATGGCCGACAACCTCAAGCACACCGCCGTCTTCCGCCTGGCGCTGGGACGGACGGTCACGAACCTGCAGGCGAGCTGGGTGAAGATGGGCCTACAGGGCGCGACCGAGGCGCTGCGCTGGGGCGTCAACGACCTCGGCGGCACCCTGATGGAGGAGAACATCTCCCGCCTCGCCGGTTCTCAGCACGGGGTGCGGCTGGAGCCCGAGCAGCTGATCGAGGCTGCCCGCTCCGCCGGGCGCCCCGTCGCCCAGCGCACGACCCTCTACGAGATCGTCGAGCGCTACGCGGAGGCAGCCGCCGCCGCTTGAGCTTGGTCAAACCGGGTAGCCGTACTCCGACCCCAAGAGAAGGAGATTCATATGGACGGCGACTCGGTTCGCAACAAGGACGACGCCAAAGGCCGCGTCAAGGAGGCCGCCGGCAACCTCACCGGCGACGACGAGCTGCGGCGTGAGGGCAAGGCCGACCAGGCCGCCGGCAAGGCGAAGCACGGCATCGACAAACTCACCGACAAGGTGAAGGAGGTCCTCCACCGCGACTAGCGGAAGAGGTCGTCCTCGGCGGGGCGGCGGAGGGCGGCGGCGCCGGGGCCGTCGTCGGCGCTGACGTGGCGGCCGAGGCCGCGGACGACGACGGCGGGGATGCCGCTGGCCTTGTCGCGGACGAGGTCGGCGGCGCCGGCGGCCTCGTCGGCGATCGCGATCACGGTTGCCTCCAGCCGGCGGCCGGCGGAGTCGGTGCGGCCGCGCCAGTCGTCGAGCGGGTCGAGGCCGGCGCAGCCGATCGCGACCTCGACCTGGCCGAGGCGCCAGGCGCGGCCGAAGCTGTCGGCGACGACGACGCCGACCGCGGCCCCGGTCGCGGCGGCGATTTCCGCCCGCAGGCGCCGGGCCGAGGCATCGGGATCGGCGGGCAGCAGGCAGACGACGTCGTCCCCCGGCAGGTTGGAGCTGTCGATGCCGGCGTTGGCGCAGACGAAGCCGTGGTGGGTTTCGACGATGAGGACGCTGCGCTCGGCGCGGATCACCCGCCGCGACTCGGCGAGGATCAGCTCGACCAGGTTCGGCTCCTTGCCCAGCACCGCCGCCAGCTTGCGGGCCTGCGCGCCGGGGATCGCGGCCGAGAGCTTGCGCAGCTGCCCCTCGGCCTTGGAGACGACCTTCTGCGAGACGACGACGACGTCGCCGTCGGCGAGCTCGGCCCGCGCCGCGATCAGCTCGCCGAGCGGCGCGCCCTTCTCGATCTCCGGCAGGCCCGCGACCGCGAAGAGCCGCAGCTCGGTCATATGCCGAGGACCTTGGCGGTGCGACGGGCGCGGCCGGGACGGGCGGCGAGCTCGCGGGTGAGGGCGATGATGTCGGCCGGCGTGTCGAGGTCGAGGCCGAGCGAGGCGACCTCCTCGACGCCGTAGGCGACACCCGCTGCGCGGGCGAGCTCGACGTGGCGGGCGCAGCTGCCCTCGCCGAAGGCGGGGACGATCGCGCTCGGGGGGTTGAGGACGAGGGCGTTGGTGCCGGTCCCGTGGCGGTCGGGGACGACGCCGACGTAGGGCGTCGGCAGCCCGGCGAGCAGGCTGTCGAGCTCGCGCGGGTCGAGCAGCGGGCAGTCGCCCGGCAGCAGGACGACGCACTCGGCGCCCTCGACTTCAGCCCGCGCGACGCCTGCCAATGCCGCCTGGATGTGGCCGGCGTCGGCCGGGTCGGGAATGACCTCGGCGCCGCAGTCGGTGGCCAGCTCCTGGGCGCCGGGGTCGCTGGTGACGACGATCGTGCGCTCGACCGACCGCGCCTGCGGCAGCGCCTCCAGCACGTCCTCGACCATCGCCGCCATCAGCCGCCGCCGCTTCTCGGGGTCGAGGCCGGCCGCGAGCCGCTGCTTGGCGTCGTCGAAGTGCTTGACGGGAAGGACGGCGGTCGCCTTCACGCCGCGCTCCCCGGGAGCTCGCCGGCGAGCGTCTCGGCGTAGTCGAGGACGAGGCGGGCGAGCCGGGCGCGGCCGCTGGCGCCCTCCATCAGGGTCGGCACCGCCAGGGTCGGGATCTCGCTCGGCGGCGGGTCGGGGTCGCCCTCGTCGACGACCATCGCGTCGATCAGGCCGGCGTAGAGCGAGGCGACGCCGGCCGCCGTCTGCGGCCGGCCGACGGCGGCCATGAAGTTGTCGGTCGGCCCCTTGACGACGGCGCCGGCGACGTAGGGACTGACGGCGACGACGGGGGCGGGGGAGGCGGCGATCGCCTCCCTCATCCCGGGCACGGCGAGGATCGGGCCGATGCTGATCACCGGGTTGGAGGGGCCGACGACGATCGCCTCGGCGGCGCGCAGCGCGTCCAGCACCTCCGGCGTCGGCTTCGCCGCGGCGATCCCCTCGAGCTCGACCCCGAGCACCTGGGGCTGGCCGCCGTCGAGGATCAGGAATTCCTGCAGCGCGCGGCGGCCGGCGGCGGTGATCACCTGCGTGCGCACCGGCTCATCGCTCATCGGCAGCACCCGGGCGGCGACGCCGAGGCCGCGGGAGATTTGCGCCTGCGCTTCGGTCAGGCGGCCGCCGTCGGCGAGGAACTGGCGCCGGTACAGGCAGGCGGCGAGGTCGCGGTCGGAGAGGCCGAACCAGCTCGGCGCGCCGAGCTGCTTGAGCCGCTCGAAGACGGTGAACTCGTCTTCGCGGATGCCCCAGCCGCGCTCCTCGTCGATTTCGCCGCTGAGCCAGTAGGTGACGAGGTCGGGGTCGGGGGAGACGTAGGTGCCGAGCGCCTCGACGTCGTCGCCGGTGTTGGCGATTACGGTGAGGTCGGCGCCGAACCCATCCTGTAGGCCGGCCCCGAGATTTGCGCCGCCGGTGCCGCCGGCGAGCAGGACGACCCGCATCAGCGGCTCGCTCGGGTGGTTCGGGAGGCCGGCATCGGCGCGCCAGTCTAGATGAGTGGTTTCGCCCGGCCTTTATGCTGCGGGCCGATGCGACTGCAGGGACGCAAGGCACTGGTGACCGGTGGCGCCAGCGGCATCGGCGCCGCGATCGCCGCCCGCCTCGCCGCCGAGGGGGCCGAGGTCTGGGTCGGCGACGTCGACGTCGCCGGCGCCGAGCGCGTCGCCGGGGAAGTCGCCGGCCACGCGATCGAGCTCGACGTCACCGACCTCGCCGCCGCCGAGCGCGCGGTCGCCGCCGCC
>JBEHWY010000118.1:0-11543 GCA_048498975.1 Actinomycetota bacterium | reverse complement strand
AATATCGCGAGCGCGTGAGAGAGAGCGAGTGTGGTTGAGCTTTCCCGGACTATCTGCGGAAAAGCTCAACCACACGACCCGGGCGTCCCGCAAACCGAGGCCCGGAGGGAGAGGGTGCTCGCCGCCCTACCTGCCCAGAGAGGGTGGCGAGCACCCTCCCAGGCTGGCCACCCAAATCGATCGGATCTGTGGCGGTCAGTCCGCGGTGAGGACGTGGACGGCCATCGCGGCGGAGTCGCCCTCGAGCCAGCCGCCGCCGTTTTGGGTGAGGGCGACCTTGGCGCCTTCGACCTGGCGGGGGCCGGCGTCGCCGCGCAGCTGCCAGGTGGACTCGCAGATTTGGGCGATGCCGGTGGCGCCGATCGGGTGGCCCTTGGAGAGGAGGCCGCCGCTGGTGTTGACCGGCAGGGCGCCGTCGAGGCGGGTGCGGCCGGAGTGCAGGAGGGCGGGGCCCTCGCCGGGGGCGGCGAAGCCGATCTGCTCGTAGACCATCAGCTCGGCCGGGGCGCTGGCGTCGTGGACCTCGGCGCAGCTGACGTCCTCGGGGCCGAGGCCGGCGCGCTCGAAGGCTTCGCGGGCGGCGATCGCGGTCGAGCCGGCGCTCGGGTCGCTGCGGTCGTGGCGGTTGCCCGAGCGCACGACCGAGGCGCGGATCCGCGGCCCCGCGGCCCCGGCGCGCCGCGCCGCCGTCTCGCTCATCAGGACCACGGCGGCGGCGCCGTCGGAGATCGGTGAGCACATCAGCAGGGTCAGCGGGTCGACAACGGTGCGGCTCGCCAGCACCTCGGCGACGGTCAGCTCGCCGCCGTACTGGGCGCGCGGGTTGAGGCCGCCGTTGTGCTGGTTCTTGACCACGATGGCGGCGAAGTCCTCGGCGCTGGCGCCGGAGTCGGCCATGTAGCGGCGGGTCATGTCGGCGTAGAGGTCCATGAAGAAGGAGCGGTCGCCGCCCTCGCCGGGCGGCACGCCGACTTCGGCGGCGAGGTCGGCCGCCTGCTCGACGTCGATCGCGGTCGAGATCGCCCGCATCCCCACCGTCTTGTCCTCGTGGGTCAGCTTCTCGGCGCCGAGGCAGAGGACGACGTCGTGGGCGCCGGCGGCGACCGCCTGCCAGCCGAGGTGCAGGGCGCTGGCCGCCGAGGCGCAGGCGTTCTCGACGTTGAAGATCGGGATGCCTTCGATCCCCAGCGGCCGCAGCACGACCTGGCCGCGGATCATCTCCTGGCCGGTGACGAGGCCGGCGGCGGCGTTGCCGACGTAGGCCGCCTCGATCTCGCCGACCTGCACCCCGGCGTCGGCGAGCGCCTCGCGCGCCGCCGCCGCGGCCAGCTCGCGCAGGCTCAGGCGGCTCTTCTCGAAGCGGGTCATGCCCGCTCCCGTGATGAGGACGTCGGTCACGCCACCGGCACGACGCCGGCCGATTCGGTGTCGAGCGCGCTCCAGTCGTCGTGGCGGCCGTGGTGGTAGGGGAGGAAGACGTCGGCCGGGGTCGTGGCCACCGCCTCGCAGGCGCCGATCAGGTCGCACTCCATGTAGCTGGCGCCCTTCACCGAGCGCACCGGGATCTCGTCGAGCGGGTCGTGGACGCTGCCGCGCAGGACGACGCTGCCGGCCCCCTCCAGCGAGGAGTAGGCGTGGACCTCGAAGCGGGCGCGGGTGAGGATCGCGTCCTCCTCGAGGCCGGCGCCGTTGGCGGCGGGGCGGGCCTTGAAGTTGAAGTTGTAGCCCTCCGCGTCGAAGCCGCCGGTGTCCTTCGTCATCTCGCCCTGCAGTTCGATCAGCCGCACGCCGCCGCGCTCGACCCAGCCGCGGAAGTTGTCGCCGCGCCGGCGCAGCGCCGAGTCGGCGATCTTCTTCGGCTCGCCGAACAGGTCGCGGCCGTAGATCGTCGGCACGTCGCCGCTCATGTACATCGCCAAGACGTACTCGCCCTCGATCCCCTCGTGCTTGGCGGCGACGTAGACCGAGCCGCCCCAGAAGTCGCCGACGCAGTTGGACTGCCAGCGGCCGACCATCGCCCGCACGCTCGGCGCGTCGGTCGGTTCGAGCGGCGGCGGCAGCACTTCCGCGACGACGCTCTCGTCGGTGAGGAACTCCACCGAAAGCATTTGCCCTCCCGTGAACCGCGGGTAGGTGAGGGCGTGTTCTATACGGGCGATCTCCTCGGCGCTCTTGACGAATCCCATGATCTCTCCTCCTCGTGATCGGGTGAGATCACCGTATTCGCCTCCGTCTGGCCGGTATACGCGAGATCGAGCACCTCTTGGTGGAGATCCAAACCGCGGTGCTCCCAGGCGGCGCGCCAGTCGTTGATGTGCCTGCGCATCACCGCCGCGGCGGTGTCGGGGTCGTGGACCTCGATCTCGCTGACGATGCGCCGGTGGTACTCGGTCGCGTGCTTGGCCATCTCGGTCGTGTCCATGAAGCGGTAGAGCGCCGGCAGCAGCACGTGGCTGATCGGCTCGCGGGCGATGATCAGCGCCGGGTTGGCGCTGAGCTCGGCGATCGTGCCGTGGAACTCGACGTCGAGCCGGCTCCACTCGGCGAGGTGGTCGAGGTGCTCTTCCTGTTCGTCGAGGTTGCGGTGCAGCGCCTCGAGGTCGCTGCGGTCGGCGCGGATCGCGGCGAACCGGGTCAGCTCCGGGTCGAGGGTGAGCAGCGCCTCGTGCAGGTGGTGGAAGGTGACGTTGTGGCGGCGCAGCTCGCGGCGCAGCTCGCGGAAGGCGGGGACGTCGCTGCGGTCGGCGACGACCATGATCCGCGGGCTCGCCCGTTCGACCAGGCCGCCCTGCTCGAGGATCCGCAGCGCCTCGCGCACGGTCGAGCGGCTGACCCCGGCCTGCTTGGCGAGGGCGCTCTCGGAGGGCAGGCGGTCGCCCACCCCCAGCTCGCCGGAGGTGATCCGCTCCCGCAGCAGCCCTGCCAGCTGCTCGTAAGCGCGGGCGATTTTGATTGGTTGGACCAGGCGTCCGTCATTCATCGGCTGCGCTCCCGCAAAATCACCATATGTGAAAGAGCCTATCCCTCGGAGACGAGGCCCTGAGCCGCACTCGAAATGGCTTTGGAGGTTGGCAACAAAGCCTGCTCGAGGTCGGGGCTGAAGGGCATCGGGACCGGGGGGGCGCCGATCCGGCGCACGGGCGTGCGCAGTTCGTCGAAGAGCTCGGTGGAGACACGGGCGGCGATCTCGGCGCCGGCGCCGAAGTCCTGCACCGCCTCGTGGACGATCAGCAGGCGGCCGGTGCGCTGCACCGAGGCGGTCACCGTCTCCATGTCGAGCGGCGCCAGCGAGCGCAGGTCGATCACCTCCAGCGAGGCCGGCCCTTCCTCGGCGGCGGCGAGGCAGGTGCGCAGCATCTGCCCCCAGGTGACGACGGTGACCTCCTCGCCGGGGCGGGCGACGCGGGCCTTGCCGAGCGGCAGCGGGTCGGCATCGATCTCGCCCTTGCTGCCGTAGAGGCGACGGTTCTCGACGAAGACGACCGGGTTGGGGTCGCGGACCGAGGCGAGCAGCAGGTCGCGGGCGTCGGCGACCGTCGCCGGCAGCACCACTTTGAGGCCGGGGACGTGGGCGAACCAGGCCTCCAGGCTCTGGGAGTGCTGGGCGCCGGCGGCTTTGCCGGCGCCGGTCTGCATGCGGAAGACGATCGGGATCTCCAGCGCGCCGGCGGTCATGTAGCGCAGCTTCGCCGCCTGGTTGAGGATCGGGTCCATGCAGACGCCGACGAAGTCCATGAACATGATCTCGACGATCGGCCGCAGCCCCGTCATCGCCGCCCCGACGGCGGCGCCGACGTAGCCCATCTCGCTGATCGGCGCGTCGATCACCCGCTCGGGGCCGAAGCGCTCGTACAGCCCTTTGGTGACGCGGAAGATGCCGCCGCCGGCACCGACGTCGATGCCGATCACGACGACCCGCTCGTCCTCTTCGATCGCCGTCGCCATCCCCTCGTTGAGGGCGTCGATGTAGCGGGCGGGGGCCGCCGCGGTCTCGGGGCTCACGCCGGCACCTCGGCGGCGCCGAAGACGTCGGCGTAGGCCTCGGCGGGATCGGGGGCGGGGAGGGAGCGGGCGTGCTCGATCGCCGCCTCGACCCGCGCCGCCGCCGCCTCGCGGATCCGCTCCAGCTCCTCGGCGCCGGCGTCGCCGCGCTCGCTGAGTTGCGCGGCGGCGACCTCGAGCGGGTCGCGCCGGCGCCAGGCGTCGGCCTCCTCCTCGGGCTTGTAGGGCTGGGAGTCGCCCTCGTAGTGGCCGTGCCAGCGGTAGGTCTCGGCCTCGATCAGGAACGGCCCGGCGCCCTCGCGGCAGCGCGCCGCGGCCTTCTCGGTCAGCGCGAAGACCGCCTCGGCGTCGTTGCCGTCGACCGTCTCGGCCTCGATCGCGTAGGCGCCGGCGCGGGCGGCGACGCTCGGCACCCGGGTCATCGTGCGGCTGTCGCTGAACTCGGCGTAGATGTTGTTCTCGCAGACGAAGAGGGCTGGGAGGTCCCAGATCGCCGCCAGGTTGACCGCCTCGTGGAAGGCGCCCTGGTTGACCGCGCCCTCGCCGAAGAAGGCGACCGCGACCCGGCCCTGGCGCAGCCGTTTGCTGGAGAGCGCGGCGCCGACGGCGAGCGGCACGCTGGCGCCGACGATCGCGTTGGCGCCGAGCATCCCCCTGCTCGGGTCGGCGATGTGCATCGAGCCGCCCTTGCCGTGGCAGATGCCCTCGCCGCGGGCGAAGAGCTCGGCCATCATCCCCTCGACCTCCATGCCGCGGGCCAGGCAGTGGCCGTGGCCGCGGTGCGTGGTGGCGACGTAGTCGTCGTCGCGGAGGGCGAGGCCGACGCCGGCGGCGACCGCCTCCTGGCCCAGCGAGGTGTGGACGAAGCCCGGGATCTCGCCGTCGCGGTAGAGCTCGGCGACGCGCGTCTCGAACGCCCTGATCAGGGCCATGGTCTCGTAAAGGCTTGTGCTCATTGTTTCGCGACCCTATCCCAGATTGTCCGACCAACGCAACAAAAATGCTGATTGACGCCGGTCCAAACCGTGTGTAGTGTCGATAGTCAGACGATAACGTCGCTTTGGGAGGCGCCGCGTTCGTCCTGGGAATCAAGAGGGAGAAGTCACAAAGTTGGTCACCGAGGTGGTCCTGCCGCAGATGGGCCTGGAGGTCTCCGAGGGCACCGTCACCGCGATCCTGGTGTCGGTCGGCGACTCCGTTGTCGAGGGCGACACCGTCGCCGAGGTCGAGACCGACAAGGCGATCGCCGAGATCCCCGCCACCCGCTCCGGCGTCATCGCCTCGATCGAAATCGAAGTAGGCGACACGATCCCCGTCGGCGCCAACCTGATGCGAATTGCCGATTCGGTGGACGAGAGCGAGGCGGTCGGGGCCGTCTCCTCCGCGGGTCCTGTCACCGCAGGGGACCCCCCACCCCTTCCGGTAGCTAAAGCTTCCTCAGGGGTGGGCCCCCCTACGGTGCCACCCACGGAGGAGACGGCCCAGGTCCGGCTCGCGGACAACGGGAACGGCAGCTACACGGCGGATGGCTCCGGGCGGCGGCGGGCAGCTCCCATTGCTCGAAGGGCCGCTCAAGAGCTGGGCATCTCTCTCGAACTGATCACCGGCACCGGCCCCGCCGGCCGCATCACCCTCGGCGACGTAGAACGCGCCGCCTCCCAAGCTTCAGGGGCCGACGGGACGATTTCGGGCGATAGTCACCCGAAATCGGCCCGTCGGCCCGAGGTTTCCTCAGGTGGGGGCCTCGAGCCGCTCTCGGCTACGCGGCAGGCGATTGCTCGCCGGTTGGCTGAGAGTCAGTTGGTGCCGCAGTACACGCTGACGCGTGATGTCGACGCCGGTTGGCTGTTGGCCGAGAAGGTGCGGCTCACGGCTGCCGGGCCGACCAAGGTCGGGGTCGTCGACCTGCTGCTCGCCACGCTCGCCGAGGCTCTCGTCCGCCACCCCCAGCTCGCCGCCTCCTTCGTCCCCGCCGGCGAAGGGGGCGGCGAGGCTCCTTGCTTCCGCCACCCCGAGGGAATCGACCTTGGGCTCGCCGTCGCCAGCGACCGCGGCCTGCTCGTGCCGGTGATCCGCGGCGCGCACGAGAGGACGCTGCCGGAGCTGGTGCTGGAGCGCGCGCGGCTGGTCGAGATCACCCGCGCCGGGCGCCTCGGCCTCGCCGACATGGGCGGTGCCGCCAGTACCCTCTCCAGCCTCGGCACCTTCGGCGTCGACCAGTTCACGGCGATGCTGAACCCGGGGGAGAGCTCGATCCTCGCCGTCGGCCGCACCGTCGACAAGGTGGTCCCCCGCGATCGCGGCCTCGCCGTCGTCCCGACGCTGACGCTGACCTTCACCTTCGATCACCGCGTCGTCGACGGCGCCGTCGGCGCCGCCGCCCTCGCCGAGCTCGCCGAGCTGCTGGAAGGGGGGATGGAGTGGAGGCTCTAGAGGGTGCCGCCCTCGTCGTCGGCGGTGCCTCCGGGATCGGCGCCGCCTGTACCGCGGCGCTCGCCGCCGCCGGCTGGGAGACGGTCGTCGCCGACCTCAAGCCCGACCCCGCCGACCCCGCCGCGCTCGCCGTCGACGTCCGCGACCGCGAGGAGGTCGCCGCCGCCGTCGCCGCCGCGGTCGAGCGCCACGGCGCGATCGGCACCCTCGTCTACGCCGCCGGCACCGCCCGCGTCACCCCGCTGGCGGAGATCGAGCCGCGCGAGTGGGACCTGGTCACCGGCGTCAACCTCGACGGCGCCTTCAACTTCCTCCAGGCCGGCGCCCCGCACGTCCCCGCCGGCGGCTCGTTCCTCGCGATCTCCTCGATCGACTCCGCCGCCCCGGTCCCCGGCCTCGCCCACTACTGCGCCTCCAAGGCCGGGCTCGAGGCGCTGGTCCGCTCCGCCGCCCTCGAGCTCGGGCCCGCCGGCGTCCGCTGCAACGCGGTCCTGCCCGGCCTCGTCCGCACGCCGCTGATGGCGCCGATGCTCGCCCGGCCCGGAGTCGAAGACGCCTTCCTCGCCCAGACCCCCCTGCGCGGCATCGCCGCCGGAGGCGAAATCGGCGACGTCGTCGCCTTCCTCGCCTCGCCCGCGGCGCGCTGGATCACCGGCGCCTCGATCCCGGTCGACGGCGGCATGTCGCTGACCGAGCACCCAAAGCTTCTCTAGCCACCAAGAAAGGACCCCCCACAAACATGGCCACCGACCAGAAGACCCGACTCCCCGGCATCGACGCGGGCCGCGCCGAGCAGCTGCTGAAGGAGATCGTCGGCATCCGCAGCGTCGTCGGCGAGGACACCGTCGCCCACCTGTGGATGAAGAAGCAGATGGAGGAGATCGGGATGACCGTCGAGCTCTACCCGGTCGAGGGCCGCAAGGTGCCGCTCGTGCTCGGCGTGATCGAGGGCGAGGGCGACGGCCCGGGGGTCCTCTTCGACGGCCACTTCGACACCGTCCACGCCGTCCCCTCGGATTGGTCGAACGACCCCTGGGACCCGGTCGTCAAGGACGGCGTCCTCTACGGCCGCGGCGCGGTCGACTCGAAGGGGACGATGGTGGCGATGCTGATGGCGGCCAAGGCGGTCGTCGACTCCGGCGCCCCGCGCAGCGGCCCGATCTACTTCATGTCGGACTCCGACGGCGAGGACGGCTTCCGCGGCGCCGCGCTGATGGCCGACCTCGGCGTGATCGACCGCGTCGGCACGATGTGGTCGGCCGAGGCGACCAGCAACCAGGGCGTCGAGATTGCCTATCCCGGCATCTCGACCTGGAAATTGACCGCGGTCGGCAAGACCGCGCACCCGACCGAGCCCGAGCACGGGATCAACGCGGTGACCAAGATGGCGAAGCTGGTCGAGGCCGTCGACCAGGGCCGCCTCGAGCTGCCCAAGGGCGACTCGCAGTGGTTCGAGCCGCGGGTCACGATCAACGGCATCCGCACCCGCCCCGGCGGCGGCTGGGCGATCCCGGCCCGCTGCGACGCGGTGCTCTCGGTCCTCTCGCCCCCCGGCGCCAGCCTCAACGAAGTCCGCGACGCGGTCGACGCCTTCCTGCGGATGCTCGAGCAGGAGGACGGCGAGGTGAAGTTCGAGCGCAAAATCCTGCCGATGGGCGCCGGCCGCCTCTGGCTGCGCCCGGGCGAAGTCGACCCCGAGCACCCCGGCGTCAAGGCGCTCTCGGCCGCGATCCGCGAGCACGGGCGCAACGAGCCCGAGGTCCGCAAGTTCAACGGCGGCTGGGTCGACGCGGTCGAGCTGATGCGCCCCGCCGGCAACGGCTTCGACGAGCCGGCCACGATCACCTTCGGCCCCGGCGACTTCGAACTCGCCCACACCGTCGACGAGCACATCCCAATCGCCGAAGTCGCCGAAGCGGCGGAGATCTACGCCGCGGCGACGCTGGAGCTACTGAGCTAGGAATGGAGGAGCGTCCGATGTCCGACAGTCATATGCGGCGCGCGTTTTCGGCGCTGTCCGAGGTCACTCCGGCGATCGCCAAGGTGACCTGCATCGACGACCTCATGCACCTGGTCGCCAAGCAGGTCACGGCGCTGGTCGGCGTCGGCCGCTGCAGCATCTACATGCGCGAGGAGCGCCAGAACCTGTTCCGTGGCTGCGCCGGCTGCTGCGACGGGGCCGCCCTGCCTGAGGACATCAAACGCTGGACCGCGGGCGTGCCCGCCGACGGCGTCACCCGCGAGATGCTGGAGACGCGGCGGCCGGTGATCGTCGCCAACGCGCGCCAGGACCCGCGGATGGTGAAGGCGACCGTCCGCCACTGGAAGATCAAATCGCTGCTCGAGGTGCCGATGATCTACAACGACGAGATCGTCGGCCTGATCCTGCTCGACGACCCCGATCGCCGTCACGAGTTCACCGACGAGGAGGTCGAGCTGGCGCGCGCCTTCGCCGACCTCGCCGCCGTCGCCGTCAGCCAGACGCGGGTGCGCCTGGAGCTGCACTCGAAGTTCGAGGCGGCCAGCCGCCAGCTCTCTGCCCTGCGGCGGGCGACCGCGGTCGACGAGCAGCTCTCCGACCTGGTGCTCGAAGGGCGGACGCTGCAGGACCTGACCCGCAGCCTCGCCCAGCTGCTCGCCAAGCCCTGCGCGATCTTCCGGCCCAACGGGGAGCGGGCGGCGATGGCCCTGCCCGAGGGCGCCGGCGCCAGCGCGGTGCCGCGGCTGCTGGAGCCCGAGGTGGCGAGCCAGCCCGAGGTGGCGAAGGCGCTCGCCGACAACGACACCAACCGCGCCTTCCTGGTCGGTCCGATCCCGGCGGCCGGGGTGCTGCACCGGCACGTCGTCGCGCCGGTCGTCCTCGGCGAAGAGCTCTGGGGACGGCTGGTGGTGATGGAGCACAAGACGCGCTTCACCGGCGGCGACGTCGTCGCCGTGCGCCGCGCCGCGACCCTGATCGCGCTGCAGGTCAGCTCCGAGCGCAAGGCGGTCGAGGCCGACTGGAACGCCGGCTCCTCGCTGGCCGCCGAGCTGCTCGGCGGCAGCTCCGACACCGCCGTAGCCCGCCGCCGCGCCGACCGGCTCGGCGTCAGCCTCGACGCCCGCCGCGTCGTGATGCTGGTCGGCTCGCGCTCGGGCGCCGAGGGCGAGGTGCCCGACTTCCGCTCGGTCGCCGACGCGGTCGGCCGCGTCGCCCCGCACCTCAGCGTCCACGTCACCGCGGTCGAGGGCTCGGTCGCGGCGCTGATCGAGGTCCCGGATGAGGCCGAGTCGGAGACGTTCGCCGACGAGAGCCGCGAGACGTTCGAAGCGGTGCGGCGCGCGCTGCGTCCCTGCGAGGGGCTGATCGTCGGCGTCTCCGGCGTGCACCGCGGCCGCGACGGCTACCGCGCCGCGCACCGCGAGGCGCGGCAGGTGCTGGAGTGCATCCGCCGCTTCTCGCCGGCCGACGGCCCGGCGCTGTTCACGGCCGAGGAACTGGGGGTCGGCAGCCTGCTGCTCTCCAGCTCCGACAGCGAGGCGGTCGCCAAGTTCGCCGAGGAGACCGTCGGCGAGCTGGTCCGCGAGCACTCGAAAGCCGACCTGCTGACGACGCTCTGCTCGTTCTTCGACAACATGGGCAGCATCCGCGGCTCGGCCGCGGCGCTCGACGTCCACGAGAACACGATCCGCTACAGGCTCTCGCGGATCGAGGAGCTGACCGGCCTGGCGGTGATGCACGACCCCGACGCCCAGCTGCGCGCCCGCCTCTCCCTGCTCGTCCTGCTCCTCCAGGGCCGCCTCCCCAGCGGCCTCCGCGCCCCCGCCGCCGCAGCCCCCCTCATCCCCGAGCCCAAGCTGGAGCCCGAGCCCGCCCCCGTCCCATAACCGTGGGCCGACGGGCCGATTTTGGGTGATAGTCACCCGAAATCGGCCCGTCGGCGAGAAATTCCTGGGGGGTTTGGGGGAATTCCGAGAGGGGTGGCGGGAGGGCGAGCGCGGGGGGGTTGCTCCTACCTATAGTCGCGAGGTGTCCGGGGTTCGCCTCCTGGGAGTCGGAGCGACGTCGCTCTCACGCCGCCCCCGCGGGTCGCGGCCCCTGGCCCGCGAGGCCGTCGCCGCGGCGCTCGCCGACGCCGGCGTCGAGGCGGGCGAAGTCGACGGCGTCGCCATCGCCTCCGCCGACCCCGGCTTCGATCTCGGCTGCTACGACGTGCTCGGCAAGGGCCACCGTCCATATAAGTGTCGCTGCGGGCTCGGGGCGATCGCCCTGCACTCGGCCTGGAGCGCGGTCTCGGCCGGCGCCGCCGACGTCGTCGTCGTCGTCGGCCACGACGCCGCGCCCGGGGGAGAGCCGGCCTCGATCGAGACCCGCGCCGCCGCCGCCCGCGAGTACATGCAGCACTCCGGCGCGACCGAGGAGCACCTGGCGCTGGTCGCCGCCAAGAACCGCCGCCACGGCGCCGCCAACCCGCACGCCCTGCTCACCGCCGCCGCCGGGCCGGAGGAGATCCTCGCCAGCGAGATGCTGGTCTGGCCGCTGCGCCGGCTGATGGTGGCCGAAGCGGCGCTCGGAGCCGCCGCCGTCGTCCTCGCCTCCCACGAGGCCGGCCGCCGCCGCGGCCCGAAGGCGCCGCGGCTGCGCGCCTCGGTCCTGCTCGACGAGAACTCGGCCGAAGGCGCCGCCACCGCCCGCGCCGCCCGCCTCGGCTACTTCTCGGCCGGGGTCGGGCCGGAGGAGATCGACCTGGCCGAGATCGAGGACCCGACGCCGGTCGACGAGCTCGAAGCCTACGAGGCGCTCGAGCTGGCCCCCGAAGGCGCCGGCCCCGAATTGGTCGAGAGCGGCTTCACCGCCCTCGGCGGCGTCGTCCCCGTCAACCCCAGCGGCGGCTCGCTCGCCCAGGGCCGCGTCACCGGCGTCGGCGCGATCCTCCCCCTGGTCGAGCTCTCGCTGCAGCTTCGTGACCGTGCGGGGCATCGGCAGGTTCCGGGGGCGCGGCTGGGGTTGTCGCTGTCCGGGAGCGCTTCGAGCCCCGGGAAGGTGACGGCGATGACGATTGTTTCGACGTGAGGGACGGACCGGTTTGAGGAGGGCCTGACCCGCACCCCCGCTGGGCTGGTAGGGG
>JBEHWY010000117.1:0-11554 GCA_048498975.1 Actinomycetota bacterium | reverse complement strand
CGATGGCCGCCAGCACGGCCAGCATCCGGCCGCCGCGTCGGCCGACGATCGCACGCGCCGTGGCCAGGGCGCGGGCGACGCTGTCGACGGTGTACGCGCGGTCGACGACGACGTCGAAGGGACAGTCGACGTCAATGACCTCGAAGCGGCCGCGTACGGGCGCCGCTGCCGCAAGCGCCGCGCGGGTCGTCTCCCGCGGCAGGCCGAGACCGTCGGCGACGGCGAGGGCGGCCGTGAGGTTGGCCGCATTGTGCGGACCTGGCAAGCGAGCCTCGACGGTCGCCGGCCCCTGTGGGGTTTCGAGCGAGAGCTCGGTCTCTTCCAGGCCCCAGCGCGACTCGATCACCCGGTAATCGGCTTCGGCGCCGGTGCCGTAGCGAAGGACGCGGCCGCCGCGAGCCTCGACCTCCGCCGCGATCCCGCGGCCGAGCCGGTCGTCGACGTTGAGCACGGCCAGCGGCACCGCCCAGTCGCCGCGGACGAACAACCGTCGCTTGGCCTCGCCGTAGGCCTCCATCGTGCCGTGGCGGCCGAGGTGGTCGGGCGTCAGGTTGGTGAGGACGGCGGCGTCGACCGCAAGCGACTCGGCGAACTCGGCCTGGTAGCTGGAGATCTCGGCGACGACGGACGGTGGCGGTGCCAGCGACAGCTCGCTCAGCGGCGGGCCGAATTCGGTGTTGCCGGCGAGGATCGGTTCGTGGCCGTGAGCGGCGAGGACCACCATGCAGAGGTTGCAGACAGTCGACTTGCCATTCGTACCGGTGACGCCGACGGTCGGGCGGGGAACCAGGCGCCAGCCGACCTCGAGCTCGTCGACGACGGTGAGGCCACGGCGGCGCGCCTCGGCAACCGGCGCGATCTCGGGCGGCACGCCCGGGCTCTTGACCACCGTTCGGACGCCAGTCAGGGCCGCGACCCCGTCGCCGGTGAGGTCGACGTCGATACCGGCCTCGCGGAGCCTCTGCGCGCGCTTGCGCTGCGGCGGGTCGGCAGCTGCGTCCCAGACCCGCACCGCGGCCGGGCCCGCCTGGCGGGCGAGCGCCCCGGCGGCCGCCTCGCCGGCGCGGCCGAGGCCCGCCACCAGATAGGGAGCCGGGGGTAGCGGCGGACGCCTCGGCGTTGCGCCGAGCCCATCGAAAGCCGGGCTGGACCTCTCCTTCACCGCGATCGGTCCATCGTAGAACGACATCTCGCGCCGTCCCGGCCCAGACCCGGGGACACGTGCATTGGACGAAGACTCATGTATTCAAGCCGGCTGAGATCCGGCCCTCCCTGTTCGATTCTAGGCACAGGGGTCCGTAATCAGCCGGGTCCATCTCCGGGGGCCTTCCCGGATGTGGATCGAGGCGAGCTTGCCGACGATTCCCAGGTGAGCACCCGGCCTCTCTCCCGTCGCTTCACCGCCGGTCCAGCCAGCGCCGCGGCGGCAGCCCTTGCCGTCGTGGCGCTGGCGCTCACCTTCACCGCAACCGGGGCCACCGGCGAAGGGCGCGGCACCGTCTCCTGCTCGGGCGCGATCGAAGGCAGCGCCTTCCACTTCAGCTGCGACGGCCCGATCGGCGGCAACCAGGCGGGCTGGCTGTTTGCGATCTCCTCCTCGCAGGTGCGCGCCCTGACCGTCAGCTCCCCCGGCGGTGTCTCCTGCGAAGGCCACCTGCGCCGCCTGCTCTGCAAGGGGGCGACGATCGCCGCCAACACCAGGGTCGCCGGCACGCTGACGATCGCGAACGGCGGCGGCGATGGCGAAGAAGAAGGCGAAGCCGCCTGCGCCGGCGGCGTCAGCGCCGCGGTCATCGTCTACGGGCCCAACTCAGCCGAAGAAGAACTCGAAGAAGAAGAATTCGAAGGCGAACTCGAAGGGCCGGCGGCGCTGCCCGTCGGCCGCTTCGCGATCTCGAGCTGCCGCAGCGAAGAAGGGGTCGGCGGCGGGGCGCTCGGCTTCGGCAAGGTGAAGCTGAACCGCAAAGCGGGGACGGCGGTGCTGCCGGTCAAGGTCCCGGCCGCGGGCTCCCTGACTCTGAGCGGCAAGGGGATCGTCAAGGCGACGAAGACCGCCCGGGCGGCCGGCACCGTGAAGCTGACGGTGCGCGCGACCGGCAAAGCGAAGCTGAAGCTGCACCGCACCGGCAAGGCAACCGTCGCCGCCAAGGTCGCCTTCACGCCGCCGCGCGGCACCACCGCGACGAAGACGAAGAGAATCGTCCTCCGCTACGCGGGCGGCTAGCTCGGGTACCCGAAGGGGAGGTCGACGCCGGCGCGGACGTGCTCGACCTGGCCGCGGCCCTCGACGGCCGAGCGGCCCTCGACGTCGTCCCACTCGTGCAGCATCCGCTTCAGGCGGGCGACGCCCTGCGGCGGGTGGGCGGCGATTTCCGCCGCCAGCTCCAGCGCCGCCCGCTCGGTCGCGGCGGCGGGGGCGACGCGGTTGATCAGGCCGAGACGAAGGGCCTCGTCAGCTCCAACCGTGCGCGAGGTGAGCAGCAGGTACTTGGCGGTGGCGAGGCCGCAGAGGGTGACGAGGCGGGCCGGGCCGACCGGCATCCCCAGCGCCGCGCCGGGGAAGCGCAGGCGCAGGTTGGAGCCGCCGACGCGGATGTCGCAGGCGACGGCGATCTCGGCGCCACCGCCGACGACGTCGCCGTGGCAGACGGCGACGGTGGGCTTGGGGAAGGCGACGATCGTGTCGTAGAGGTCGGAGAACTGCTGCATCCGGCGCACGTGGCCGTCGTGGTCGAGCTTCTCGCGGACGTCGGCGCCGGCGGAGAGGCCGAGGTGGCCGGCGGAGCTGATCACCAGCACGCGGACGGCGTCGTCGCCGCGGGCGACCGCGAGGTGCTCGAGCAGCTCGCTCAGCATCTGGCTGTCCATCGCGTTGCGCGCCTGCGGCCGCTCGAGCCGGATCAGGGCCACGCCCCGCTCGTCGACCTCGTAGCTGGTGCGCAGCTCGGCGGCGCCGTTGGACTCGGTCTCAGCCATCGTCGGCCTCGGACGCTATCCGTTCGACCAGCCGCTCCGCTTCGCGGGCGGCGTCGTCGACGAGCGCCTCGACCTCGGCCTTCGGCTCGCGGAAGCGGCCGAGCACGTAGGCGGAGACGACCTCGGGGTCGGTCGAGTCCGGTCGCCCGACGCCGATCCGCACCCGCCAGAACTCGGGGTCGCCGAAGCCGCGTTTGAGGCTCTTGAGCCCGTTGTGGCCGGCGAGACCGCCGCCGAGGCGGGGCTGGATCTGGCCGAAGGGGAGGTCGATCTCGTCGTGGAGGACGACGATGCGGCGCAGCGGGACCTTGAGCGAGCCGCGCGCCGGACCGGCCGAGTCGCCGGAGGCGTTCATGTAGGTCTGCGGCAGCAGCACCGCGACGCGCGGGCCGCCGGGGGCGGTGCGACCTTCGTAGAGCAGGCCGCGGAACTTCTTCTGCGGCTTGCCGAGGTCCCAGCGGCGGGCCAGCTCCTCGGCGACGTCGAAGCCGACGTTGTGGCGGGTGCGCTCGTGCTCGGGCCCGGGGTTGCCGAGGCCGACGATCAGGATGCGGTCCCCGCCCTCGCCGCCTTCCCGGCGACGGCGGAAGAGAGACACGAGGGCCCTAGCCCTCGGAGTCCGACTCGCCCTCGCCGCCCTCGCCCTCGGCTTCGCCCTCGCCGACGACCTCGGTCTCCTCTTCGACCTCGGGCTCGGCGACGGTTTCGACGCGCGGCGGCGAGAGGGTGACGATCGTGACCTCCTCGGGGTCCTCGGCGACGAAGGTGACGCCCTCGGGGACCGCGACGGAGGAGAGCTGCAGGGTGTCGTTGATCTCCATCGCGGAGACGTCGACGACGATTTTGTCGGGGATGGCGGTGGGCAGCGCTTCGACCGTGATTTCGCGGGTGACGTGCTCGAGCACGCCGGAGGCCTTGACGCCGGGGGCGTCGTCGACGCCCTCGAGCTCGATCACGACGTCGGCTTCGATCGCCTCGTCGAGCTTCACCTGCTGCAGGTCGAGGTGCTGCATCGTGCCGCGCACCGGGTGCAGCTGCTGCTCCTTGATCACGACCGGGACGGCTTTGCCGCCCTCGATCTGCAGGTCGAACAGCGCGGCGCCCTCGTGCAGGATCACGCGCACCTCGCGTTCGGCGACCTGGAAGGGCGTGGCCTCCTCGCCGCCGGTGTAGACGACGCCGGGGACGAGGCCCTCGTTGCGCAGGCGGCGCGAGGCGCGCGAGCCGAAATCGGCGCGCGGCGCAACCTTGAGAGTGGAGCGGGAAGCTGCCATCGGACGGGAGAGGATAGAGAACCGCCGCCGCAAACGGCGGCTGTGGCACCCTGTTCGGGTGGCTGACGACTCGAAGATCCCCAAAGGACGGATCCGGCGCTCGGCCAAGCTGGGCTCGATCGTCGGCGTTCAGGGGGCCCGCTACGCCGGCACCAAAGCCCGCAACGTGAGCCGCTCCGAGGAGGAAGCCGCCGAGCACTTGGAGCAGCGCCACACCGAGACGGCGGTGAAGATGGTCGCGGCGCTCGGCCAGATGAAGGGGGCGGCGATGAAGCTGGGGCAGTTCGCCTCGTTCATCGACACCGAGTTCATCCCCGAGGAGTACCGCGAGATCTACCAGGAGCAGCTGGCGAAACTGCGCACCGACGCGCCGGCGATGCCGTGGGAGAAAGTCGTCAAGGTGCTCGAAGAGGAGTACGACGGCGAGCCGCTGTCGGAGTACTTCGCCGAAATCGAGCCGGAGGCGTTCGCCGCCGCCTCGATCGGCCAGGTGCACCGCGCCGAGCTGCTCGACGGGCGCGAGGTCGCGGTCAAGATCCAGTACCCGGGGATCGCCGAGGCGCTGGAGGCCGACCTGCGCAACGCCGGCACGATCGTGCGCCTGGCGCGGGCGATCGCGCCCGGCCTCGACGCCAAGGAGATCGCCGAGGAGCTGCGCGAACGGGTGATGGAGGAGCTCGACTACGAGTACGAGGCGCAGAACCACCGCGCCTTCGCCCGGGCCTACCGCGAACACCCCTTCATCTACGTGCCGGAAGTGGTGACGCGGCTCTCGCGGCGGCGGGTGCTGGTCACCGAGCTGGTCCGCGGCCGCGACTTCGAGCAGATCAAGCAGCTGCCGCACGCCGAGCGCAGCCGCTTCGGCGAGATCGTCTTCCGCGGCAGCTTCGGCTCGATCTACCACCTGCAGCACTTCAACGCCGACCCCCACCCCGGCAACTACATCCTGATGGACGACGACCGCGTCGCCTTCATCGACTTCGGGATGACGAAGAAGCTCGACCGCGAGCAGATCCTGCTCGAGCAGCGCGCCTTCGACGCCGCCTCGCGCAACGACCCGGAGGCGGTGCGGCAGGCGCTGCACGACCTCGGCTTCGTCAAGAAGCCGAGCAAGCTCGACGCCGAGCGGCTGCTCGACCACATGCGGGCGGTCGGCGGTTGGTACCTGGAAGACCGCGAGATCGAAATCTCGGCGCGGCGGGTGATGAAGATCATCGAGTCGACCAACGACCCGCGCTCGGAGTACTTCGACCTGATGCGGCGCGAGTCGATCCCCGCCGACGAGCTGATGGGGCGGCGGATGGAGATCGGCGTCGTCGCCGTGCTCGGGCAGCTGCGGGCGAAGCGCAACTGGCACCGGATCGCGCGCGAGTGGGTCTACGCCGACCAGCCGGCGACCGAGCTCGGCGAGGCAGAGTGGGAGTACTTCGAGGAGCGCGGGGTAAAGCGGACGCCCGGTTTGGCCGAAATGGGTTGAGATGAACCGAATCAAGCGCGGCTGGGCGCTGACCAAGAAGAGCTGGGCCCTGCTCAACAGCCATCGCGAACTGATCCGCTTCCCGCTCTACGGCGCGGTGGCGATGATCCCGCTGGCGATCCTCTTCTTCGCCCCCGGCCTCTACCTGCTCGACCAGAAGACCTACGGCGGCGCCGTGCCGCTGCTGATCATCGGCGTCTACGCGCTGAACGTGATCGGCATCTACTTCAGCGTCGGCCTCGCCGCCGCCGCCAACCTGATCTTCGCCGGACAGGAGGCGACCGTCGCCGACGGCCTCGCCGTCGCCCGCAGCCGCTTCAGCCAGATCTGCGGCTGGGCGGCGCTCTCGACCGCGATCAGCGTGCTGATGGGCGTGCTCGAGAACCAGGGCGGGGCGCTCGGCGACATCGCCGCCCGCCTGGTCGGCACCGCCTGGGCGCTGGTCACCTTCCTCTCGGTGCCGGTGATCGCGATCGAGGGAACCGGCCCGCTGGCGACGCTGAAGCGCTCGGCCTCGATCTTCAAGGCCAAATGGGGCCAGCAGATCACCGGCAACCTGGCGATCGGCGCCGCGGTCTTCCTGCTCGGCTTCCTGCCGGCCGTGATCCTGATCGCCGGCGGCATCCTCCTCTGGTCCGCGGCCTCCTTCCTCGGCGCACTGCTGGTCGTGATCGGCGCCCTGGTGCTGGCGATCGCGATGCTGATCTCGAAGGCGCTGAACGGCGTCTTCGGCGTCGCCCTGTACCGCTACGCGACCGAGGGCGAGGCAGTCGGCGGCTTCACCACCGAGGAGCTCGAGTCGGCGGTGAAGGTCAAGGGCGGCCGGCGCGGCTCGCCGCCGACGGCGACGCCCGGCACCGTTTAAGGCACTCAGTCGCCGTGGAGTGCTCTAGGCTGGCGCGCCGATGCCGGAGCTAGAGGTCCGCAGGCTGAGCAAGCGTTACGGAGGGCGGACGCTCGCCGTCGACGACCTCTCCTTCGCGGTGCAGGCCGGCCGCGTCACCGGCTTCCTCGGCCCCAACGGCGCCGGCAAGACGACGACGATGCGGGCGCTGCTCGGCCTCCTGCGGCCGACCTCGGGGGAGGCGCTGGTCGAGGGCCAGCCGCCGACGGCGATGAGCGACCCGCTGCGGACGATCGGCGCGGCGCTCGAGGCGACCGCCTTCCATCCCGGCCGCAGCGGCCGCAACCACCTGCGTGGACTGGCGGCGGCGGCGCGGATCCCCTCCTCCCGGGTCGACGAGGTGCTGGAGATGGTCGAGCTGACCGGTGCCGCGCGGCGCCGGGTCAAGGGCTACTCGCTGGGCATGCGCCAGCGGCTGGCGCTGGCCGGCGCGCTGCTCGGCGAGCCGCGGATCCTGATCCTCGACGAGCCCGCCAACGGCCTCGATCCGCAGGGGATGCGGTGGCTGCGCGACCTGCTCAAAGCGCAGGCCGCCGAAGGCCGGACCGTGCTGGTCTCCAGCCACGTCCTCTCGGAGGTCGCCCAGACCGCCGACGAGCTGATCCTGATCCGCGACGGGCGCCTCGTCGCCCAGACCTCGCTGGAGGACTTCGTCGCCGGCGGCCGCTCGCCGTCGCGGGTGCGCTGCGCGGACGCCGCTGGCCTGCGGGCAGCGCTGGCGCAAGCCGGCGCGACGGTCGGCACCGAGGAGGACGGAGCGCTGCTGGTCAGCGACCTGGAGATCGAGCGGATCGGCGAGCTGGCGCTGGCCAGCGGCATCGCCCTGCACGAACTGGCGCCGCAGCGCTCGAGCCTGGAGGCGCGCTTCCTCGAGGTGATGGGCGAAGAGGACGAGGCGCCGGGGGCAGCCGCATGAGCTTCGTGCGCAGCGAGTGGATCAAGCTCTTCACGACGCGGACGACCTGGGTGATGCTCGGCATCGGCCTGCTCGGCGAGGCGCTGTTCGCGGGCCTCTACGTCGGCCTCGCCTCGCTGAGCAGCATCGGCAACCTCGACCAGGTCGCCACCGGGATCGGCCTGCTGCTGGTGCTGATGCTCGTCCTCGGGGTGCTGGTGATCACGACCGAGTTCCGCCACGGAACCGCGAGCTCGACCTTCCTGGCCGCGCCGCGGCGCCACCGGGTGCTGGTCGCGAAGCTCGTGGTGACGCTCGCGGTCGGCCTGCTCGCCGGCCTCGCCTTCGTCGTCGTCAACGCCGGGCTCGCCGTGCCCCTGTTCTCCGGCCGCGGAGGCGATCTGCCGCCCACCTCGGAACTGGTCTCCACCTACGCCGGCGTCGTCGTCTCGATGGGGCTGATCGGCGCCTTCGGGCTCGGCATCGGCGCCATCGTCCGCAACCAGGTCGGCGCGATCATCGCCGCGATCGCCTTCTTCTTCATCCTCTCCCCCCTGCCGGAGCTGCTGCCGGGCTCGATCGGCGACTACTTCCCGGCGCAGGCGCTCGGCTCGCTGCACCACAACCCCGAAGAAGAGCACGGGCTGAGCCAGGTGGCGGGTGGGCTGGTCCTCGCCGCCTGGGCGCTGGGGCTGTGGGCGATCGGCACCGCGCTGGTCGTCCGCCGCGACGTCAGCGAGTAGCGCCGAGGCCCGCGAACAGGCGCGGGTCGTTGGAGCAGATGCCGGCGACGCCCATCGCGGTCAGCTGCCGCATCCGCTGCTCGTCGTCGACGGTCCAGGCGATCAGCTCGACCCCGGCGAGGTCGCAGATGCGGGCCAGTTTGGCGTTGATCAGCGGGTGGTAGACCCACATCGAGGCGACGCCGAACTGGGGCAGCTTCTGCGCCGCGAGCCCGGGCAGCTGCATCCGCATCCCGACCAGCGCCGCCGCCATCGGCAGCTTCGCCCAGCGCCTGCGGGTCCAGTCCTTGGTGACCTTGGGATAGGTCCAGCCGCGCCGCAGCCCCGGTTCGAGCTCGAGCACCCGTTTCAGCGTGTGCATCTCCATCGTCGAGATCATCGTGCGGTCGATCAGGGCCCGCTCGCGGACCGCGTCGACCAGCTCCTCCTCGCGGCCGGGCAGCTTCACGTCGAGGTTGATCTCGACCTTGTCCAGCGGCGGCTCACGGAAGGCGTCGAGCGCCTCGGTCAGGGTCAGCGGCGTGCGGCTTTCGGCGTCCTCCCAGTCATGGGCGACGACCAAGGGCGCCCGCTGCTCCAGCGGCAGGTGCGAATCCGGCAGCCACAACACGTCGATCTCGATCGTGTCGACGCCCGCCTGCACCGCAGCGACGAAGCTCTCCACCGTGTTCCCGGCGACGATCGCATCGGCCCCCTTGTGGCCGACCAACCGCAGCTGCTTGGATGCCTCGGTTGCCAGCGGCCTAGAAGAGCTGGTTCTCGCCGGCGAAGATCTCGGAGACCGAGTCGTCGGTGAAGATGCGGCGGATCGAGTCGGCGAAGGTACTGGCGGTGGAGAGGACGGTGATGTTGTCCGGCGCGCCGGGGCGCAGCGGCAGCGTGTCGGTGACGACGATCCGCTCGATCGCCGAGTCGGCGATCCGTTCGAAGGCGGGGCCGGAGAAGACGCCGTGCGTGGCGCAGGCGATGACCCGCGCCGCGCCCTCGTCGAGCACGGTCTGGGCGGCGGCGCAGAGGGTGCCGGCGGTGTCGATCATGTCGTCGACGAGGACCGCGGTCTTGCCCTTGACGTCGCCGACGACGTAGCCGATCTCGGCGACCTGCTGCGCGGGGCGCTCCTTCTCCATCACCGCCCAGGTGGTGCCGACGCGGCGGGCGAAGTTGCGTGCCGTCTTCACCCGGCCGGCATCCGGGGAGACGATCACCAGCTCGTCTTTCAGTTCCTGGTCGATGAACCACTGGGTCAGCATCGGCATCGCCGTCATGTGGTCGACGGGGACGTGGAAGAAGCCCTGGACCTGGCCGGCGTGGAGGTCCATGGTGAGGACGCGGTCGACGCCGACCGCCTCCAGGCACTTGGCGACGATGCGGGCGGAGATCGGCTCGCGCGGGGCCGACTTCTTGTCCTGGCGGGCGTACCCGTACCAGGGCATCACGGCGATGATCCGGTGGGCGGAGGCGCCCTGGGCGGCGTCGGCCATCGTCAGCAGCTCGATCAGCGCGTCGTTGGGCGTCATCCCGGTGCTCTCGTTGGCGCAGGTCGACTGGACGAGGAAGACGTCGGCGCCGCGGATCGACTCCTCGTAGCGGCAGTAGACCTCGCCGTCGGCAAAGGTCTTCAGCGTCACCTGACCGAGGTCGAGGTCGAGCTTGCCCGCCACCTTGGCGGCCAGGTCCATCGAACTGCGGCCACCGAAGACCATCATCCGCTTCGAGTAGTCGTGGGAGATGGCGGTGGAGGCCTGCGGGTGCTCCTCGATCGTGCTCACTCGCTCTTGTCCTCTCGCATCCGCGCAGCCTTCTCGGCCGCGTATCCGTCGATATTCCGTTGCGCGTTCTCGCTGACGGCGAGCGCCCCGTTGGGCACGTCGTCCTTGATCACCGCGCCAGCGCCAGTGTAGGCGGAGTCCCCGACTTCTACCGGCGCGATCAGCATCGTGTCAACGCCAATCCGCACGTCGACCCCGATTACGGTCCGGCTCTTGCGGAAACCGTCGTAGTTGGCGGTGATCGTGCCGGCGCCGATGTTGGTGCCGGCGCCGAGGTCGGCGTCGCCGATGTAGGAGAGGTGCGGCACCTTGGTGCTCTCGCCGATGTGCGAGTTCTTGATCTCGACGAAGGTGCCGGCCTTGGCGCCGGCGTCGAGCAGGGCGCCGGGGCGCAGGTAGGCGAAGGGGCCGACCGAGCAGCCCTCGCGGACCTCGCACTCGACCAGGTAGGACTGGATCACCCGCGACTCGACGCCGACGACGCTGTCGATCAGCGTCGTGTGCGGGCCAATCACGGCGTGGGCGCCGATCCTGGTCGCGCCGCGCAGGGTGGTGCCGGGCTCGATCCGGGCGTCGGGCTCGATCTCGACGCCGGGCTCGATCCAGGTCGAGCCCGGGTCGACGATGGTGGCGCCGGCCAGCATGTGGGCCTCGAGCAGGCGGCGGCGGGCCTCGGCCTCGACCGCGGCGAGGTCGAGGCGGTTGTTGACGCCCATCGTCACCGCCAGGTCGGTGGCGAGGTGGGCGGCGACCTGGTGGCCGGACTCGCGCAGGGCCGGGAAGACGTCGGGGAGGTAGTACTCGCCCTGGGCGTTGTCGTTGGAGAGGGTCGCCAGGGCGGCGGCCAGCGGCGCCGCGTCGAAGGCGTAGGTGCCGGCGTTGACCTCGCGGATCGCGAGATGCTCGGGGTCGGCGTCGCCGGCGGCTTTGGCCTCGACCACGCGCTCGACCGCGCCGCCCTCGCCGCGGACGACGCGACCGTAGGAACCGGGCTCGTCGAGCTCGATCGTCAGCATCGTCGCCGCCGCGTCGGTGGCGGCGTGGGCCTCGAGCAGCTCGGCGATCGTCGCGCTGGAGATCAGCGGCACGTCGCCGGAGAGGACGAGGACGGTCTCGCTCTCTTCGACCAGCGCCGCCGCCGCCCGGATCGCGCCGCCGGTGCCGTCCGGCTTGGGCTGCTCGACGATCTCGACCTCGCCGGGCAGGCCGGCGGAGATGTCGCGACCGGGCGAGACGATCACCGCCACCCGGCCTGCACCGGCCTCCCGCGCAGCGAGGATCGGCCAGGCGACCATCGCCCGCCCGCAGACGGGATGCAGCATCTTCGGCAGCGAGGAACGCATACGCGTTCCCTCGCCCGCCGCCATGACCAGGACCAGGGGGGGCACACTCACTGGGGCAATCGTAGAGGCGAGGGGTTGGGACCGTCAGACCGGGGCCTCCGGCGCACGGGTCCTGGCAGCAGCCAGCGGCGGCTGGCGCGGGCGGCCCGGCGCACCTGCAGGGCAGGTAGGTG
>JBEHWY010000116.1:0-11690 GCA_048498975.1 Actinomycetota bacterium | reverse complement strand
GCCAGCACGTCCGCGATCGTCATCCACCAGTTGAGCGGACCAAGATTGCAACCGAGACGACGATTCAATCCGCTGCGCCCCTACCAGCCCTTGTGGGGGTGCGGGTCAGGCCCCCCGCACCTCGTCAGGCCGGCTTGCGGCCCGACACCAGCAGGTTGTAGAAGAGCTCCGCCGGGAGATGCGGCTCCAACAGCCGCGTATCGACCTTCTGCAGGGCGATGTAGCTGCGGAAGGCGAACTTGCGCCAGCGCAGGGGGACGGATTCGGGCTCGGCGCTCGACTCGACCGTGCGCAGGCCCCAGCCCCAGGCGTTGGAGAGCAGCTCCTCGCCGCCGACGTGGCGGTCCTCGAAGCCGCCGTCGCGGAGCAGGCGGCGCAGGTCGGCGGGGGCGAAGGCGTGGACGTCGACCTCGCTCTCGAGGGCGTGGTCGTGCGACTCTTCGGCTTCGGCGACGAGGCGGCGACGGGAGCCGGTGAGGCGGCGCCAGGCCGGCGCCAGCACCATCCCGGCCCGCTTCGGCACCGCCGCCAGGCGGTCGCCGTAGCGCGAGGGCTCGCCGGCGAAGGCGATGACGCCGCCGGGGCGCAGGACGCGGCGGAATTCGGCGAAGGCGCGGTCGAGGTCGGGGATGTGGTGGAGGACGGCGTGGCCGAAGACGAGGTCGAAGCTCTCGTCCTCGAACGGCAGCGTCTCCGCCTCGGTGACGACGGTCTCGACCGCGAGGCCGAGCGAGGTGGCCGTGGCGGCGAGCCGCTTCAGCATCCCCGGCGAGATGTCGGTCGCGGTCAGCCGCTCGATCACCCCGAGCTGGACCAGGTTGAGCGAGAAGTACCCCGTCCCCGAGCCGATCTCCAGCGCGTCGCCGAAGCGCTGCCCGTCGAGGCCGCCGAGCGCCTTGACCAGCTTCAGCCGCACCTGCTCCTGGCCGATCTCGCCGAAGTCGATGCCCCACTTGGCGTCGTACTCGTCGGCGGCGGCGTCGTGGTAGCGGGTGTTGACGTCCTTGATGTGGTCCGGGGTGGCGGTTGGGGAGGCTGGCATCGCGGCGGAACTCTACGCGGATTCGCGCAACCGACGGCTCCGTGGCAGTCATTTCGGTTCCCATGGAACTGAAATGACTGCCACGTCGATACGGTGCCGGGGGTGGAGAGCCAGTACCTGCAGCTCAACCAGCCCCCCGGGGTGCCGCCGCTGCCGCTGACCGGCGAGCGGACGCTGCCCGACGTCCCCGAGGAGAACTACTGGTACCGGCGCCACCTCGTCGTCTACGAGTGGATCGCGGCGCGAACCGCCGGCCAGCGGGTGGTCGACATGGCTTGCGGCGAGGGCTACGGCTCCGACGTCCTCGCCCGTTCGGCCGCCGGCGTCGTCGGCGTCGACGCCAACCCCGAGGCGCACGAGCACGCCCGTCTGCGCTACCAGCGCCCCAACCTCCGCTTCGAGCGCGCCCTGGTCGAAACCTTCGCCGAGCCCTGCGACGCGGTCGTCTTCCTGCAGACGATCGAGCACGTCCAGGACCCCGGCGCGATCCTCGAGCACTTCAAGTCGATGCTCGCCCCCGGCGGCGTCGCCTACGTCTCGACCCCGAACCTGCTGACCCTGGCGCCGCCCGGCGCGGAGAAATCCGACAACCCCTGGCACGTGCACGAGTACCGGGCCGAGGAGTTCCGCGAGCTCTGCCAAGCGCATTTCCCCCAGGTCGAGCTGCTCGGGCTCTTCCACACCCGCAAGCTGCGCGCGCACGAGCTGGCGTTGAAGCTCGGCTGGGATTCGGTTCACAAGCGCCTCGGCCTGACCAAGCGCTTCTACGACTGGTTCACGCCGGCGATCGCCGCCTCCGATTTCAGACTGCGGGAGGGCGACCTCGACCGCGCCCTCGACTTCCTCGCGATCTGCCACGCGCCAGCATGAGGCGGTCGGCGTGAGCCGGCCCGGGAGCGCCGGCGACCTGGCGCTCGTCCTCCACTCCCACATGCCCTACGTCGAGGGCTTCGGCACCTACCCGTTCGGCGAGGAGTGGCTGTTCGACGCGGTGATCCGCTCCTACCTGCCGGTGCTCGAGGTGGCTCGCGACCTGACCCTGACCGTGACGCCGGTCCTCGCCGATCAGCTCGAAGACGCCGGCGCCCGGGCGCGCCTGCGCGAGTTCCTGCTCGAGTGGCGGATCGGCGCGGCGCAAGCCGACCGCGACGAGGTCCCGGCCGAGTGCCGCCCGGCAGTCGAGGACGAGCTGGCGCGCTGCCGGCGGGCGCTGGAGCTGCTCGACGCGGCCGGCGGCGACCCGCTGGCGCCGTTCCAACGCGCGGCCGCCGAGGGCCGCGTCGCGCTCGCTGCCTCGGCGGCGACCCACGCGGTGCTGCCGCTGCTGGCGACGCGGGCGGGGCTGCGGCTGCAGCTCGACGCCGGCATCCGCTCCCACCGCCGCCGCTTCGGCTGGGACGGGGGCTTCTGGCTACCCGAGTGCGGCTACGCCCCCGGCTTGGAGTGGGGGCTGGCCGAGCAGGGCGTGCGCTGGTTCTGCGTCGACCAGAGCGCCCACGAGGAGCCGCTCGCGGCGCTGGCTCCGGTCGCGACCGAGGCGGGGCCGGTGGCGCTGCCGATCGACTGGGAGGCTGTCTCCTGGTTGTGGGCGCTCGACGGCTATCCCTCCGACCCGGCCCACGTCCAGTTCGACGGCAAAAGCCTGCGCGGCGTCCGCATCTGGAAGGTCGGCGGCGGCGCCTACGACCCCGCTGCCGCGGCCGCCGCCGCGCGCCGCCAGGCGGGCGAGTTCCTGGCCGCCGCCGCCGCGCGCCTGCGCGAGTACACCGCCGCCCACGAGCGTCGCGGCCTGCTCGTCTTCGCGATCGACACCGAGCTGCTCGGCCACTGGTGGACGGAGGGGCCGATCTGGCTCGAGGCGGTGCTCGAGGGCGCCGCGGCGGCCGGGATACGCCTGCTCACTGTGCCGCAGGCGCTGGCCGAGCACGAGCCGCGCAAGCGAGCGCTGCGCGCCTCGACCTGGGGCGAGGAGAAGGACTTCCGCACCTGGGACTCGCCGCTGGTCGCCGACCTCGCCTGGGGGGCGCGGCGGCTGGAGCTGCGCCTGCTGCGGGCGCTCCACGGCGGCCTGCAGGGCGACGCCGCGGCTCGCGCCGCCCGCGAGCTGCTGGCGGCGCAGGCCAGCGACTGGGCCTTCCTCGACGGCCGCGGCCAGGCGGGCGATTACGCCTACTGCCGCGCCACCGACCACGCCCGGGCCCTGCTCGAAGCCATAGACTCCGAATACGACACCGATCCGCGTATGCGTTCGCTCGCGCCGGACCTCAGCGTCGCGCCCCTTTTGGAGCCCTAGCCACCCGATGACCAGAGTCCTGATCCTCTCCTGGGAGTACCCGCCTTTGATCGAGGGCGGCCTCGCCCGCCACGTGCGCAAGCTTTCCGAGGCCCTCGTCACGCTTGGCGTCGAGGTCCACGTCCTCACCCGCGGCGGCGAGGACTCGCCGGACGAGGAGGTGCGCGGCGGCGTCCGCATCCACCGCATCGTCGAGCCGAAGCGGCCGACCGACCTCGGCGAGTTCGTCACCTGGGTGGAGCGGATGAACTCGGACATGCTGGCTGCCGGAGTCGAGATCGGCGACCGCTACCGCTTCGATCTGGTCCACGGCCACGACTGGCTGGTCGCCAACGCCTGCGACCACCTCGCCCGCCGTTTCGAGGCGCCGCTGGTGATGACGATCCACGCCACCGAGTACGGCCGCCACCAGGGCTGGGTCGACAAGCACCCGCAGACCTACATCCACGGCGTCGAGCGCTGGATCACCAACCGCTCGCGGCGGGTGATCGCCTGCTCGCAGTACATGAAGGAACAGGTGGTCGACATCTTCGGCGTCGAGGAGGGGAGGGTGACCGTGATCCCGAACGGGATCGACCCCGACGACCTGCCGGCGCAGGACCCCGACGACCTCGCCCGCCTGCGCGCCGAGTTCGCCGAGCCCGACCAGCGGCTGGTGCTGCTGATCGGCCGCCTCGTCTACGAGAAGGGCTTCCAGCTGGCGCTGGAGGCGATGCCGCGGGTGATCGAGGAAGCGCCGGGAACGCGCTTCCTGGTCGCCGGCTCCGGCACCCACGAGACCGAGCTGCGGCGCCAGGCCGAGGAGCTGGGGCTGATGGAGCACGGCACCTTCCTCGGCTGGATCGGCGACGACGTCCTGCACTCGCTGTACCGGATCGCCGACCTCACCGTGGTCCCCTCGATCTACGAGCCGTTCGGCCTCGTCGCGCTGGAGGCGATGGCCTCGGGCTGCCCCTGCATCGTCGCCGACACCGGCGGCCTGCGCGAGGTGGTGCCGCACGAGGAGGCGGGCCTGCGCTTCCGCGCCCACGACCCGGAAGCGCTCGCCGACGTCGCCGTCCGCGTCCTCTGCGACGACGAGCTCGGCCGCCGGCTCGTCGCCGAAGCCTACGAGCACATCCGCCGCTTCGACTGGGCCGACGTCGCCGAGCAGACGGCCGCGGTCTACGCCGACCTGGTCGGCGCCACGCTCGACCCGGCCTGATCCGCTCAGTCCCGCTCGCCCCGCCGACGCGGGAGGGCGGGGCGCTGGGAGATGGCGAAACGGCCGGAGGCGACGTCCCCGGCGTTCCAGTGGATGCCCTCGAGCAGCTCGGCGGGGTCGATCGACATCGCCCCGGCGAGCTGGATCACGGTGTCGACCCGAGCGATCCGGCGCCCGTTCTCGAGCAGCCCGATCTCGGTCCGGTGGAGCGAGGCGCGGACGCCGAGCTCTTCCTGCGAGAGGCCGGCGCGGCGGCGGCAGCGGCGGAGGTTCTCGCCGAACTTGATGGCAACACCCTCGGCGCGGGTCCGGCGGTCGGCGTGGCTCACGTGGCCACGCTTGCCGACGCAACCCTCTGTCTGGAAGACAATACATTTCATTTCTGGTAGCATGCTTGCAGGTCGGGCCGGATGGTGTAATCCGCGTAGGATTCCACCATCAGCCCATGGCACTGAACATCAAGGACACGGAGACCGAGAAGTTGGCGGCTGAAGTCGCAGAGATGGCGGGCGAGAGCAAGACCGGCGCCGTGCGTCAGGCGCTCAGAGAACGCAAGACGCGCCTCGAGCTGCGTGGCGGCGGCAAAGGCAAGCCGCAGCGCAGCATGCGGGAGTGGCTCGAAACCGAGATCTGGCCCCACATCCCCCCGGAGGAGCTCGATCAGCCACCGATGAGCAAAGAGGAAGTCGAGGAGATCCTCGGTCTCGGACCGGAGGGATTTTGATCCTTGACACGTCCGCGGTGGTCGCCGTACTGCGCCGCGAGTTGGTGTTTTCCAGCGTCGAGAGTGCGATGGGCGAGGCTGACGCTCTGGCGATCGGCGCGCCGACCTTGTTCGAGACCGGGATGGTCGCGATCAGCAGGTTCGGCGCCGGCGGTCGCGACCTCGTCGTTCGTTTCCTCGAGGACTGGGAGGTGGAGGTCATGCCCTTCGACGCGCGGCATTGGCGCGTCGCGACCGACGCCTTCACCCGCTACGGAAAGGGCCGCCACCCGGCGCGGCTCAACCTCGGCGATTGCATGACCTACGCCACCGCCCGCCTCGCCGACAAGCCGCTGCTGTTCGTCGGCGAAGACTTCCGCCGCACCGACCTGACCCCAGCGCTCGCCTGAGCTCGGCGTGGTTGGGGATGGGGTTGGTTGCGAGAGCCGGAACGCCCGGTCCCTCACAAGCTCAAGAACCAGCCCCGGAGCGCGATCAGCGCCGCCTTTCACGTCTCCGGAGTGAGAGCCCTGGCTTCGTTGGGGAGGGTCGGGTGACCCCCTGAACGTTTTGCGCCGCTACGCCAGAGCGCGAATCTCGGAAGGCCGTACCGGATCCACGTAGGTAGGCGAGGGAAGGGGGTCACCCGACCCTCCCGAGCCAACCCAGGAACTCTTACTCCGCCGGCAGCCGCAAAGTCGTCGCCGCCTCCGGGTCCGGTTCGACCGGCTCGCGCCACCGCAGCTCCCCCGGCGCCTCCCGCATCCGGATCACCCGCGCCGGCACCCCCGCGACCACCGCGTTGGCCGGCACGTCCTTGGTCACCACCGCGTTGGTGCCGACGATCGAGTTGTCGCCGACGCTGACGCCGCGCAGGATGCAGGCGCCGTAGCCGATCCAGACGTTGGAGCCGACGACGACGTCGCGCTTGTAGATGCCCTGCAGGCGGATCGGGCGCTCGACCTCGACGACGCCGTGGTCGAAGTCGATGAACATCGCGCGGTCGGCGATCACGCACTGCTCGCCGATCCGCACCCGCTGGTAGGCGGAGATCGTGCACTCCTGCCCCATCACGGTTTTCTCGCCGATCTCGACGACGCCCTCGTGGCAGCGGATCTTGGTCCCGTCGCCGATCCAGACGAAGCGGCCGAAGCGGACCTCCGCCTTGCGCGCGATCTGCAGTTCGAGCCCACGGCCGAGGAAGAGGAGGCCGTCGGTGCGCCAGCGACGGCCGGCGCGGGTGAAGATTCGGCGCCAGGAGTAGCGCCACAGCAGCACCCCGTAGCGGTGGTTCAGCATCTTGTTGCGGGCGAGGAAGCGGATCAAGGCGCGGCAACGTTACTGACACTTAGACTGGCGCCGATGACCGCGGACCAAGCCAGCGAGACCCGGTCGGCGTCGCTCGCCGAGCGACTGGTCAACGGCGACAAGCGGGCGCTGGCGCGGGCGATCACGCTGATCGAGTCCGACGACCCCGCCGGCTGGGAGCTGGTGCGCGAGGTCTATCCCCGTACCGGACACGCCCGCATCATCGGCTTCACCGGACCGCCGGGGGTGGGGAAGAGCACCCTGATCGGCGCGCTCACGGGGGAGCTGCGCAAGGTCGACCGCGAGGTCGCCGTGCTCTCGATCGACCCCTCGAGCCCGTTCACCCGCGGCGCCCTGCTCGGCGACCGCATCCGCCTCACCGAGCACTTCCTCGACAAAGGCGTCTTCATCCGCTCGATGGCCTCGCGCGGCGCCCTCGGCGGCCTCTCCGAGGCGGCGCTGCAGGTGGCGCTGGTGATGGACGCAGCCGGCAAAGACGACGTCCTGATCGAGACCGTCGGCGTCGGCCAGGCCGAGATCGACATCGTCGACCACGCCGACACGATCGTGCTGGCGCTGATGCCGGGCTCGGGCGACTCGATCCAGGCGCTGAAGGCCGGGGTGATGGAGATCCCCGACATCATCGTCGTCAACAAGGCCGACCACCCGATGACCGACACGATGGTGCGCGAGGTGCGCGGCGTCCTCGCCCTCTCCCAGGACCCGGAGGGCTGGAAGGTGCCGATCCTGCGCACCGAGGCTGCGCGCGGCGAGGGGGTCGAGGAGCTGGCGGCGAAGATCGACGAGCACCGGGCCTTCATCGAAGGCGAGGGGACGCTGGCCGAGCGCCGCGCCCGCAACCTGCGCAGCGAGGTGCTGGGCATCGCCACCTCGCGGATGCGCCGCCGCCTCGAAGCGACCGTCGCCGAGGATCCGGCCACCGCTGACCTGCTCGACCGCGTCGTTCGCCGCGAGCTCGACCCGGCCTCGGCCGCGGCCGAGCTGCTCGACAAGTACGCCGATGCCTGACCAGGCTCTGCTGCCGACGCTGGAGGACGTCGACGGCTGGGCCGAAGCCGAGGTGACCGAGCTCGGCGGCGAGAAGGTCGGCCACCTCTGCGGCTGCTTCGTCGACGACGACAGCGGCGAGCCCGCCTGGTTGCTGGTCAAGCTCGGTGGGCGCCGGCGGCGCGGCGTCCGCATCGTCTCGATCCCGATCGGGTTCTGCGCCGGCTCTCCGTTCGGGATCTGGGTCGCGCAGGAGGGCGAGAAGATCGGTGCCGCACCGGTCGTCGACCCGGCGCGGCCGCTGCTGCGCGAGCACGAGCTGACGATCTGCTCCCACTACGGCGTCAGCGAGGCCGTCGGCCGCGCCGCCGAGGTCGTCGGCCGTCCCGAGGGTGCGATCACCTCGGGGCCGGCGCGCCGCTGATCCGGTCTCCCGGAGTTTTCCTCCTCGTCATATTTGCCTCCTAGCGTGGTCGCCATGACCTCGACGAAGGGAGCGACGATGCAGGCAAGAATGCGCGCGGCCGGGGCCCTGGCGGTGCTGGCGGCGGCCGGGGCTCTGGCGCTTGCCGGTTGCGGTGGCGGCGGTGGCTCGTCCACCTCGAAGGCGACGACGCCCGCCAGCCAGGTTTCCAGCGGCGGCTCGATGCACGACGAAACCGACGCGATGAAGCACGAAGACTCGATGAAGGACCACGGCGAAGCGATGCCGGGCGACGACGCGATGAAGGACGAAGAAGGCTAAGCCGATGGCGCTGCTGATCCTCTTCGGCTTTCTCGCCGGGGCGGCGACCGCGATCTCCCCCTGCGTGCTGCCGGTGCTGCCGATCGCCCTCTCGGCCGGCGCCACCGGCGGCCGCCGCCGCCCGCTCGGGATCGTCGCCGGGCTCGCCATCTCCTTCACCCTGGCGACGGTCGTCTTCGTCTACCTGATCGCCGCCCTCGGCCTGCCCAACGACTTCCTCCGCGACCTCGCGATCGTCGTTCTGCTCGGCTTCGGCGTGATCCTGATGGTGCCGCCCCTGGCGGCCCGGGTGGAGGCCTGGATGAGCGGCTTCGCCGGTCGCCTCGGCGTCGCCAAATCGGACGGCGACGGCTTCTGGTCGGGGGTCCTCGTCGGTCTCAGCCTCGGCGTCGTCTACACGCCTTGTGCCGGCCCGATCCTCGCCGGCGTGATCACCGTCTCCGCCTCGCAGAGCTTCAACGCCGGCCGCCTCGCGGTCGCCCTCGCCTACGGCGTCGGCTCCGCCGTCGTCCTCTACTTCCTGATGCTGGGCGGCCGCAAGCTGACGGCGCCGCTGACTCGCCGCGGCCCCGGGCTGCAGATCGCGACCGGGGCCGTGATGGTCGTGGTTGCCCTGGCGATGCTCGGCGAATACGACGTTCGCTTCCAGAACCGGATCGCCGCCGACCTGCCCTCGTTCCTCGTCAACCCGACCGAAAGCATCGAGAACACTGCCTCCGCGCAGACCGCGCTGGCCGACATCCGCGGCGCCTCCGCGCACGGGATCGGCGCTCGCGCCGCGCAGGAAGGGGCGGCGACGGGCCAGGGCGATGCCAAGCAGGTCGACCTGCCCAACTACGGCCCGGCACCCGAATTCACCGGCACCGAGCGCTGGTTCAATACGCCCGGCGAGCAGCCGCTGACGCTGAAGCAACTGCGCGGCCACGTCGTCCTCGTCGACTTCTGGACCTACAGCTGCGTCAACTGCATCCGAACCCTGCCCTATCTCAACGCCTGGAACCAGCGCTACGGCAAGGACGGGCTGACGATCGTCGGCGTCCACACCCCCGAGTTCCCGTTCGAGCGCGAGGCCGGCAACGTCGAAGCGGCGATCGGGCGCGAAGGGATCGAATATCCCGTGGTCCAGGACAACGAACAGGCGACCTGGAACGCCTACGGCAACCAGTACTGGCCTGCCGAGTACTTCATCGACGCCAGCGGCGACGTTCGCTACGTCCACTTCGGCGAGGGCGAATACGGCGAGAAAGAACACGTGATCCGCGAGCTGCTCGCCGCTGCCGGCCGCCGGGTCCCGGCCAAGGACGCGAATGTCACGGGAGCGGTGACGCCCTCCGAAGCTGTGACCACGCCGGAGACCTACCTCGGTCCCTACCGCGCCGAACGCTTCACCAACGCCGAGCTGTCGCCGGGACTGCACGAGTTCACCGCGCCCCCCGAGGTGCCGGACAACGAATTCGCCTTCCGCGGCCGCTGGCGGATCGCCCTCGAGTCGGCGACCGCGGCCGGCGACTCCCGCCTCGACCTCAACTTCGGCGCCCGCCGCGTCTACCTGGTGCTCGGCTCCCCCGACCACCCGCGCCAGGTCCGGGTCAAGCTCGACGGGCAGCCGATCGCCGCCGCCGACGCCGGCTCCGATGTCCACGACGGCGTCGTCACCGTCCGCGGCCACCGGCTCTACGAACTCGTCAGCCTGCCGCGGGTCGAGCACCACCTGCTCGAACTCGAACTCGACCCGGGGGTGAGCGGCTATGCCTTCACCTTCGGCTAGCGCCCACATCGCGGCCGCGCCAGGCGCGACAATCGCGGCCGTGGCCGAGGACTCTCCCCGCACCGTCCTGGTCGTCGACGACGAGCCGACGATCGTCGAGGTCGTCGGCCGCTACATGGAGCGCGCCGGCTATGAGACCTACCGGGCCGGCGACGGTCCGGAGGCGTTGCGACTCGCGGTCGAGCACCGCCCCGATCTGGTCGTCCTCGACCTGATGCTGCCCGGCATCGACGGGCTCGAGGTGATGCGCCAGCTGCAGGAGCGGGAGGGGCCGCGGATCGCGGTGATCCTGCTCACCGCCCGTGGCGAGGAGTCCGACCGCCTCGTCGGCCTGCGCAACGGCGCCGATGACTACGTCGTCAAGCCCTTCTCGCCCGCCGAACTCGTCGCCCGCGTCGACGCGGTGCTGCGTCGGGTGGCGCCGCCGCCCAGCGGGGCGCCGCCGATCGAGCGCGGCCCGCTGCGGGTCGAGCCGGCGAGCCGGCGCGTCTTCCTCGACGGTGCGGAGGTCTCGCTGACCCAGCGCGAGTTCGACCTCCTTGCCTACCTCGCCGAGCACGCCGGCCAGGTCTTCTCGCGCGACCAGCTGATGGAAGCGGTCTGGGGCGAGACCTTCTTCGAGGACACCAGCACCGTCACCGTCCACGTCCGTCGCCTGCGCGCCAAGCTCGGCGACGACAGCGCCGAGCCCCGCTTCATCGAGACGGTCTGGGGCGTCGGCTACAGGTTCAGGGCATGAAGCGCGCCGTCGTCATCGCGGTCGCCGCCTTCCTCGCCGGCGCCGCCGCGGTCGCCGTACCCAACGGGATGGGAATGGAGCAGGTTGCGCTCGTCGTCCTCGCCGCCGGCGGCGCGGCGCTGGCGGCGGCGCTCGCCGTGCGCCTGGCGATGGAGGAGCGCTCGCGGCGCGAAGTCGAGGAGATGCGCCGCCAGCTCGTCGCCGCCGCCTCGCACGACCTGCGCACGCCGCTGGCCTCGCTGAAGCTGCTCGTCGCCTCGATCGAGGACGGGGTCGTCACCGGCGAGGACCGCGATCGCTACCTGCGCGAGATCCGCACCCACGTCGACGTGCTCAGCGGCCTCGTCGACGACCTCTTCGAGCTCTCGCGGATCGAGGCGGGGGAGATCACCTGGACGATGCGCCAGGTCGAGCTCGGCGGGTTGATCGACGACACCGTCGCCGCGATGCGGGCGCCGGCGGAGGCCCGCGGCGTCCACCTGGCGGCTGAGCTGCCGCCGGGGCACGTCCTCGCCGAGGCCAATGCCGAGAAGGTGCAGCGCGTCCTCTTCAACCTGATCCAGAACGCGATCCGCCACACGCCCGCCGACGGCAGCGTCACCGTCCGCGCCCGCAGCGCCCGCGGCGGGGTCGAGGTCGAGGTCGTCGACGACGGCGAGGGAATCCCCAGCGAGGAGGGCGAGCGCGTCTTCGAGCCCTTCTACCGCGGCGACGCCGCCCGCAGCGAGGACGGCGCCGGCCTCGGCCTCGCCATCTCCCGCGCGATAGTCGAAGCCCACGGCGGCCGCATCTGGCTCGAACCCGGGTCCCCCGGCACCCGAGTCCACTTCACCCTGCGCGCCGCGTAGGTAGCCGGAGAGGGTGGCGAGCACCCTCCCCG
>JBEHWY010000115.1:0-11844 GCA_048498975.1 Actinomycetota bacterium | reverse complement strand
GTCGCGGATTTCCCGCTCGAGGTCCGGGGTGATCACCAGCTGTTACCTCCGATTCGGTCAGCCGCGGCCCGCCCAGCCGCAGTCAGGGTCAGGTGGCGCGCGTCTTCCACTGCGAGGCCGATCTCGATCAGGTAGAGGACGGCGGTGCGCAGGTGGGTCGGCGGGTAGCGCAGGCCTGCGTCGCCGGCATCGGCCAGGGCCTGCAGTAGCTCGCGCTCAGCCGGGGTCGGCTCGCCGGGCGGGGCGAGGTTCCGGACGTGCAGCGCCCGCTTGGCGCCAGAGCGGTAGACGATCCGGCACTCCTCTCCTGAGCGCCACTCCAGACGGGCCTCCCCGGTGCCGTCGCCGACGCGGACGAGGGTCGCCCCGGTCATCGCTCCCACTCCCAGAGGCCGAGCGCACCGCGGACGGGCCCGGTAAGGCAGCCATGGACATCGCCCAGCGCCCACGCGAAGCGCCCGAGTGAGTAGTCGCCGAAGTCGGCCTCATGTGGAGCCGCCTTGACCCCGCTGAACACCTCAAGCGCAGCGAACGTCGTTTGCGGCCCGATGTCGACCCTGACGCACTCGACCAGCTCGCAGCGAGCCACGATGACGCCGCGGGGAAGATCGCGGGGGTCCGCGTACCCAGCCTCAGTCAGGACCCGCCGGAACGGTTCGGTCGCGCAGAGAGCGCGCAGGCCGCGGACTCCGCCGACCGGCGCCAGACCTTTGCCAGCGTGGATCGCCAGCGGCCCGCGGTAGCGCGTCGGCCAACCGCGAGTCTCGATCCGCTTGGCCCCGATCGCGACCAACGTCGCCCACGGCTGGGTGAGCGTCAGCGCCTTCACGCGACCCCCTCAGGGGAAAGCCAGGGGAAAGAAGCTCCGCAAACGCGCACCTTTTGAGACCCCTGCTGACCCGTTCTGACCTTCTGGGCAGCGGTGCCCCGAAGGGCGAGTATTCGGCTCTGTACTGTGGAATGTGGCCCATAGAGCCACTTCGGGGGAGACGGGGCAGCCAGGACTCGAACCTGGAATCGCCGGTTTTGGAGACCGGTGCCTTAGCCAATTGGGCCACTGCCCCAGAGGGGAAACGGATCGTAACGGGCCGGAGTTCGAGGCGGAAGCGCCGCCGGGATCCGATGCGGGCGGAGGGACTCGAACCCCCAAGCTCTCTCGAGCACCGGCACCTAAAGCCGGCATGTCTACCAGTTTCATCACGCCCGCGGGACTGCTCGATTCTAGAAGGGGAGCGGCTCCCACCCGCCTTAACGCGGGGCCAACGCCGGATCGTCGCGCCGGGAATCTAAGATCACGGCATGGCGGTAGGAGAGGTGCGGCCGGGTTACGAACTCTGGCGGCCGAATCGGGAGAAGCCGGCGTCGGTCACGACCAAGTGGCTGATCGTGCTGTTGCTGGCGGCGACGGCGGCGATCGCGGCGGTGGTGACGATCGGCGGCTGGTCGCTGCTCAAGGGCGGTGGCGGGATGGGGATCGTCTGCATCCTCTACGCCATCCTCTACGCCTTCTTCGCCTACCGGGTCGCGCGCTGGGCGCGCGGGGTGCTGCCGGTGGCGGCGGCGCTCTCGATGATCCTGGCGATCTTCTGCGCGGTCGGTGCCAACAGCTGGTTCTCGCGCGACAAGGAGGGGTTTGCCGAAGCGGCGCTGCCCTCCTCCCTGCTCGGCGTCCTCGTCGTCGTCCTCGGCCTGCTGCAGCTGGCCGTGATCGCCGCCGCCCTCTACGGCTTCAACCAGGAGTGGCACGTAGAGGAGGAGCGCCCAATCGGCTCCGGCGAGGACTACGGCGCCGGCGCCACCCCCCAAGACGGCACCCCCCAGCCCGCCTGACGGCTCGCTCGGCGGGGCCGAGCCTCGGACCAATAGGTACTCAGACGGCGCCGGGCCAAGCGAGGCAAGGACGCAGGGAGCCGGAATAGCAGCGCTATTTCGGCGACTGAGGACGCCGCATCGCGCCGCTCCGCCGCCGTCTGAGTGCCGGAGGTGGGACTCGAACCCACAAGCCCGCAAGGGCAATCGATTTTGAGTCGACCGCGTATGCCAATTCCGCCACTCCGGCGCGGCGTGGCCGGGGACTCCGGCACGGGGGCTCAAAGATAGACTGGCGCCCGTGAGCGTGCCTGCCACCGCGCCCTTGTGGGAACCCTCGTCCGAGCTCGTCGAGAACTCGCGCATGACCGAGTTCATGCGCTGGCTGCAAACCGAGCGGGGTCTTGAGCTGAGCGATTACGCCGAGCTGCAGCGCTGGTCGGTCGACGACCTCGAGGGATTCTGGGCGGCGATCTGGGACTTCTTCGACGTCCAGGCCGATGGCGAGCCGACGCCCGTCCTCGGCTCGAGCGAGATGCCGGGCGCCGAGTGGTTCCCCAACACCTCGCTCAACTACGCCGAGCACGTCTTCCGCGACAAAGCCGACGAGGACGTCGCGATCTACCACGCCTCCGAGCTGCGCGAGCTCGGCGAGCTGCGCTGGGGCGAGCTGCGCGGGCAGGTCGCCGCCGTCGCCGCCGGCCTGCGCGCGATGGGCGTGCAGCGCGGCGACCGCGTCGTCGCCTACCTGCCGAACATCCCGGAGACGATCGTCGCCTTCCTCGCCACCGCCTCGATCGGCGCCGTCTGGTCCTCCTGCTCACCGGACTTCGGCGCCGCCAGCGTCGTCGACCGCTTCGCCCAGATCGAGCCGAAGGTGCTGTTCGCGGTCGACGGCTACCGCTACGGCGGCAAGGACTTCGACCGCCGCGACGTCGTCGCCCAGCTGCAGGAGGCGATGCCGAGCGTCTCGCGCACGGTGCTCGTCCCCTACCTCGACCCCGATCCGGACGTCGGCGCGCTGCGCGACGTCACCTTCTGGGACCACCTGCTGACCGAAAACGAGGGCGCGGCGCTGGAGTTCGAACGCGTCCCCTTCAACGAGCCGCTCTGGGTCCTCTACTCCTCCGGCACCACCGGCCTGCCGAAGGCGATCGTGCAGAGCCAGGGCGGGATCCTGCTCGAGCACCTGAAGAAGCTGAACCTCCACGTCGACTCGCACGCCGGCGACCGCATCTTCTGGTTCACCACCACCGGCTGGATGATGTGGAACTTCCTCGTCTCCGGCCTGCTGACGCCGGCCGCGATCGTGCTCTTCGACGGCAACCCCGGCTACCCGGACCTGAACACGCTCTGGGACCTCGCCGAGCAGACGAAGGTCAGCACCTTCGGCACCTCGGCCGCCTACATCTCGGCCTGCATGAAGGCGGGGATCGAGCCCGGCACCGGCCGCGACCTCAGCGCCCTGACAGCGGTCGGCTCGACCGGCAGCCCGCTGGCGCCGGAGGGCTTCGACTGGATCTACGAGCACGTCGGTCGCGACACCTGGCTGTTCTCGACCTCGGGCGGCACCGACGTCTGCACCGCCTTCGTCGGCGGCGTGCCGCTGCTCCCCGTATACCGCGGCGAGCTGCAGGGCCCCTCGCTCGGCGCCGCGCTGGAGGCCTGGGACGAAGCGGGCAAGCCGGTGATGGAGGAGGTCGGCGAGCTGGTCATCACCAAGCCGATGCCCTCGATGCCGATCTACTTCTGGAACGACCCCGACGGCGAGCGCTACCGCGACAGCTACTTCGAGATGTTCCCCGGCACCTGGCGCCACGGCGACTGGATCGAACTGACCGGCCGCGGCACCGCGATCATCTACGGCCGCTCAGACTCGACGATCAACCGCGGCGGCATCCGCATGGGCACCGCGGAGATCTACCGCGCCGTGCTCTCGCTCGAGCAGATCGTCGACGCCCTCGTCGTCGACCTGCCCAACCCCGAAGGCGACGGCTGGATGCCGCTCTTCGTCGTCCTCCGCGAGGGCGCCGTGCTCGACGGGGAGCTGACCAAGGAGATCGCGCGCCGCGTCCGCGAACAGTGCTCGCCGCGCCACATCCCCGACCAGGTCTTCGAGATCAAAGAGGTGCCGCGCACGCTGAGCGGCAAGGTGCTCGAGGTGCCGGTGAAGCGGATCCTGATGGGCACCCCGGTCGAGAAGGCGGCGAGCCGCGACTCGCTCGCCAACCCCGCCACGCTCGACTACTTCGTCGAGATGGCGAAGACGCTCGAGGCCTGAGCGCCGGCGCGATCGCGGCGGGTGGCCAGGCGCAGCGCCACCAGCGCCGCGAAGCCCCAGCCCGCGGCAACCAGCAGGCCGCCGAGGACGTCGCTCGGGTAGTGCCACTCGATGACGACGACGGCGAGGCCGACGGCGCCGGCGAAGGCGCCCGCCGCGAGTGCGGCCGGGCGACGCAGCCGCGTCGGCGCCACCAGCACGAGCGCGATCCCGAGCACCGCCGCGGCGGTCGTGTGGCCGCTGGGGAAGGCGTTCGACCAGGGCTGGTAGGCGGTGAGGAACTCGTGAGCGCGGTGGTCGGCGAGGAGCCCCTTCAGCACCTGCGTCGTGAGATTGGCGCCGAGCACCATCGCCAGCGCCACGAGCGCGGCGCGGCGCCTCCCTTCACCGAGGCCGAAGCCGATGACGGCGACCGTCATCAGCAGATAGGGCAACGGGTCGACGAGCCGGGCGACGACCACTGCGGTGTCGTAGCGGGCACCGCCGTGCGGCGCGCTGAGCCGCTCGAGTGCGTGCACGTCGAGACTGATGACGGGCGCGACCTCGAAGGTGAGGAAAGCGAGGAGGAGCACGCCCAACATGCAGGCAGCCGCGGCGAGCAGCGGGGCGAGGATCCGGCGTTCCATTGGAAAACCGTAGCGAGGCGGCCGCGGCGACGGCTCAGGAGGGGGCGTCCCCGCCGGCCGCCCGCGCCCAGGCGACGCCGGTCTCGGCGGCGATCGCCAGGCAGCGCTCGACCGAGGCCCAGTCGACCCGCTCGGGGACGTCGCTCGGCAGGTGGTACTCGGTGAAGAGCCCGTCGCGCATCGAGAGCAGCGAGATCGAGGGCAGGCCGGCGAACAGGCAGAGCGCCGGGTCGGTCCAGCCCGGCACCCGCACCCGCGCAGGCACCGGCAGGCCAGCGGCGGCCGCCCCGGCATCGGCCCAGGCGAGGTCGTCGGCGCGGTAGCGGACCGCGAGCAGCGGGCCCTCGCTCGCCGCCACCACCGGCTCGCCCGCGCCGAGGGTGTCGAGGCCGAGGACGAGCGTGCTCGCCGGGTCGAGCGCCGCGCCCTCCTCTGCCAGCCAGGCGGCAGTCCCGCCCATGCCGGCCTCCTCGCAGCCGGGGAAGACCGCGACGACTTCGCAGCCGGGCAGCGGCTCGCGCGCCCAGCGCTCGACCAGGGCGAGCGTCGCCGCCACGCCCGAGGCGTTGTCGCTCGCCCCGGGCACCGCCCTCCGGCGGCGGCCGACGTCGAGCTGCAGCGCGATCAGGGCGGCGAGCAGCGCGCGGCCCAGCCGGCGCGTGCGCCGCGGCACCGCGAGCCCGAAGGCGAGCGCGGGAAGCGTCGCGAAGGAGCCGCCGCGGGAGAGCCGCACCAAGCGCGGGTCCCACATCACGCCGGTGCGGGCGGCGTCGTGGTGGGCGATCAGGACGAGGGTGCGCCGGCGCTCGCCGGCGGCTGGGACGCGGGCGATGACGTTGGTCGCCGCGGCAGCCGGCAGCAGCCGGCGCAGCCACTGCGAGCGGCCGGAGAACTCGAGCTCGTAGGAGAGCGCGGCGGCCGCGGCGGCCGGGCCGCCCAGCATCCCGGCGGCAAAGTGAGCCGCATGGGCCCAGGCATAGGTGCGCTGGTAGCGGAACGGACGCAGCCGCACCTCGATCGCGCCGGCGGCCTCGAGGCGGGCGGCGATCAGCTCGGCCGAGCGCCGTTCACCCGCCGTGCCGGCGCCGCGGTCGAGCGCCGCCAGCGCCTCGACGTCGGCACGCAGCTGCGCTCGGGCCGCCGCGGTCAACGCCGCCAGTCGACCGGCCCGGCGCGCAGGACGTGGGCGCCCAGCGGCCGCCCGAGCAGCTCCTGCACCGCCCGCGAGGCCTCCAGCAGCTTCGGCAGCTCGACCCCGGTGGCCACGCCCATCTCCTCCAGCATCGAGACCACGTCCTCGGTCGAGACGTTGCCGGTCGAGCCGGGCGGGACCGGGCAGCCGCCGAGCTCGCCGAAGCTCGACTCGAACGAGGTGATGCCCTCCTCGAGCGCGGCGAGGACGTTGGCGAGCCCCTGGCCGCGGGTGTTGTGGAAGTGGGCGGTCAGCTCGACCCCGGCGAGCCGCTCGCGGGCGGCGGCGAAGAACTCGTGGACCTGGCGCGGGTTGGCCATCCCGGTCGTGTCGCCGAAGCCGACCTCCTCGCAGCCGGCGGCGGCCAGGGCCTCGGCGATCTCGAAGACGCGCTCGGGCTCGACCTCGCCCTCGTAGGGGCAACCGAAGGAGGTGGCGATCACCCCCTCGCGGCGCAGCCCGGCCTCCCCCGCCGCGCGCAGCGTCGGCTCCAGCCCAGCCAGCGACTCCGCGACCCCGCGGTTGACGTTCTTGCGGTTGTGCGTCTCCGAAGCCGAGAGGAAGACGCTCGCCTCGTCGAAGCGCTCACGCTGCTCCAGCGCCCGCTCCAGCCCGCGCTGGTTGGGGATCAGGACCGAGAAGGAGACGCCCTCGCGGCGCGTCACCCCGGCCAGCACCTCGGCCGCGTCGGAGAGCTGGGGGATCACGTCGGGCCGCACGAACGAGGTGACCTCGATCCGCTTCAGGCCGCTGGCCGAGAGCATGTCGACGAGGCGCACCTTGTCGGCGGTGGCGATCGTCTCCGGCTCGTTCTGGAAGCCGTCGCGGGGGCCGACCTCGCGGACCCGGGCGCTGGCGGGAAGCTCGACCATCGCTGTCGATCCTAGGAGAACCGCTCGCGCAGCCGCGGCAGCACGTCCTCGGCGAACTGCTCGAGGAAGCGCGGCTGGTCTTCGCCCGGCGCGTGCAGGACCAGGTCCTCGAAGCCGAGCTCGACGTAGGGGGCGATCCTCTCCACCACCTCGTCGGGGTCGTCGGAGACGATGAACCGGGTGTGGGCGCGCTCGACGTTTTCGTCGGCGACGCGCTCCATCTCGACCGGGTCCTCGATCCCCTCTTTCTGCTCCGGCGCCAGCGCCAGCGCCGCCCACCAGGCGCAGGCGTCATGGGCGAACTGGCGGTCGCGGTCGTAGGAGACCTTGACCTCGATCATCTTGCGGATCGCCGCCGGGTCGCGGCCCGCTTCCCCCGCCCCCTCGGCGACTTTCTCCATCAGGCCGGTGTAGAGGTCGGGGTCTTTGCCGGAGGTCGAGATGAAGCCGTCGCCGACGCGGCCGGCGAGCTTCGCCGCCAGCGGCCCCGAGGCGGCGACGAAGATCGGCACCGGCACCGTCGGCTTGTCGTAGACCGTCGCGCGGGCGGTCTTGTAGTAGGTGCCGTCGAAGTCGACCCGCTCCTCGTGCCAGAGGCGGCGGATCAGCTCGATCGCCTCCGCCAGCCGCAACCGCCGCTCCTTGCGGCCGGGGAACTCGCCGCCGGTCACCGGCGTCTCGTTCATCGCCTCGCCGGTGCCGACGCCGAGGAAGACGCGCCCCGGATACAGCGCCCCGAGCGTGCCGAAGGCCTGGGCGATCACCGCCGGCTCGTAGCGCATCGTCGGGGTCAGCACGCTGGTCCCCAGCACGGCGTGCTCGGTCGCCTCGCCGACAGCGCCGAGCCAGACCAGCGCGTTGGGCCCGTGGCCGCCGTGGTGGCGCCAGGGCTGGAAGTGGTCGGAGACGGAGACGACCTCGAGGCCGAGCCGCTCGGCCTGCTGGGAGTACTCGATCAGCTCGCGCGGGCCGAACTGCTCGGCGGAGGCCTTGTAGCCGAATCTGATGCTCATGCGGTCCTTTCGGGGGGCAAGGAGGGGGGCGCCGTACGGTAGCTGGGCGGCGTCGCCGAGAGGCGGATCGGGTTGCGGGTCAGCTCGACGCTGGAGCCGTCCTCGCGGGGGATCGAGACGGTCGGCTCGAGGCCGATGCGGCGGGCCAGATCGAAGGCGCCGGCGAGGTCGTTGACGACGCCGGCGGGGACGCGGCGCTCGGTCAGCTCCGCCGCCCACTCCGCCGCCGGCCGCGCCGCCAGCCTCGCCTCCAGCAGCTCGCCGAGCGCGTCGCGGTGCTCGACCCGCGCCGGGTTGGTGGCGAAGCGCGGGTCGGCGGCGAGCTCGGGGGCGCCGAGCGTCTCGCAGAGCAGCTCGAACTGGCGGTCGTTGCCGACGGCGAGGACCAGCTCCCCCTCCCCGGTCGCGAACAGCTCGTAGGGGGAGATGCTGGGGTGGCGGCTGCCCATCCGCCCCGGCACGACGCCGGCGACGGTGTAGGCCGAGCCCTGGTTGACGAGCGCCGCCAGCAGCGCCGAGTAGAGGTCGACCTCGACCAGCTGGCCGGCGCCGGAGGCTTCGCGGTGGCGCAGCGCGGCGAGGATCCCGACCGTGGCGAAGAGCCCGGCGAGGACGTCGACGAGGGCGACCCCGACCTTGGTCGGTTCGCCGTCGGGCTGGCCGGTGATGCTCATCAGCCCGCCGAGCGCCTGGATCAGGAGGTCGTAGCCGGGCAGCGCGGCGCCGCCCTCGCCGCTGCCGAAGCCGGTGATCGAGCAGTAGACGAGGCGCGGGTTCTCGGCCCGCAGCACCTCGTAATCGAGACCCTTCGCGGCCATCAGCCCGGGGCGGAAGTTCTCGACCAGGACGTCGGCCTCGCGCGCCCGGCGCCGCAGCTCGGCGAGCCCCTCCTCGGTGCCCATGTCGATCGCGACGCTCGCCTTGTTGCGGTTGACCGACTGGAAGTAGGTGGCGTCGCCGCGCTCGTCGTAGGGCGGTCCCCAGGCGCGGGTTTCGTCGCCGCTGCCGGGGCGCTCGACCTTGGTCACCTCGGCGCCGAGGTCGGCGAGCATCATCGTCGCGAACGGCCCCGCCAGCACGCGGGAGAAGTCGAGGACGCGGAGCGGCCCCAGGGCGGAGTCGCCGGGGCCGCCGTCGACGGTCTCCCCCTCCCCGCCGCTGGTGTACGCTGAATCCTCGATTTTCGAAAATCTAGCATCAAGGAAGAGGCCAGGAACCCAGCCATGAGCACCAGCCCCGCCGCCGCCCCGCCGATCAACCCCAGCGACTACCTCGCGATCGACCGCCTGCTCTCCGACGAGGAGCGCGACATCCGCGACGCCGTCCGCGCCTTCGTCCAAAACGAGGTCGTCCCCAACGTCGGCGACTGGTTCGAGGAGGCGACGATCCCGCGCGAGCTGGCGCGCGAACTGGGCAAGCTGAACGTGCTCGGCATGCACCTGGAGGGCTACGGCTGCGCCGGCGCCTCGGCGACCGCCTACGGGCTCGCCTGCATGGAGCTGGAGGCCGGCGACTCGGGAGTGCGGAGCTTGGTCTCGGTCCAGGGCTCGCTGGCGATGTTCGCGATCTGGCGCTGGGGCTCGGAGGAGCAGAAGCAGGAGTGGCTGCCCCGCATGGCCGCCGGCGAGGCGATCGGCTGCTTCGGCCTGACCGAGCCCGACGCCGGCTCGGACCCGGGCGCGATGCGGACCCGGGCCAAGCGCGACGGCGACGACTGGATCCTGCACGGGCAGAAGATGTGGATCACCAACGGTTCGCTGGCCGACGTCGCCGTCGTGTGGGCGCACACCGACGAGGGCGTGCGCGGCTTCCTCGTCCCCAAGGGGACTCCCGGCTTCACCACCCAGGACATTCACAAGAAGCTCAGCCTGCGGGCCTCGATCACCTCCGAGCTGCTGCTCGACGACGTCCGCCTTCCCGCCGACGCCGTGCTGCCCGAGGTCGCCTCGCTGAAAGGGCCGCTCTCCTGCCTCAACGAGGCCCGCTACGGGATCGTCTGGGGCGCCGCCGGCGCCGCCCGCGCCTGCTATGAAGCGGCGCTCGAGTACAGCAAGGAGCGGATCCAGTTCGGCAAGCCGATCGGCTCCTTCCAGATCCAGCAGCAGAAGCTGGCCAACATGGCGCTGGAGGTCAACCGGGCGACGCTGCTGGCGCTGCACCTGGGGCGGATGAAGGACGACGGCGTGCTGCGCCCCGAGCACGTCAGCATGGGCAAGCTCGGCAACGTCAACGCCGCCCTCGACGTCGCGAGATCCGCCCGCCAGGTGCTCGGCGCCAACGGCGTCACGCTCGAGTACCCGGTGATCCGCCACATGAACAACCTCGAGTCGGTCGTCACCTACGAGGGCACCGCCGACGTCCACGCGCTCGTCATCGGCGGCGCCGTGACCGGGATCCAGGCGTTCCGATGAGCCCCGGCGCGGCGACCGCGCGGCGCCCCGCCGCGGTCCCCGGGACCGCCGCCCAGCACGCGCTGGAGGGCCTGCGGCGGGCGATGGTCGAGGGCGAGCTGGCGCCCGGCGACCGCATCCGCCAGGAGGACGTCGCCGAAAGCCTCGGCGTCAGCCTCGCCCCGGTGCGGGAAGCGCTGGCGACGCTCGAGCAGGAGGGTCAGGTCGCCTACCTGCCGCGGCGCGGCTACACCGTCGCCAGGCTCGACCTCGGCGAAATGCGCGAGATCTACGAGCTGCGGGCGCTGCTCGAGGAGCGGGCGGCGCGGCGGGCGCTGCCGCATCTCGATGAGGAGGCGGTGCGGCGGATCGAGCTCGCCGCCCGCGACTGCGTCGACGCCGCCAGCGCCGGCGAGGTCGCCGCCGAGCTCGAGGCCAACCGCCGCTTCCACTTCGCCGTGCTCGGCTCCCCCGGCCAGGTCCACACGCTGCGCCTGGTCCGCCTGCTCTGGGACTCGACCGAAAACTACCGCGCCCTCTACTACAACTCGCCGCAGGGCCGCGAGGAGTCGCTGCAGGCCCACGACCGCATCGTCGCCGCGATCCGCGCCGGCGACGCCGACCGCCTCGTCGCCGAGCTCGCCGCCCACCGCGAGAGCGCGCTGGCGCGCCTGGCCGAGATCCTGCCCGAGTCCTGAGCCCGGCGGCGGCGCTCAGCCGTCGAGGAAGATGTCGAGCTGCAGCTCGTCGGCGGCGGCGCCGTAGCCGTACTCCGAGAGGTCGGTGACGCCCTCTTCGGCGAGGACGTCGTCGTCGATGTAGAAGTTTCCGGTCGCCTCGCGGCTGGGCCGCTTGAGGATCGCGATCGCGGCGTCGGCCATGATCTCCGGTTTGCGCGAGCGCGCCATCGCCTCGTCGCCGCCGAGCAGGTTCTGGACCGCGGCGGTGGCGATGATCGTCCGCGGCCAGAGCGAGTTGGCGGCGATCCCCTGCTCCTTGAACTCCTCGGCGAGGCCGAGGGTGACGAGGCTCATCCCGTACTTGGCGATCGTGTAGGCGAGGTTGTTGCCGGCCCAGAACGGGTTCAGGTTGATCGGCGGCGAGAGCGTCAGCACGTGCGGGTTGTCGGCCTCGAGCAGGTGCGGGATGCAGGTCTTGGCGAGCAGGAAGGAGCCGCGGCAGTTGATGTCCTGCATCAGGTCGTAGCGCTTCATCTGCACGTCGGGCGTCTTGCTGAGGTCGATCGCGCTGGCGTTGTTGAGGACGAAGTCGATGCCGCCGAAGGTCTCGGCCGCCTGCGCCACCGCGGCCTCGACCGAGGCGTCCTCGCGGACGTCGCCGACGATCGGCAGCGCCTTGCCGCCGGCCGCCTCGATCTCCTCGGCGGCGGTGTAGATCGTGCCCGGCAGCTTCGGGTGCGGCTCGGCGGTCTTCGCCAGCAGGGCGATGTTGGCGCCCTCGCGCGCGGCCGCGAGCGCAATCGACAGCCCGATCCCCCGGCTGCCGCCGGAGATGATCATCGTCTTCCCAGAAAGCTCCCCCATGCGCCGGGGACGCTAACGCATCGTTGCCGACCCAGGCACGCGCCCCCTGTAGGAACCGCTAGATGAGCGCGGGCGGGGGGGGGGGGACAAAAGAGAAGAGGGAAGGACGGACCACCT
>JBEHWY010000114.1:0-12010 GCA_048498975.1 Actinomycetota bacterium | reverse complement strand
GCGAGGGATGTGGGGCCGATGGGCTGGTTTCGGGCGAATATCGCCCGAAATCGGCCCGTCGAGCTGGGGGATGAGCCGATGCGGCCGCTGCCTGTGGCGGGGCGGGGGGTCGTGGCGACGCTGCGGGCTTGGACGGTGCGGGGGTGAACCTCGACGGCGGCAACGCGGTGCAGATGCTGCTGCTGCTGGCGGGGCTGACGCTGGTCCCGGCGCTGATCTTCTGCACCACCGGCTTCACCCGCATCCTGATCGTCCTCGGCTTCGTCCGCACCGGCCTCGGCACGCCGACGGCGCCGCCCAACCAGGTGATGATCGGGATCGCCTTCTTCCTCACCCTGTTCGTGATGGCGCCGACGCTGAAGGAAATGAAGGCCGACGCGCTCGACCCGCTGACCGCCCACAAGATCACCGACCAGGTGGCGCTGGAACGGGCCGAGGAACCGCTGCGCGAATTCATGTTCAAGCAGACCGACGACAGCGACCTGGCGATGTTCGTCAACCTCGCCAACCTCAACAAGCCGCAGACGCGCTCAGACGTGCCGACCTGGGTCCTGATCCCGGCCTTCATCACCAGCGAGCTGAAGACCGCCTTCCAGATCGGGTTCCTGATCTTCCTCCCCTTCCTGGTGATCGACCTCGTGGTCAGCTCGACGCTGATGAGCATGGGGATGATCATGCTGCCGCCCGCCTTCATCTCCCTGCCCTTCAAGGTCCTGCTCTTCGTCCTGGTCGACGGCTGGAGCCTGGTCATGCAGTCGACGGTGGAAAGCTTCTCGTGAACCAGGACCAGGTCGTCAAGCTGGCGATGGACGCGCTGATGCTGGCGTTAAAGGTGGGGATGCCGCTGCTGCTCGCCGGGCTCGTCGTCGGCCTCGTGATCAGCGTCTTCCAGGCGGTCACCCAGATCCAGGAGATGACGCTCTCCTTCATCCCCAAGCTGCTCGCGGTGGCGCTGGTGCTGGTGATCGCCGGGCCCTGGATGCTCGACCAGATCGTCAGCTACACCTCGGACCTCTACCACTCGATCCCGGGCCAGGTGAAGCATTGAGCGCCGTCGACCAGCTCGGGCAGAACCAGATCGCGGGCTTCGTCCTCGTGCTCGCCCGGGTCGGGCCGCTGTTCATGCTCGCCCCGCCCTTCTCCTCGACGATGATCCCGGTCCGCGCCCGCGCGATCGTCGCCGTCGCCTTCGCGATCGGGCTGGCGCCGATCGCATTGCACGGGCAGACGGTGCCGAGCGAAGTCATCGCCCTCGCCGGGCTGGCACTGAAGGAGCTCGTCGTCGGCCTCGGCTTCGCCTTCGCGCTCGCCTGCCTGTTCGCCGCCTTCGCCACCGCCGGCTCGATCCTCGACACGACGATGGGGTTCAGCTTCGGCTCGCTGGTCGACCCGGTGACCAACGTCCAGTCGGGGCAGATGGTGCAGGTCTACGGGATGGTCGCGATCGCCGTCTTCATCGCGATCGGCGGCGAGGCCTGGGTGATCGGCGGCCTCGCCAAGAGCTACGAAATCGTGCCGCTGCTGGCGGTGCCGTCGCTGGACGCGCTGGTCGCCGGGGCGGTCAGCTCCTTCGCCGGCATCCTCGGCGCGGCGCTGGAGGTGGCGGCGCCGGTGCTGCTGGCGCTGATCCTCACCGACGTCGCCTTCGGCGTCGTCTCTCGCGTCGTCCCCCAGCTCAACGTCTTCGCCGTCGGCTTCCCGGTCAAGATCGTCGTCGGCCTGCTCGTCGTCGGCGTCTCGCTGCCCTTCGTCGGCGGCTGGCTCTCCGACCAGCTGCAGCTCAGCGTCGAATCGGCCCTCGGCTCCCTGCGACTCGGCCTGGTGGCCCACTGATGGCGGGGCACGACAAAACCGAGAAGCCGACGCCCAAGCGCCGCGCGGAGGCGCGGCGCAAAGGCCAGGTCGCGCGCAGCGCCGACCTCTGCGGCGCCGTCGTCCTGCTCGCGGCGCTGGGGGGGCTGGTCGCCTTCGGCCCCGGCATCGTCGACCGGCTCGAGGGGTCGATGCAGGAGATGCTGGCCCGCGCCTCCCACCCCGGGCAGGTCAGCGCCGCCGGCCTCGGCGCCCTGCTGAGCTCGGCAGGGATGGTGTTCCTGATGGCGACGGCGCCGGTCGCGCTCACCTGCCTGCTCGCCGGGCTCGGCGCCAACATCGCCCAGGTCGGCTTCCGCATCTCCCCCGAGGGCCTGCGGCCCGACCCCAAGCGGCTCAACCCGATCCGCGGCGCCAAGAACATCTTCGGCACGAACGCCCTGGTCGAGATGGTGAAGAGCAGCGGCAAGGTGGCGATCGTCGGCGCGATCGCGGCGCTGGCGCTGCTGCCGAACCTGACCAGCCTGGCGGCGCTGGTCGGCGTCGAGCCACCTGCGCTCGGCGGCGAGATCGCCCAGCGGGCGCTGCAGATCGCCTGGATGGCGGCCGGCGCCTACCTCCTGATCGCCTTCGCCGACCTGCTCTGGCAGCGCCGCCGGCTCGACAAAGAGCTGCGCATGGACAAGGAGGAAATCCGGCGCGAGCAGAAAGAGGAGTCGATCTCGCCCGAGCTGCGCTCGAAGCTGCGCCGCCGCCAACAGCAGATGTCGCGCGGGCGGATGATGGCGGCGGTGCTCGGCGCCGACGTCGTCGTCGCCAACCCGACCCACTTCGCCGTCGCCCTGCGCTACGACGGGAGCCGACCGGCGCCGGTCGTCGTCGCCAAGGGCCAGGACCTGATCGCGCTCGAGATCCGCCGCGTCGCCAAGGAGCACGAGGTGCCGGTGGTCGAGAACCCGCCGCTCGCCCGCTCGCTGTTCAAGACCGTCGCCCTCGACGCCGAAATCCCGGAGGAGCTGTACCGGGCGATCGCCGAGCTGCTCGCCTTCGTCTACCGCACCGCCCGCCGCCGGGCGCCGATCGCGAGGGCGGCATGAGCAAGGGGCTGCAGAAGGTCCTCGACCACGCCGACCTGCTGGCGGCGGTCGCCGTCGTGATGGTCGTGGTGATGATGATCGTGCCGCTGCCGCCGCTGGCGATCGACCTCTTCATCACCCTCAACATCAGCTCGGCGATCGCGATCGTGGTCGCGACGCTCTACGTGCCGCGGGCGCTCGACTTCGCCGCGTTCCCGAGCCTGCTGCTGCTGACGACGATGTTCCGGCTGGCGATCAACGTCTCGGTGACGCGCCAGATCCTGCTCCACGGCGACGGCGGCGAGGTGGTCGAAGCGTTCGGCAACTTCGTCGTCGGCGGCAACGTCGTCGTCGGCCTCGTCGTCTTCTTCATCCTGATCATCATCCAGTTCGTCGTCGTCACCAACGGCGCCGGACGGGTCGCCGAGGTCGGGGCGCGCTTCACGCTCGACGCGATGCCGGGCAAGCAGATGGCGATCGACGCCGACCTCAACGCCGGCCAGATCACCGACGCCCAGGCGCACGAACGGCGCGAAGACATCTCCCGCGAGGCCGACTTCTACGGGGCGATGGACGGCGCCTCGAAGTTCGTCAAAGGCGACGCGATCGCCGGCATCCTGATCGTCCTGATCAACCTCGTCGGCGGCATCGTGATCGGGGTCATGCAGCAGGGGCTGTCGTTCTCCGAAGCGACCCAGCACTACTCGCTGCTGACCGTCGGCGACGGCCTCGCGGCGCAGATCCCGGCGCTGCTGATCTCGGTCGCGGCCGGGATCATCGTCACCCGCGCCGCCTCCGAGCGCGACCTCGGCAACGACATCGCCGCCCAGATCTTCGCCCAGCGCAAGGCGCCGATGGTGGCGGCGGCGGTGATCTGCGCCTTCGCCCTGGTGCCGGGCCTGCCGAAACTGCCGTTCCTGCTGATCGGCGGCGCCCTGGCCTGCGTCGCCTACGCGATCCGCGACGGGCTGCCGGCCGAGCAGGAGAAACAGCGGGCGGCGCTGGAGGCGGGGACGCCGCAGCTGCCCCCCGGCCCCGACCAGGGGAGCCCGGCGCCGGCCGTCGACCCGCTCGAGCTGGCGGTCGGCTTCGGCCTCGTGCCGCTGGTCGACCAGAGCGCCGGCGGCGGCCTGATGGCGCGCGTCACCGGCATCCGCCGCCAGCTCGCCGCCGAGCTGGGGACGGTGATCCCGCCGGTCCGCATCCACGACGAGCTCGGCCTCGACTCGCACGAGTACGTGCTGCGGGTGCGCGGCACCGAGGTCGCCCGCGGTCGCCTGATGCCCGGCCACCAGCTGGCGATGGACTCCGGCGAGGCGGCCGGGCAGCTCTCCGGCGTCGCCACCACCGAGCCCGCCTTCGGCCTGCCGGCGACCTGGATCCCCGACCCGACCCGGGCCGAAGCCGAGGCGCTCGGCTACACCGTGGTCGACCCCGAATCGGTCCTCGCCACCCACTTGACCGAGACGATCCGCGGCCACGCCGCCGAGCTGCTCACCCGCCAGGAGACGCGCAAGCTGCTCGACGGCCTCAAGGAGACCAACGCCGCCGCGGTCGAAGAGGTCGTGCCCGAGCAGCTCTCGCTGGGCGAGGTGCAGCGGGTGCTGCAGGCGCTGCTGCGCGAGGGGGTGCCGATCAAGGACCTGGGCGCGATCGTCGAGGCGATCGGCGACAAGTCGCGGGTCACCCGCGACACCGCGATCCTCGCCGAGTACGCGCGGGCCGAGCTGGGGCGGACGATCACCGCCCCGCACCTCGACGACGCGATGAAACTGCGGGCGATCTCGCTCGACCCGGCGGTCGAGCGGGAGATCGGCGAAGCGATCGCGCAGACGCCCGACGGCGAGCTGCTGGCGATGGAGCCCTCGCGGGCGCAGGCGCTGCTCGCCTCGCTGCGGGCGCAGCTCGACGCGGCGCTCGCCCAGGGCGGACGGCCGGTGCTGATCTGCTCGGGCCGCGCCCGCCGCCATCTTCGCCAGCTCTGCGAGCAGTCGCTGCCGCAGCTGACGGTGTGTTCCTACAACGAGATCGTACCCGGAGTCCGGGTCGAGAACATGGGGGTGGTCCAGGTATGAACGAGGCGACGGCGACCGTTGAGGACGTCAGGACCTTTCGGGGCAGTTCGATCGAGGCGCTGCTGCCGGAGATCCGATCCGAGCTGGGACCGGACGCTGTGATCCTCAAGCAGCGTGAGGGTCTGGTCGGGGGCGTCGGGGGGTTCTTTCAGAAGAAATGCGTTGAGGTCGAGGCTCGGGCGGGAGCGCCTGGGATCGACGTTTACGACGAGGAGATGTTGGACGGAGCGGACGGCGAACGGGTCCTGTCACCGGGAGAGGGTCCTGCGGGCGGTGCGGTGGCTCCGTTCTCGGACCCTCTCCCGGTGCCACCCGCTCGTGCGTCCGGTTCGGCCGACGGATCTGACTTCGAAAGCGTGGCTGAAGGTCCGGTTGCCCCTACCCAGCCCGAAGCTCCGGTGGTTCGGAACGACGCGGCTACTCGGGAGGGGTTTGCGACGCCGGCGGTGCAGGAGCTGGTGCGGCAGGCTCGGCCGTTTGCGGAAATGCTCGAGGACCTGGCGCCGGAGGAGGAGCTTCAGGCGCCGCCGAAGGCCCGCGCGTTGGTCGAGGGGATGACCAGGGCGGGGCTTGGGGATGACCTCTCGCGGGAGATCGTCACTGCCGTCCTCGCCAGCTCGATGCCGTTCGCCACTCCGGGGAGGTTGCGGACCTTGGTGCGGAACGAGTTGGCTTTGCGGATTCCGGTGGCGCCGGCCGCGGCGCCGGGGGCGCGGACGTTGGTGTTCGTCGGGCCCGCGGGCGCTGGGAAGAGCGCGGTGATCGAGGCGATCGGCGGCGCCTATGAGGCGGCGGGAATCGACGGGCTGGCGCTGATCGAGGCGCCGGAGGCAAGCGACGTTCCCGAGGGGGCCGAGGTGCACCTGGTGCTGCGGGCCGGGACGGCGGCTGCGGCGGCGGCCGAGGCGATCGGCCAGGCGCCGCTCTCCCCCACCCGCCTGCTGATGACCGGCGCCGGTGAGACCGCGCACCTCGGCGGCGTCGTCGACGCGGCGATCCGCTGCGGGCTGCCGCTCGGCTACGTCGCCGAGTCGGCGACCGAGATCGCGCCGGCCGACCCGCGCGCCCTCGCCGGGAGGATCGTCCCGTGAGCGCGCAGCCGCACGCGATCGACGCCGAAGGCGCCGAGGTGCACGCGATCCGGCTCTGCGACCACCCGCGAGCGATGCGCCAGATCGAGCTCGCCCGCGGCTGGGGCGCCATCGCCGCCTTCTTCCTCGTCGGCTTCCTCGCCCTGCAGGCGGGGGTGCCGGAGTGGAGCGCCGGCCTGCGGGCGCTGGCCGCCGGCGCGCTCGCCTACGTCGCCTGCTGGGGCCTGGCCGTGCTGGTCTGGCGCCACCTGGCGCTGGCCGAGGCCGAGGCCGCCCGCGCCTCCGCCGAACAGCGCCGCAACGCCCTGCTGGAAGAGATCGAGCGCCGCGCCGCGGCCGCTCCCGACCCCCTGAGCAACCGATGACCGCCACTGCCCTGAAGAAGATCGACTTCACCCGCCCGACCAAGTTCACGCCCGACCACGAGCGGCGCCTGCAGCGTGCCCTCGCCGCCTTCTGCCGCACCTCCTCGACCCGGCTCTCGGCCGAGCTGCGGCTGCCGATCGAGCTCGAGGTCACCGAGGTGACGCAGCTGACCTGGGCCAACGCCCACGACCGGCTCGCCGCCAACGCCCTCTGCGCGGTGGTCGAGCTGCAGCCGAGCGGCACCGAGATGCTGCTCGCGGCCGATTCCGGCTTCATCCTGACCGGGATCGAGTCGCTGCTCAGCGGCCCCTGCGACGGGACGCCCGAGGACCGACGCCTGACCGAGATCGACCTCGCCCTCGCCCGCCGCCTCTTCGACGGCCTGCTGGCGCAGCTCAACGTCGTCTGGCGCGACCTCGCCGGCGGCGAGCTGCGACTGGCCGGCGTCGACACCCAGCTGGAGACCGCACAGGTGGCGCCGGTCAGCGAGCCGACCCTCTCGCTGGCGATGCGGGCGCGGATGCAGGGGACCGAGTACGCGCTGACGCTGCTCGTCCCCCACCGCGCGATCGCCCCGGTCGAGGGGCGCATCCTCGGCCGCCACGGCGACGGCGGCCCCGCCCCCAGCCCGGCCGAGCGCCTGCACCTGCGCGAGGCCCTGGCCGGGGTCGAGGTCGCGCTCTGCGCCGAGATCGCCGGCGAGGAGATCCCCGCCTCGCGGGCGCTCGCCCTCGCCCCCGGACAGACGCTGGAGCTCGGCGCCCGCGTCGCCGACGGCCTCGCCCTCTGCGTCGAGGGCGTGCAGGTGCTGCGCGGCAAGCCGGGTCGCAGCGGCAGCCGCCGCGCGGTCCAGGTCACCGACGCGATCGCGCCCGACGCCGCCGACGCGCTCTCCCAGCTCGCCGCCGCCGCGGCGCGCGGCGAGGGCGCCACTCCGGTGCCGGAGGCTCCCGACGCTGCCCTGATCCGCTCGCTCGGCGAGGTGCCGGTCCGCGCCTGGGCCGAGCTCGGCCGCGCGCGCCTCTCGCTGGCGAGCGTCGTCGGGCTCAGCGGCGGCGCCGTGATCGAGCTCGACCGCCGCATCGAAGACCCGATCGCGCTCTACGTCAACGGCCTGCGCTACGCCGAGGGGACGCTGACCAGCGACGCCGACGGCGAGTGGGGCATCCGCGTCGACGCGCTCGCCGCCCCCGGAGGACCGGCATGAGCCCGGCGGCGACGATCGTCGTCCACCTCGACGGCGGCCTCGAGCGGGCTCGCCGCTGCCTGCGCTCACTGGCGGCGCTCGACCCCGAGCCCGACTTCGAGGTGATCGTCCTCGACGACGCCAGCGCCGGGCTGGGGACGCTGCTGGACAGGCTCGAGGGCGACGTCCGGGTGCTGCGCTCCGAGCGCCGCGAGGGCCTGCTCGCGGGCGCCGCCCGCGCCGCTGGCGAGGCGCGCGGCGAAGTCCTCGTCCTGCTGCAGGGAGCGCCCGAGCTCGACCCCGCGGCGCTGGCGCCGCTGGTCAAAGCGCTGGCGGACCGCAGCCTCGCCGCAGCCGCGGCGGGGGGCGGCGCCGCCGGCAGCCCGGTCGACAGCCCCCTGCTCGCCCTGCGCCGCGCCGACGCCGACGTGCTGGCGGCGACGATGGCGGCGCCCGGCTCGGAGCTGGCGGCGCTCTGCGCGGCCCTCGCCCGCCGCGGCCGGGTCGAGACCGTCACCGCCGCCGTCGCCCGCGTCGCCGCTCCCCGCGCGACCTCGGGCCGCGCCGCCCCCGGCACCCCCGCCGAGCTGACGGTCGTCATCCCCACCCTCGACGCGACCAGCGAGCGGGTGCGCGCCTGCCTCGCCGCGATCCAGGCCGGCACCGAGGAGCCCCACCAGATCGTCGTCGTCGACAACGGCGCCCCGCCGCAGGGGTTCACCGCCCCCGTCAACGCCGGCCTGCGCGCCGCCGACACCCCCTACGCGGTGGTGATGAACGACGACGTCGAGGTGCTCCCGGGCTGGTGGCCGCCGCTGCGGCGCGGCCTCGAACAGGGGGCGGCGGTCAGCTTCCCGCTTACGGTCGAGGGCGGGATGCGGACCGACTTCGCCGCCTGGTGCTTCGCCCTCTCCCGGCAGACGATCTCCGAGTTCGGCCACGGGCCGGGCGCCTTCTTCGACCCGACGCTGCGGGTCTGGTACCAGGACACCGACCTGCTGGTGCGGCTGCGGGTCGCGGGGCGGCCGCCGCTGCTGGTCCGCGAGTCGGAGATCCGCCACGGCCTCTCGCTGACCGTCGCCAGCGAGGACCCCGAGCTGCGCGGCTGGATCGAGCGCACCGTCGCCGAGGACCGCGTCGCCTTCCAGCGCAAGCACCCCGACGCCACGGCAAGGAGGCCCGCATGAGCCCGCAGAGCGAGCAGTACTTCGAATTCGACCGGCCCGAGCTGCGGGCGCTGATCCCGGCCGGGGCCCGCCGCGTGCTCGACGTCGGCTGCGGCGCCGGCGCGCTCGGCGCCGCCCTGCGGGCCGAACGCGAGGTCGAGGTGACCGGGCTGGAGCTGTCCCCCGACGCCGCGGCGCGTGCCGCCGAGCGCCTCGACCGCGCGATCGAGGCCGACCTCGAGCGGCTCGACGGGCTGCCCTTCGCCCACGGCCACTTCGACGCGATGGTCTTCGGCGACGTGCTCGAGCACCTGCACGACCCACACCGGCTGCTGCGCCTGCTGCGCCCCTGGCTCGCCGACTCCGGCGCGATCGTCTGCTCGGTCCCCAACGTCGGCCATTGGAGCGTGGTGCTGCCGCTGCTCGCCTCCGACCGCTGGCATTACGAGGACGCCGGCCTGCTCGACCGCACCCACGTCCACTTCTTCACCCTGACCGAAGCGGAGGCGATGCTGCGCGACTGCGGCTTCGCCCTGCGCGCGGCCTCGGCGACGCGGCTCTCGACCCCGCCACCGCCGCAGGCGGCCGAGCTGGCGACGCTGGTCGGCAGCTTCGGCGCCGACGCCGGCGCCGCCGAGCAGCGCCTCGGCGCCTACCAGTACCTGCTCGTCGCCGCCCCGGTCTGACCCGCCCGGGTGGCAGTCCTTTTCCGGACATACCCCGGAAAAGGACTGCCACGAATCCGGCTAAAGGCGACGGGGACACGGGCGATTAACGGGCCGAAGGGACGACATGGACGTCGTCCCGGGACTAAGCCAAACAACCGATCCAAGGAGAGCGATCGAATATGTCCCTTCGTATCCAGACCAACGTCGAGGCGTTCAACGCCCACCGTAACCTCGTCTCGACCAGCAACGCCATCGGCAAGTCGATGGAGCGGCTCTCGTCCGGCTACCGGATCAACCGCGCCGCCGACGACGCCGCCGGGCTGGCGATCAGCGAACGCCTGCGGGCGCAGGTTCGCGGCATCGGCCAGGCCCAGCGCAACGCCCAGGACGCCGTCTCGCTCGTGCAGACCTCCGAGGGTTCGCTCGACGAGGTCCACTCGATGCTCCAGCGCGTCCGCGAACTCGCGGTCCAGTACAAGAACGGCTCGCTCTCGGAAGCCGACCGCGAATCGATCCAGTCCGAGGTCAACCAGCTCGCCAGCGAGGTGGAGCGGATCGGGACCAGCACCGAATTCAACGGCATCAAGCTGCTGAACGAAGCCGCCACGGTCACCTTCCAGGTCGGTGCCAACGACGGCGAGGCGATCACCGTCTCGACGATCAGCCTCGGCGGCGCCGTCGGCGCCGCGGCGTTCGAATTGGGCGCCGAAACCGACATCTCCGAGATCGACGCCGCGATCGGCGCCGTCTCGACCCAGCGGGCCCAGTTCGGCGCGGTCCAGAACCGCCTCGAACACACCCTCAACAACCTGGCGGTCTACCAGGAAAACCTGACCGCCTCCGAAAGCCGGATCCGCGACGTGGACATGGCGGCCGAAATGGTCGAATTCACGAAGCTGCAGATCCTGCAGCAGGCGGGAACGGCGATGCTCGCCCAGGCCCAGCAGTCGGGCCAGGCGGTGTTGACGCTGCTCCGCTAGGAGCCGGGGTCAGAGGCGGGCGGCCAGCGGCGGCCGCCCGCCTCTCCGACCCGATTCATGCAAAACACCTACTTTTCTCCGTTATTCCCTGGACAAATAAACGGGTCCATTTCTTTTTCTAAAGATCTTCATACCGGAGACGATGACCGGGCCAAATGACCGTTGCCGCCACCCTGGCCCGGATTTCCGAAATCGAAACGGCCCTGGTTCCCCCCTCCGCCGCCACCGGGGAGACCGAAGCCAAGGGCGGCACCCAGGCGGTCGGCGGCACCAGCTTCTCCCAGGTTCTCGGCAGCACCGGCGGCAGCGCAGCCGGGCGGCGAGCGGTCGAATTCGCCCGCGGCGAGGTCGGCCAGGCCGAGCAGCCCCCGGGCTCCAACGACTCGCCGCGGATCGCCCAGTACCGCGAAGCGGTGGCCGGCGCCGGCGTCGGCCCCTGGTGCGCGGACTTCGTCTCCTGGGCGGCACGCCAGGCCGGCTGCCCGCTCGGCGACAACGGCGAAGGCTTCCAGTCGGTCAGCGCGATCTGGGAATGGGCCGAGCGCAACGGCCGCGCGGTCCCCGCCGACGCCGGTCCGCCGCAGCCCGGCGACCTGATCCTCTGGGGCGGCGAGCACGTCGGCATCGTCGAAGCGGTGCTGCCCGACGGCAGCATCCGCACGATCGAGGGCAACTCCTCCGACCGCGTCTCGCAGCGCACCTACGGCCCCGACGGCGGCGGCGCCACCGGATACGTGCGGCTGGGATGAGCCTCTTCCAGTCCAGTCCCGCGCTGAGCATGCCGGCGACCCGCCGCACCGGCGTCGCCGACCCCGCCGGGGTCGGCCCCGAGCGGGTCCCGACCGTCGCCATCTACCACGACCAGGCGCTCTCGCGGGCGGCGCTGGCGGCGCTGCTGCATGACAACGGCGTCGAGGTGATCGCCGCGGGGGCGATCGACGTCGAAGACGTGCTCACCGGGCCCGCCGGCGGCGCCCCCGACGTGGCGCTGATCTCGGTCGGCGGCCAGGGGATCGCGATGGCGCACCGGCTCGGCCGCGAACGCCGCTCCCGCGTCCTGCTCAAGCTCCCCTCCCCGCCCGACGGCGACCGCCTCCTCGCCGTCGCCGGCACCGGCGCCAGCGGCGTGATCTGCCGTCAGTGCCCACCCGACCGCGTCGTCCGCGCGATCCGCGCCCTCGCCGCCGGCGGCATGTTCTTCGAGTGCGCCCACGGGGTCCTCACCGACTCCGCCCCACCACCGCCGCCGCAGCTGCTCTCCGACCGCGAGCGCCACGTCGCCCTCGAACTCGCCCGCGGCGCCCAGAGCGAGGAGATCGCCGCCTCCCTCTGCATCAGCCCCCACACCGCCCGCACCCACGTGCGCAACATCAAGCGCAAACTCGGCGCCCGCACCCTCGCGCAGGCGGTGGCCCTCTCGATCACCATGGGCCTGGTCGTGCCCCCGGGCGCCGGTCAGCTCTGAATCGTCCGGGACGAGGGCGCCGCATGGGAGGGGTCCGGTGACCCTCCGTGCGAATTGAGTCGCGTCCCTATGTCGGGGCGGCTCCGCAGCACGCCGAGCTTTCCGAAAGTCGGCGAGCTGCCGCC
>JBEHWY010000113.1:0-12039 GCA_048498975.1 Actinomycetota bacterium | reverse complement strand
TGGGAGGGGCGGGGGCTCGAGGCGGGCGGGCCGGCGCACCTACCTGCCCTGTGGGTGCGCCGGGCCGCCCGCCGCAGGGATGCCGTGGTGCCTCAGGCGGCGACGCGGTGCTGCGGCTGGGCGGAGAGGTGGCGGACGAACCACTCGCCGGCGAGGGCGATTACCTGGTCGAGGGCGCCGGGCTCTTCGAAGAGGTGGGTGGCGCCGGGGACGATCTCCAGCCGGTGCGGGCAGCTGAGGCGCAGCGCGGCGCCTTCGTTGAGGGCGAGGACGGTGCGGTCGGCGCCGCCGACGATCAGCAGGGTCGGCGCTTTGACCCGCGGCAGGAACTCGCCGGCGAGGTCGGGGCGCCCGCCGCGGCTGACCACCGCGCCGATCCCCTCGCCGAGCTCGGCGGCGGCGCAGAGCGCGGCGGCGGCGCCGGTGGAAGCTCCGAAGTAGCCGACCGCGAGGCCAGCGGTCGCGGCGTCCGCCGCCGCCCAGCTGGTGGCGGCGGCGAGGCGCTGGCTGAGCAGCTCGACGTCGAAGACGTTGCCGCGGTCGGCCGCCTCGGCTTCGCTGAGCAGGTCGAAGAGGAGGGTGCCGAGGCCGCGCTCGCGCAGCGCCGCTGCAACCTCGCGGTTGCGCGGGGAGAAGCGCGAGGAACCGCTGCCGTGGGCGAAGACGACGAGGCCGGCCGGGTCGGGCGGCAGCTCCAGGTCGCCGGCCAGGGTCAGATCGCCCGCCCGGATCTCGACCGTGCGCTCCTCGCCGCTCATCCGACCTTCGTCTCCAGGTCGCTGAGCTGGTCGTCGAGCTCGGTCGCGAAGTGGATCAGCTCGAGCAGCAGCTGGTCGACGTCGATCTTGCGCTGCTGGCCGATTTCGTCGGCCAGGCGCTCCAGGTATTCACGTCTGACTTTTCTGTCCATGGGGCCAGCCTAGGCCGGTGCGGCGCGGCGGTCGTCCGCAAGAAACCCTTGCCGCCGCTGCGGCCTTCTCCCGATGGCGCCGCCAGCCCGCCTACTTAGGTTGAGCAGGTGACCGAGGCCACCGTCAGCGCGACCGAGCATCCGCTCTCCCCTCCCCCCTTCACCGACGTGCTCTGCGCCGTCGACGGCAGCCGCGGCAGCGCCGAGGCCGTGCGCGAGGCGATCGCGCTCGCCGCCGCCGGCACCAAGCTCAGCTTCGTCGCCGTCGCCCAGGATCGCGGCACCGGGCTCGTCGCCCAGGCCGAACTGAGCGGCGCCCGCGGCCAGGAGGCGCTCGACGCGGCGCTCGCCGCCGCCCGCGCCGCCGGCACCGAGGCCGAGGCCCTGCTGCTCGCCGGCGACTCGGTCAGCGACACGATCATCGCCCAGGCGGCGGGCCACGACCTGCTGGTCGTCGGCTGCCACGGCGGCTCGCGGCTGGGCGGGATCATGCTCGGCAGCACCGCCTCCCAGCTCGTCCACCGGATCGAGACGCCGCTGCTCGTCGCCCGCCGCAACCCCGACGGCGAGGAGTTCCCCTCCAGCGTCCTCGTCGCCTCCGACGGCTCCCCCGGCTCCTGGACCGCGGCCAAGGCCGCCTGCGACCTGGCCCGCTCCCAACCAGGCTGCACGGTGCGGCTCGTCTACGCCCCCGACGGCACCCACCCCGAGCTCTACCGCCAGGTGCAGAGGCAGGAGAGCATGATCGAGCAGGAAACGGGCACCCGACCCCCGATCTTCGACCGGCCCGGCAGCCCCCCCGAGCGCATCGGCGAGGCGGCGGTCGCCAGCGGCTCCTCGCTGATCGCGATCGGCCGCCGCGGGCTGGCCGGCGTCAAGGCGCTCGGCAGCGTCAGCGAGCGCGTCGTCCATCGCGCCCCCTGCTCGGTGCTCGTCATGCCGGTCCGCCACGACGCGCGCTGACCCCCGACTTCACGACTGACAGGCGGCGGGAGCAGGCGCGCGAGTCACGTGGCGCGCGAATCCCGTGGTTCCTTGTCTCGTATATGGCGACAAAGGAACCACGGGATGGACGGGCCGGCTCGGTCTAAATCGCGCGGTTCCTTTGTCCGCGTATGGGGGACAAAGGAACCACGACTTTCCCCGGTGGGCGGCTCAGCGCGGGCAGGCGCGGGAGTTGGTGACGAAGTGGACGCCGAGCGGGCCCTCTAGCGAGAAGCTGTCGGCGGCGCCGTCGGCGACGTCGAGCTCGAACTCGGGGCGGCCCCAGCGCTCGTACTGCTCAGCGTCGATCAGGAAGGGGGCGCCGCCGACCTCGCCCAGCTCGACGTCGTTGGGGCCGGGCGGCAGCTCGTCGAGCCGCAGGCACATCGCGGCGCTGCCGTCGCAGCAGCCGCCGGACTGGTGGAAGACGATCGAGCCGTGCTTCTCGCGAAGCCGCTCGATCGTCTCCACCGCGGCGGGAGTAGCCGTGACGGAGGGCATCTCCTCGACCCAGGGAGGGAGGTCGCCTAGAAGAAGCCCATCGCCTTTTTGTCGTAGCTGACCAGCAGGCACTTGGTCTGCGAGTAGTGGTCGAGCATCATCCGGTGGTTCTCGCGGCCGACGCCGGAGATCTTGTAGCCGCCGAAGGCCGCGTGGGCGGGGTACTGGTGGTAGCAGTTGGTCCACACCCGGCCGGCCTTGATCTTGCGGCCCATGCGGAAGGCGCGGTCGCCGTCCCGCGTCCAGACCCCGGCGCCGAGGCCGTAGAGGGTGTCGTTGGCGATCGCCAGCGCCTCGGCCTCGTCCTTGAACGTCGTCACCGAGACGACCGGGCCGAAGATCTCCTCCTGGAAGACCCGCATGTCGTTGGTGCCTTTGAGCACGGTCGGCTCGAAGTAGTAGCCGCCGTCGAGCTCGGTTGGCAGGTCGTTGGGGCGCTCGCCGCCGATCAGCACCTCGGCCCCCTCTTCGCGGCCGATCTTGACGTAGCCCTCGATCTTCTCGAGCTGGGCCTTGGAGACCTGCGGGCCCAGCATCGTCGCCGGGTCGAGCGGATGGCCCTGCTTGATCGCCGCCACCCGCGCCAGCACCCGTTCCATGAACTCGTCGTAGATCGACTCCTGGATCAGCGCCCGCGAGGGACAGGTGCAGACCTCGCCCTTGTTGAAGGCGTAGAGGACGAAGCCCTCGATCGCCTTGTCGAGGAACTCGTCGTCGGCCGCCATCACGTCGTCGAAGAAGACGTTGGGCGACTTGCCGCCGAGCTCGGTCGTCGAGGGGATGATGTTCTGCGCCGCGTACTGCATGATCAGGCGGCCGGTCACCGTCTCACCGGTGAAGGCGATCTTGGCGATCCGCTTGTTCGAGGCGAGGGCACGACCGATCTCGGCGCCGGGGCCGTTGACGACGTTGAGCACGCCGGGCGGGACGACGTCCCGCAGGACCTCCATCAGCTTCAGGATCGACCACGGCGTCGGGCTCGCCGGCTTGACCACCGTGCAGTTGCCGGCGGCGAGCGCCGGGGCGATCTTCCAAGCCGCCATCAGCAGCGGGAAGTTGAAGGGGATGATCTGGCCGACGACGCCGAGCGGCTCCTGGAAGTGGTAGGCGTAGGTCTGGGCGTCGATCTCCGAAATCCGGCCCTCCTCGGCGCGGGCGGCGCCGGCGAAGTAGCGCAGGTGGTCGATCACCAGCGGGATGTCGGCGGCGAGGGTCTCGCGCACCGGCTTGCCGTTCTCCCAGCTCTCGGCGATCGCCAGCGCCTGCAGGTTCTCCTCGACCGCGTCGGCCATCGCCTCCAGCACCAGCGAGCGTTCCGCCGGCGAGGTCTCGCCCCAGGCGTCCTTGGCGGCGTGGGCCGCGTCGAGCGCGGTCTCGATGTCCTCCGGCGTCGAGTCGGGCACCATCGTGAACGCCCGGCCCGTGGCCGGGGTCGGGTTCTCGCGGTAGCCGGCCGCGGCCGGCGCCACCCACTCGCCGCCGATGAAGTTCTCGTAGCGGTCCTTGACCTCGACCTCGCTGTCGGACTCCCCCGGCGCGGCAAAGGTCTGGGGTTTCTCGATCGTCGCCATCTCTCTCTCCGTTTCGCTCGCTGTATCCCTTCCGTCCAGTGGACCACCGGGAGGGCGTGCGCCCATCCGTGCAGGGGCACAGCCGCGCTGTCGGGATACCACCCACTCGGCGCCGGACGGCGGCGCTACCGTTGGCGCGGTGACGGCGAGCACGGCGGAGACGGCGATCCGAACCGAGGGGTTGAGCAAGCGCTACGGCCAGACGCTGGCGCTCGACTCGCTCGACCTGGCGATCGCGCCGGGCGAGGTCTACGGCTACCTCGGGCCCAACGGCGCCGGCAAGACGACGACGATCCGGCTGCTGCTCGGCCTGCACCGGCCGACCGCGGGCAGCTCGGCGCTGTTCGGCACCGATGCCTGGAGTGCCCCGGTCAGCGCCCACCGCCGCGTCGCCTACGTCGCCGGCGAGCCCTTCCTCTGGCCGGCGCTGACCAGCGCCGAGACCTTCGAGTTCCTCGCCCGCATCCACGGCGGCACCGACGCCGCCTACCGCGACGAGCTGGTCGACCGCTTCAAGCTCGACGTCGACAAGAAGGTGCGGGCGCTGTCGAAGGGCAACCGCCAGAAGGTGCAGCTGATCGCCGCCCTGGCCAGCCGCGCCGAGCTGCTGATCCTCGACGAGCCGACCTCCGGCCTCGACCCGCTGATGGAGGTCGCCTTCCGCGAAAGCGTCGCCGAGGCCAAGCGCCGCGGCCAGACCGTCTTCCTCTCCTCCCACATCCTCAGCGAGGTCGAGGCGCTCTGCGACCGGGTCGGGATCCTCAGCGGCGGGCGCCTCGTCGACGAGGGGACGCTGGAGGAACTGCGCCACCTCTCCGCCCACACCGTCGAGGTCGGCTTCGAGGGGCCGGCGCCGGAGCTGCCGCCGCTGGCCGGCGTGCGCGTCGTGCGCTCGGGCGAGAACGCGCTGCGCTGCGAGGTGAGCGGCCCGATCAAGCCGCTGCTGGCGGCACTGGCCGAGCTGCCGGTGGCGAGCCTGACCAGCCGCGAGCCCTCGCTGGAGGAGATCTTCCTCCACCACTACGACCACGGCGACGGTGGACGCAGCTAGGGCGATTGCGCGGCGCGCCTGGGGCGACGGCCGCACGCGCACGCTCAGCTTCGCCGTCTTCTTCGGCCTGATCGCCTTCGTCCAGGTCGTCGGCTACGAACACAGCTACCCGACCGTCGCCGAGCGGCTGCAGTTCGCCGCCAGCTTCGGCGACAACAAGGCGATCCGCCTCTTCTACGGCGTCCCCCACGACCTCGTCCACGTCGGCGGCTACGCCTCCTGGCGGGTCGGCGGGACCCTCGGCCTGTTCGCCGCGGTCTGGGGGATCTTCGCCGCGGTGCGGGCGCAGCGGGCCGAGGAGGACGCCGGCCGCTGGGAGCTGGTCCTGGCCGGCGCCGTCAGCCGGCGCACCGCCTTCCGCGCGGCGCTCGCCGGCGTCGGTGCCGGCGCCGCGGTCCTCTGGCTCGCGACCTGGCTCGGGCTGCTCGCCGGCGGCCTGGCGGCGGGGCCGTCCGCGTACCTGGCGCTGGAGGTCGCCGCGGTGGCGGTGGCCTTCGTCGGCATCGGCTCCCTGGTCAGCCAGCTGGCGCCGACGCGGCGCCTGGCGCTGGGCCTGGGAATGGGCGTCTTCGCCGTCTGCTTCGCGCTGCGGATCGTCGCCGACACCGCCGGCGCGCTGGAATGGCTGCGCTGGGCGACGCCGCTCGGCTGGGCCGAGGAAATGCGCCCCTTCGCCGGGCCGCAGCCGGCGGCGCTGGCGCCGCTGGCGGCGCTGACCGTGGCGCTGCTCTACGCGTCGGCGCGGATCGCGGCCAGGCGCGACATCGGCACCGGCCTGCTGGCCAGCTCCGACAGCGCCCCGCCGCGCGAGCGCCTGCTCTCCTCGCCGACGGCGCTGGCGCTGCGCGGCGAGCGCGGCCTGCTGCTCGGCTGGGCGGCGGGGATCGGCGTCTACGCAGTCGTCGTCGGCCTCCTCGCCAACACCTTCACCGCCGCGAACCTCTCGCAGTCGCTGCGCGAACAGCTGCACAAACTGGGCGGCGCTTCGATCGTCACCCCGCAGGGCGCGCTCGGCTTCTACTTCCTGATGTTCGCCTTCGCGATCAGTCTCTTCGCCTGCGCCCAGGTTTCGGCCGCCCGCCACGAGGAAGCCGAGTCGCGCCTGGAAACGCTATTCGCGCTGCCGGTCTCGCGCCTGGGCTGGTTCGTCGGGCGGCTGGTGCTCGCGGCGCTCGGCGCCCTCGGCCTGGCCCTGCTGGCGGCGCTGCTCGCCTGGGCCGCGGCCGCCACCCAGAGCGCCGGCATCGGCCTCGGCGAAGCGCTGGAAGCGGGCGTCAACTGCATGCCGGCGACGCTGCTCTTCCTCGGCATCGCGGCGCTCGGCTTCGCCCTCGTGCCCCGGGCCACCGCCGGCCTCGCCTACGGCCTCGTCTCGGTCGCCTTCTGTTGGTACCTGTTCGGGGCGCTGCTCGGCGCCCCGCAGTGGACGCTCGACCTCTCCCCCTTCCAGCACATCGCGCCCGTCCCGGCGCAGGGGTTCAAGACCGTGGACGCGCTGGTGATGATCGCGGCGGGCCTTGCCGCCAGCGCAGCCGCCCTGGCGGCGTTCCGCCGGCGCGACGTGCTCGGGGCCTGAGCGGCGGCGCCGCTCAGGCGAGTGGCGAAGGCCTCAGTCGGCCTGGCCGATGTTGCCTTCGTCGTCGATGACGAAGAGGTCCCAATCGCGCTGGCGCCCGCGCGGCCGCGACATGTACCTGCCGGCGGGCATCGGGCCGCCGTTGCGCTTCGCCAGGCCCTGCAGCGCCTCGGCCCTGTCGCTCCCCTTGTGGTGGCCCGCCGACCTCCAGTCCCCGTTCTCGTCGCGGAAGCGAAAGTCGAAGTTCATACAAACGAGGCTAGACCATCCCCGGCGCGGGGAGGCCGCGCGAACGCTCTCCACCCTCGCCCGCGCGGGGATCGTGGCGGGCTTCCAGCCCTCGTCGACCGCGCCTGGCATCGGTGGAAAGCCGAAGCGGTGCGGGTGGTTGGCACCGATGACGATTCGAGGGTAGAGCCTACGCTCCGTCGCATGGGTCGGAAGAGCAGGCGCGAACACCGCGCAGGGCTCCTGGAGGAACTCCGGACCACCCCGTGATCGGGTTGATCGTCCTGAACCTGGTCCGCAACCGGGGGCGAACGGCGCTGACGGCGGCCGGCGTCGCGATCGGCGTGGCCACGATCGTCGCCCTCCTGGCCCTCACTCAGGGCCTCAAGCAGAGCGTTGGCGGTCTCAGCAATCTCGGCGGCGCGAACTTCGGGATCTTCCAGAGCGGCGTCACCGATCTGACGGCGTCGGTGTTGCCCAAGTCGCTCGTCGCCGGGGTCAGACGAGAGCCTGGAGTCGAGGACGCAGCGCCGATCCAGCTCGTCAGCGACGCGCTGCCGGAGTCTCCCTCGGCGATCGTCTTCGGCGTCTGGCCGCAGAGCTTCGTCGTCAGCCGTCTGGTCTTCGTCGCCGGGCGGAGCGTGCACGGGGAAGAGGCGATGATCGGCGACGATCTGGCCGGACGGCTCGGCCTCGGTCCGGGCGACCCGATCGACCTCAAAGGCGAGCGGTTCCCGATCGTCGGCGTCTATCACGCGGGGGTCGGATTCGAGGACGCGGGCGTGGTCGTGCCGTTCCCGGCGGCAGAGCGACTGGCCGCCGACCGCAGCGGCGTGTCGACGATTGCCGTGACCCTCGAACCGGACGCTCCCGAGGACGCGGTCGCTGCGAGCGTGCGGCGCGAGTTCCCCGGCACGATCACGATCGCCAACCCCGGCGAGGCGGCTCGCGCCAACCCCAGCTTCGAGATCGTCAGCAAGGCGGTGCTGGTGATCGCCGTCCTCGCGCTCGTGCTGGGAGCGATCGCGGTGACCAACACGATGGCGATGGCGATCCTCGAGCGCCAGCGCGAGCTCGCGTTGATGGGCGCGATCGGGTGGAGTCCTCACCAGGTGGCGTCGCTGGTGGTCGGCGAGGGAGCCGCGGTCGGGCTGATAGGCGCCACGGTCGGCGTCGGGCTCGGCGTCGCGTTCAGCCGGCTGATGGTCGGACTGCTCTCAGCAGAGGGCCTGGTCGACCCGGTGCTGACGCCCTGGGGCCTGGGACGCGGATTCCTGATCGGCCTGGCGATCGGTGTGCTCGGCGGGATCTACCCCGCCTGGCGCGTCACCCGGAGGCCCCCGGCTGAGCTCCTGGGGCGCTTCTGATCGGCTCTTCTCCGACGATCTCCCCGTCGACCATTCGCACCACCCGGTCGGCGCGCTCGCCGAGCACCGGGTCGTGGCTGGCGGACAGCAGGGTCATCCCCCGCCGCGCCCGGGCCTGGTCGAGAACCGCCAGGACGAGGCGGCCGCTCTCGGAGTCCAGCGAGCCGGTCGGCTCGTCTGCGAGCAGCAGGCGCGGCTCGTTCACCAGTGCCCGCGCCACGGCGACGCGCTGGCGCTCACCGCCGGACAGCGTCGCGGGATGCTCGTCGGCGCGGTCTCGCAATCCAACCTCTGCCAGCAGCTCGACCGCACGGCGCCGGCGCTCCTCGCGCGGCACCCTGGCGGCGATCAGAGGCAGCTCGACGTTGGCCCGCGCAGTCAGCATCGGCAGCAGGTGGTGGAGCTGGAAGACGAAGCCGATGGTGTCGCGCCGGTAGACGGCCGAGTGCCCGAGCTCGGTGACGCAGACTCCATCGACCAGGACCCGGCCCGAGTCGGGCGGCTCGAGCGCGGCAATCACGTTGAGCAGAGTGCTCTTGCCGCAGCCCGATGGACCGGTGAGGGCCACCACCTCTCCCGGCGCGATCCGCAGCGAGACCTCGCGCAGGGCCCGGATCCGTCCGCCAAAGGTCTTCGAGACGCGATCGACCTCGACTGCCGCACCCGAGACGTGCGAATCGGCGGACCGCTCCTCCCAAGCCCCCGTCTCAGTTGAGGACAAAGCCGTGTTCCTCCTTCCTGGTGAGCGATCTCCCCGTTCGACCGATTCTCCGGTCCCGACCCGGCGAAGTCATCGGGGTATCTCCACCGCCGCCTTCGGCTTTCTCCCGATGGAGGGCGGCGGCAGCGGGCCTAGCGTCACAACGGCGCCCACCATGGCTGGACCCCGTCCATCGACGTGGTCAAAGAGGACGACGATCTGGTGCTGCGCGCCAATCTGCCGGGGGTCAAGCCGGACGAGGTGAAGATCGAGGTCGAGGACGGCGTCCTGACCATCTCCGGTGAGCACAAGGAGGAGAAAGAAGAGAAAGAGAAGGACTATGTGCGGCGCGAGCGGCGCTTCGGCTCCTTCTCCCGTTCGATGTCGCTACCCCCGGGCGTGCAGGCCGAGGACATCGAGGCGACCACCGAGGACGGCGTGCTGGAGGTGACGGTCCCGCTCCCCAGGTCTGAGGAGAAGGAAACCGTGGAGATCAAGCCGAAGGCGAAATCGGGTTGACGACGGGGCGGGCTCGGGACACGAGGACTCGAGTCCGCTCGACTTCCTCGGTTGACCCGCGTTGCCCCCTGATCCCAGCGAGCGTCACCTAAATGAGCAGTTCCAAGACCAGGCGTGGCCGGGCCAAGGCGTGCGGATCGCGTGGTTGAGCTTCGTGGCGGACCACACGCTTCTCTTCTCAGCGCTTGCGAGATTGACCCCACTCTGGTGTCGTCAATCTCGCAAGCGCTTCAAGGCGCCCGCTCCCAAGCGACGGGGCAGCCAGGACTCGAACCTGGAATCGCCGGTTTTGGAGACCGGTGACAAACCACCTTCCGGCGGCCTGTAGAGCCAAGTATCTAGTCGGGGGAAAGCCCAGGGGAAAGAAACTCATCGCATCTCCTTGGTCGGGGCCACGCGCTCGACGAGGAAAGCGTCGAGCTGATCGCGCGCTTTCTCCAGCTCGCCGGCGAGGACGTGGGTGTAGCGGTTGAGGGTGATCGGGGCCGCGCCCGCTTGGCGGACCGGCGTCGCGTGGCCCATCCACTCGCTCGCCACCTTCGGACTGACGCCGGCATGGTCGAGCCAGGTGGCGCAGGTGTGGCGGCACTCCTGCAGGTTGATCGCTGAGAGCAGAGCGGGGTCGCGGCGCTCCTTCCGCGCGGCCTTGCGCTCGTCGGCATTCGCCTTGTCCCAGGCGTCGTAGCAGCGGCGCAGATAGGGACCGGTGGCCATGACCCCGGACTTCGAGGCGCGCAGCGGCGGGCAGACCTTCCCCGCCTTCGGGCGTCCCTGCTGAAGGTGCGCCCGCCGCAAGATCGCCAGCAGCGGCCGGACGATGGGCACCGCGCGCGTCGCCGCCGCTGACTTCCCCCCGCCCGCAGCCAGGAGCATCGCCCGCTTGTCCAGGTCGACGGCCGCCCAGTCGAGCTTACGGACCTCGGCCCTTCTCGCTGAACCGTAGGCGGCGAGGGCCAGCGGAACCTGGTCGGCCTGCGGAAGCGCGGCCAGCAGTTCGCCGAGCTCGGCCGGCGTGGCTACGCGATCGCGCGGCGTGGAATCGGTCGCCGGCAGGTCGATGTCGTCGGTCGGGTTCACCGCCGCGAACTCTCGGCGAATCGCCCATCGGTAGAGACTGGCGGCGGCATAGGTTCTGGCGCGGATCCGCGACCCCGACAGCCCCTCTCCGAGCCACGTGTCAACCGCGCGCTGCACGTCGCCGCCGCTGATGTCGTCCAGTCGACGCCCGTACCAGTCCTTCGGTAGGTGGCCCAGCGTCAGGATCAGGTCTTTCGCCGCGTCGTCGCGGTAGGGGCGTCCGTGCTTGTTCAGCGCCGTGCCGTCTTTGATCGCCTCGGAGAACTTCGTAACCGCCGTGTCGAGCAGCATCGCCGAGGAACCGACGGGGCGCCCCATCCGCAGGGATGCCTGCAGGTCGGCGCGGGCGTTGCGCGCCTCGATGGCCTTCGGCAGGTGGCGCGTCTTTCGCGGCCGCCGGGCCTGCTTGTCGTAGGCGACGCCGAAGTAGCTCCCCTGGCAATCGCACGCCGACGCGGGGGCCTTGCGCCCTTCCACGTGGGCTACGGTCAAAGCGCAGGCGCCCTCGTGGCGCTTGTAGACCCCCTGGTAGCGGGTCTTCGTGTCCTTGCCAGCCATCATCAGGCAGCCTGCCGCTCCGTCACCTGCCGGTCAACCCAGCGCTCGAGGTCGCGCGGTCGGTACTGGCGCAGGCGCCCGGTGTAGACGCACGGGAGAGATGGCTGCACGTGCCGCTTGAAGTGGCTCAGGCTAACGCCGAGTCGTTCGGCAGCCTCTTGGCGAGAGAGAAGCAGGCGCTCAGCCATCCCCGATCAGTCCTCCCCCAGGACATCTGCGAGCCTCCGAAGGTCGACCGGGATGTCGGGGTGGTTGTACCGCTGAGCGAGTACGTCGCGGGCGGCGGCGGTCAACTCGTCAAGCTGGGCGGCCACCTTGATCCGCCCCACCTCGAAGCCACAGGCAGGGCACAGCAGTCGAAGATCGCCGTCCTGGTAGATGGCGGTGGTCGGCAGGCCGGGGTGCGTCGAGCAGGTGAAGACGATGCGGCCGTCGTTCTCGATGGCCTGGCGGTCAAGGCCCTCGCGGGTCCACGAAACGCTCATCAGTCCTCCCCCTGCTCGGAGTCAGAGAGGGTGGCGGATCGAAGCTCCTTGTTCCGAGCGGCAAAGAGAGTGAGCGTCTCGCGCCAGGCCGAGTCCATCTCCTCGGCGATTGCGGGCGGCGTCGTGCCTTCCTTGCGCTCCTCCAGCGCCCAGCCGGTCTCAGGCGAGATGCGGGCGAACCGAGCACCGCCGGGATAGGTCAGCGCGATTGCCACGCCTTCGTCGGGAAGAACGTCGGTGAAGAGGACGGCTTTCCCAGCGGGCGTCTCCTTGACCATCGGATCGACCGTGATCACCCTGCCGTCTGGGATAGACCACGGGAAAAGCGTCTCTCGGCCGAGCGCGTTGTCTCGCCACCGCAACTCAGCCACGGTCACCCTCCTCAGCGGGGTCGTCCTGTGGGAAGGCGGCGGGGTCAAGGCCCTCGCGGGTCCACGAAACGCTCATCAGTCCTCCCCCTGCTCGGAGTCAGAGAGAGCGGCCAGTTGTTCGGTGCGCAGCTTCTCGTCGTA
>JBEHWY010000112.1:0-12046 GCA_048498975.1 Actinomycetota bacterium | reverse complement strand
CGCCCAATCAGCCCTGATCATGGCCGCTGAAGCTGTTAACGAAATCCGCACGGAGGGCTTGGCCGCCTCGAGCCCGGCCCCGATCACCCTCCCCGCCTCGGGTCTCGTCGCGCCGCCTACCGGCGCAGGTCGAGGGACCAGCGCTCGTTGGCGACTCTCACGTAGGGGGAGCGGGCGGTCTCGATCAGGGCCTTGATCTCGGCGATCTGCGGCGGCAGCAGGGGGTAGTCGCGGGCTACGGGGCCGGCGGCCTGCATCGCCTCGATGTCGCTCTCGGGGATCAGGGCCTTGAGGATCAGCAGGTCGTCTTCGCCGGGGCCGGTGCCGTGGCGGGCGCGGAGTTGCTCGAGGGTCGGCTGCTCGGGCGGGGAGGCGAGGACGCGGGCGGCGTTCTCGGCGCCCATGATCCGGTCGAGGACGTCGGGGTGCAGGGGGGCGGGCGGCTCGCCGTAGTGGCCGGCGGCGTAGGCGACGACCTGGTCGGGGACGAGGCCGTAGCGCTCGCCGCCGACCACGTTGAGGACCGCCTGGGTGCCGACGAGCTGGGAGAGCGGCGTCGCCATCACCGGCCAGCCGAGCTCCTCGCGGACGCGGCCGGTCTCGGCCAGCACCGCGTCGAGGCGGTGGGTCATCCCGTGCTGGTCGAGCTGGGCCTTCAGCGTGCCGACCATCCCGCCCGGCACCTGGTGGGTGACGTTGAACAGGTCGTACTCGCTGACCTGGTCGACCAGGTGGCCGGCGGCGCGGCCGACGGCGCGGAAGTGGGCGTCGACCGGCGCCAGCAGCGAGGTGTCGAGGCCGTGCTCGACACCCAGCAGCTCGAGGTTGCGGACGACGCTCTCGGTCGAGGGGACCGAGGGGCCGTTGGCCATCGCGCGCGCCGCGGTGTGCAGGACCGTGACCCCGCATTTGACCGCCTCGACGTAGGCGAGCCCCGAGGTCCCCATCAGGTTGTTGGCGTGGATCTCGACCGGCTTCGGCGCCGCGGCGGCGACGATCTTCGGCAGCAGCGTCCGCAGCCGCTCGACTTCGAGCACGCCGGCGGTGTCGTAGAAGAGCACCCCGTCGATCTCCGGCACCGCCGCGATCTCGGCCGCTTTCGCCGCCAGGTAGTCGTCGGTGTGGACCGGGGAGATCGTGTAGAAGACGGTGCCGAGCGCCTCGGCGCCGTACTGCTTGGCGACCTTCGCCAGGCGGGCGAAGTTGTCGATTCCGTAGAGGACGTCGTAGAGCCAGAAGGAACGGACGCCGTGCTCGCACAGGCGCCGCATCCAGAGGTCCATCAGCGCGTCGGGCGAAACGCCGAAGGAGATGCAGGCGTTGGCCCGCATCCCGCCCCGCATCGGCGTGCGCTTGATCTGCCCACGGATCAGGTCGAGCCCTTCCCAAGCGTTCTCGCGCTTGTACTTGATCAGCACCTCCATGTGGGAGGAGCCGGCGAAGTCGATGACGCTGAAGCCGGTGCGGTCGAGCAGCTCGGCGACCGGCAGCGCCATCCCCGCCTGCATCCGCATTCCCCAGAGGCTCTGCTGGCCGTCGCGCAGGGTGGTGTCGAGGATCTGGACCCTGGCGGGGAGCGCACTCGGCACGGTGGTATCAGCCGGCGACATGGCCCGCCTCCGCCAGCTCGCGCAGCCTCGACTTCAGCACCTTGCCGGCCGGGTTGCGGGGCAGTTCGGCGAGGACGCCGTAGCCGCGCGGGCGCTTGTGGCGGGCGATCGAGTCGAGGCAGAGGCGGTCGAGCGCCTCGCTGTCGACCTCCGCCCCCGGGGCCGGGACGACGAAGGCGACGACGATCTCCCCCCACTCCGGGTCGGGCAGGCCGACGACTGCCGACTCGGCCACCGCCGGGTCGCGGTCGAGCACGTCCTCGACCTCGCGCGGGTAGACGTTGTAGCCGCCGGTGATGATCACGTCCTTGGCGCGGTCGACCAGGGTGAGCCGGCCGGCGTCGTCGAAGAAGCCGAGGTCGCCGGTGTGCAGGACGCCGCCGCGCAGCGTCTGTGCGGTCGCCTCCGGCATGTCGAGGTAGCCGGCCATCACCGTCGGCCCGTCGACGACGACCTCGCCGACCTCGCCCGGCCCCAGCTCGCGGTCCTCGTCGTCGAGGACCCGCACGACCTGGGCGACGCGGGCGATGCCGACCGAGCGCAGCGCCTCCTCGTCGCCGGCGGCGACCGCGGCGCCGATCGCCGCCTTGCCGTGGGCGGTGATCGTGCAGGGCGACTCGCCCTGGCCGTAGCCGTTCCAGACCACCGGGCCGAGGGCGCCGACGGCGGCCTTCAGGTCGGCGGGGAGGATCGGCGCGGCGCCGGCGATGATCGTGCCGATGCCGGGCGCCGCGGCGCCGGCGCGCGGGTGGGCGGCGAGCCGGCGCAGCAGAGTCGGCGGCACGAAGAAGGTCGAGCGCTCCCCCGCTTCGACCAGGTCGAGGAGCTCGTCGGCGTCGAAGCCGCCGGAGGGCGGCAGCACCTGCGCCGCGCCGCGGGCGATGAACGGCAGCGACATCAGCCCCGAGGCATGGCTGAAGGCGGCGACGTGGATCATCGAGTCGCGCGGGCCGACCGCGTCGGCGTCGGCCAGGTAGGCGGCCGCCATCGCAAACAGGTTGGCGTGGCTGAGCCGCGCCCCCTTCGGCCTGCCGGTGGTGCCGGAGGTGAAGAAGGTCCAGGCGTCGTCGGTCGCCAGCCGCGGCACCGCCGCCGCCGGCGCCGCCGCTTCCAGCGCCGCGTCCTCGGCCTCGCCGAAGACGACGACCGGGACCTCGACCTCGGCGGCGAGCCCGGCCGCGGTGTCGGGCGTCGCGAAGCAGAGGCGGGCGTGCCCGCGCTGCACGATGTCGGCCGCCTCGCGCGGGTGCAGGCGGCTGGAGATCGGCACCGCGACGCCGCCCGCGTGCCAGATCGAGAACAGCGCCTCGAGGTAGGCGAGGTGGTTGGCGGCGAAGATCGCGACCGCGTCGCCGGGCCCGATCCCGTATCCCTCGCGCAGGCCGCCGGCGCGGCGGGCCACCGCCGCCGCCAGCTCGGCCCAGGTCCGCCGCGGCCGCTCGCCGACCAGCAGCGCCGGCCGCTGCGCCGCCCAGCGGGCGGGGCCGTCGAGCAGCCCGGCGAGGTTGGCGCCGTACATGGCGTCTCTCGCCGGGCGCTCGCGCGCGGTTCGGTTCCCGGCCCTAGCTCGCCAGGGCCGTCGCCTGCTCGGCGTCGGGGTTGTTCTTGACCCAGACGTCGTCGTCGTAGAAGCGCAGGTCGAACTTCTTGCTGTGGAACGCCTTGGCGGCGGCGTTCAGCTCGTCCTGGCTGAGCTTGCCCTGGGTCGTCGTCCACTTCGCCGTTTTCGGCGGCAGCGTGGTGACGCCGCCCTCGATCGGGCCGACGTGCGCGGTGAACTCGTCATCCGCAAGCACCGAGTAGGGGATCGAGGTCCACATCTCGCCCCGCTCGCCCGAGTAGCGCGCCATCCGCTGCGGGCTGCGCTGCTGGGAGGTCATCGAGATCAGCCCGACCAGCTCGGCGATCACCGAGTTGCCGTACTCGTCGTTCATGATCGGCTTCAGCCGCTGGGTGCGGTCGTCGACCAGGAACCAGTCGTCCTGCTCGTAGACCCCGGCGAAGTGGGCGAGGTCCTTGTAGGTGCCGTAGTAGACGAGCAGGCCGGCGTCGATCATCTGCTCGCGCGTCCAGCCGGCCATCATTTTCCACATGTTCGCCGTCGCCGCTTCCATCTTCTCGCGCTGGTCATCGAGGTAGTCGGCGAGCTCGGAGGCGCTGTCCATGTGGACCGGGATGTAACCGTCCGAGAGCCAGTCGGAGGTGTAGACCCCGAGCGAGACCAGGTTGTCGTTGCTGTAGGACGGTTCGGCCTCGAAGCTGCCCCAGTCGTCGACCATCTGGAAGTGGGTGTCCTTCATCTCCACGGTGATGGTCAGGTTGTTGTGCTCGATCTCGCCGGCGACACCGTCCATCCACGGGTAGTCGCACTCGGAGAGGTCGACCGCGTCGCGGACCAGGATCTCGTTGCCGCCCTTGGTCCGGTACGGACCGTGGTTGCAGAAGGAGAGCCGGCACTCGCAGTGGCTGAGGAAGCCGTAGGCGGAGACCGCCGCCATGAACTTCGTGAACGCCGTGTGCAGCTTGTCGCCGGGGGTCAGGCCGAGCGCGTTTTCTTCGAAGAACTGCGTCTGGCGCGCGGTGTGGACCTGGTCTTTGTAGCTGCCGTCGCTGGGCTGGATGTGCGCCTCGGAGCGGTGGTAGGCGAGGTTGAGCCGGCGCGAGAAGTCGGTGACGTAGAGCACGTCTTCGACCGCGTCGGTCGGTTTGATCAGCCCCATGTCGATCAGGAACTGGCGGGCGCCGAGGTAGAACTGCGGCGCGACGCCCATCGAGATCGTGTTGACGTAGGTGCCGACGAGGCGGGCGCGGTCGCCGATTTCCTCGGCCGACATCGAGGCCTCGATCTTGCGCAGCATCTCCGGGTAGCGGTACCAGCAGTTGTAGTAGGAGAGCGCGATGTAGGGGTTGACGGGGAACAGTTTCGACTCCTGCACCGTGCGCGTGGTGCACATGTAATAGAAGGAGTCGGCCCACTTCTGGATGAAGGCGTTGGCCTCCAGGACGTCCTTGTAGCTCTGCTTTATCGGCATGGTTCTGATTCCCCCTAGGAGACCTTGATGATGCGGGCGCGGTGGTCGGCGGCGGCCTCGGGATCGGCGTAGGCGTCGGCGGCCGGTTTGGAGTACTCGACCGTGACTTCGTCGCCGTCGGCGAGGCCGTCGAGCGCGGCGTTCATCAGGCAGGGCACGTTGTACTCGCGGGTCAGGATCCCGAGGTGCGAGCGCACCGTGCCGCCCATGCAGACGACGGCGGTGAAGTCGCCGAGGATCGGCGCGGTCAGGGTGCCGCCGGAGTCGTCGATGATCGCCACCGTGTTCTCCGGCACGCCCTCGGTCAGCATCTCCATCACCTTCTCGACGTCGGAGATGTAGCGGGCGATGCCGGTGACGTCGGCGGGCGCTTTGAAGACGTTGTCGCCGGTGCCGACGATCGGCCGGCCCTGGTCGTCGGATTCGTGCTTGCCGGTGTCGGCGATGCCGGCCAGCGGTTTGTATTTGTCCGGCTCCTCCTTCAGCGAGATCGTCGCCGAGACGTCGAAGCGGTAGCCCTCGGCCAGCACGTCGGCCTCGATCTGCCAGAGCTCCTCCTGGGTCGGGAACAGCTCCTCGGTGACCACCGCTTCCTCCCAGCTCTTGCCGCTGGCGGCGAGCTTCTCGGCGACCAGCGCCCGGATCGCGGCGTGGTAGCGCTCGACCAGCGGCGTCGCCGACTCGCGCGGCCACTTGTCCGGATATGGCCTCGCGGCCGTCTCAGTCGTCGTCTCGCTCACTTCTATCTCTCCTTCTCCTCCTCGAGGTTCGAATGCTCCTGGGCCAGCCGCAGCAGCAATGCCGCCTCGTGCTGTCCCGGGAGCCGCTCCACGGTCCCGACGCCGGCCTTGAGCACGGCGCGGGCTCCCTCCGCAGTTGCAAGTGCCGAGCCGCGGGCGGCGGACGCGCCGCGCAGGGTCTCGGTCAGGGCGTCGACGTCGGGCGCGCCCTCGTCCAGGGCGGCGCCGCCGGCGTCGAGGTCGAGCGCGCCCTCGGCCGCGTCGAGGACCGCGACCGGGCTCAGCTCGCGCGCCCACTCGATCAGCTCGGTGAGGCCGGGCACCGTGTCCGGGTCGACCTCCTCGGTCGGCAGGATGCCGGCGTAGACGACCCCGGCGGAGCCGTCGACGGTCAGCTCGCGCCCGGCGAGGCCGTCGCTGACGCCCTCGCCGACGCCGACCACGCTGGGCCGGCCGAGGGCGCGGGTGACGACAGCGGCGTGCGAGGTCGAGCCGCCGCGCTCGGTGACGACGGCGCAGGCGGCGATCATGCCGCTGACGTCCTCGGGGCTGGTCGTCGGCCGGGTGAGGACGGTGTCGCCCTCGGCCGCCGCGGCCGCGTCGGAGTCGGCGACGGCGACGCCGCTGGCGACCCCGGGACAGGCGGCGACGCCGCGGGCGAGCACCTCGGCGCCGTCGGTGACGTGGTCGGCCAGGTGCGGCGCCAGCACGGTGGCGAGCTGCTCGGCGCTGACCCGGGAGATCGCCTCGGCGCGGTCGATCGCGCCCTCCTGGACGAGGTCGACGGCGGCGCGCACGGCGGCCAGCGGCGAGCGCTTCGCCGAGCGCGTCTGCAGCAGCCAGAGCTCGCCGCGCTCGACCGTGAACTCGACGTCCTGGACGTCGCCGTGCTCGCGCTCGAGCAGCTTCGCGGCGTCGAGCAGGCGCTCGTGCGCGGCCGGCATCGTCCGCGCCAGCTCGGCCAGCGGCAGCGGGTCGTGGGTGCCGCTGACGACGTCCTCCCCTTGCCCCTTCGGCAGCCACTCGCCGTAGGGCTCGGGGTCGCCGCTGAGCGGGTTGCGGGAGAAGAGCACGCCGGTGCCGGAGTCCTCGCCGAGGTTGCCGAAGACCATCGCCTGCACGATCACCGCGGTGCCGCCGTCCTCGGCGATGCCCCAGTGCTTGCGGTAGGCCTTGGCGCGGCGCGAGGACCAGGAGCCGAAGACGGTCTTGATCACCGCTTTCAGCGCCTCGTAGGGGTCGGTCGGGACCTCTTCGTCGGTGTCGCGGAGGACCGCCTCGCGGACCTCGGAGGGGGTGGCGCCCTCGCCGGGCTCGTCGAGGTCGGCGCCGAGCACCGTCTCGCCGAACTGGTGGACGAAGCGGCAGTGGGTGGAGCGGGCGAAGTCGCGGTCGCCGGAGAGCGCCGCCAGCGCTTCCTCGACCTCGTCGGTGATGCCGAGGTTGAGGACCGTGTCCATCATCCCCGGCATGCTCACCGCGGCGCCCGAGCGGACCGAGACCAGCAGCGGGTTCTCGCCGCCGCCGAAGCTGCGGCCGAGCTTTTCCTCGAGGCCGGCGACGCCGGCGAGGACCGAGCTCCAGGCCTCGTCTTCGAGCTCGCCGCCGGCGGCGTGGAAGCGGCGGCACTCCTCGATCGGCAGGCACAGCGCCGGCGGCACCGGCAGGCCGAGGCTCAGCATCCAGGCGATGCTGCGGCCCTTGTTGCCGACCACCTCGCGGTCGGGGACGGTCGAGCCGTCGAGGACGACAGCGCGGTCGGCGACTGCCGTCAAGGCGCCTCCTCGCGTTCGCGGCCGAGCATGCGAAGCAGGTCCTCGTGCAGCTCGAACCAGACCGTGTGGTAGCTGTCGATGCGGGCGCCGCTGACCCAGTCGATCTCGCCGGCGAGGACCTTGTCGTAGGCCTCGTCGAGGCGGGTCTTGTAGATGCCGAGCCGGGGGTCGAGCGCGGCGAAGCGGTCGAGCACCTTCTCGGCCCGTTCGTGCTGGGCGCCGAGGCGGTCGATCACGCCGTGGTCGTAGTCGGCGTCGGAGTGGTCGTTGGGGACCCGCTCGCCGCCGGCCGCGGGCATCATCTGCCAGTCGGTGAAGAGCGCCAGCAGCTCGCGGTTGATCTTCTCGAAGCGCTCGTAGGCCTCGGTCGCGGCGGGGTCGGCGCGGAACTCGGCGTAGACCTCGGGGTAGCGCTCGTCGAGCCACTCGCGGCCGGCCGGGGCGACCATGAAGGTGCCTTTGGCGCCGGCGGCGCGGCCGGCGGCGACGGCGGCCTCGAGGGCGGACTCGATTTCGGACTCATCGGCGCCGAGGACGGCGGCCACCGCGGCGGGGCTGCCGGCCTTCTTCACCGCGAGCCCGTGCAGGGCAAGTAGGTCGGTGTCGGTCATCGGCCCAGACTCTCACGGGCAACTGGAGAAGACCACCACCCGAATGGGGTCAGAGTTGTGATTTCCCCACAACGCCGACGTGGCAGTGCTTTTCCGGACTATCTACGGAAAAGCACTGCCACACGGGGCGGACTACCGGGCGGCGGACCAGTGGCGTTGGAGGGCCTCGGCGGTCTCGGCGGGGCGCTCGAAGGGCCACCAGTGGCCGCACTCGAGCACGACCAGCTCGCCCTTCATCCGGGCGGCCAGCTTTTCGCCGAATTCGAGCGGCACGTAGGGGTCGGTGCGGCCCCAGATCACCATCGCCGGCACCTCAAGCTGCTCCAGGTCGGGCTGCCATTCGGCGCCGATGTGGACGGCCGAGCGGTAGAGCTTGAGGATCGTGTCCTTGCCGTGCGGCGTCAGCCACATGTTGCGCTCCGCGTACTCGCGGGGGACGCCGTTTTCGACCAGGTGCTCGATCCCGAACTCGGCGGTCAGCTCCTCCTCCATGTACTTCTCCCCCTCGCCCGGCGTCTGCCAGACCTGGGCCAGCGGGTGCCAGGGGTAGTCGACGTCGACCGCGGCGCCGCCGCAGGCGACGCTGGAGAGCAGGTCGGGGCGGACGGAGGCGACGCGCTGGACCAGCAGCGAGCCCCAGTCGTGGCCGACCAGGTCGACCCTGCCGCCGAGCCCTTCGAGCTGCTCGACGATCCAGTCGACGTAGGCCTCCTTGGTGCAGGGGAAGCCGGCGGGTGCGGCCGCGGCGAAGCCGGGCAGGTCGGCGGCGACGATCTCCTCGCCGTAGTCGCCGAGGTGCGAGATCACCCCGTCCCACTCGGCCGCCGTGTCGGGATTTCCGTGAACGAGGAATGCGGGCATGTCTCCCCCTTTTGGGATCGGTGCGAGCGTCAGCCGGCGGGGCCGGTTCTGACCGTCAGGTGCGAGATGTCGTTGAAGCTGCGCAGCAGCCAGCGGCCGTCCGCGAAGACGACGAGCCGCGAGACCGAGCAGTTGTCGGAGTGGACGAAGGCGAAGGGGCGGCTGTTGGTCGCCTGCCGGCAGAGCTGGCCGATCACGGCGCCGTGGACGACCGCGACGGCGCTGGTGTTGGGCCCGACCGCGGCGACGATCTGCTCGATCCCGGCGCTGAGCCGGGCGCTGAAGTCCTCCCAGGGCTCGCCGTTCGGGATTGCGTCCCAGCGTTCCTCGGCGAAGACCTGCTGGATCACCGGGTCGCCGCGGCCGGCGCGGATCCGGTACTCGCCGCCCTCGAAGTCGCCGAGGTAGACCTCGCGCAGCTCGCGGATCACCTGCGGCTGCAGCCCGGTGGCGGCGGCCAGCGGCGCCGCCGTTTCCTGGGTGCGGCGCAGGCTGGTGACGAAGAGGCCGCTGAATTCGTCGCCGCCGAGCCCGCGGGCGACCATCTCCGCCTGCGCCCTGCCGGCGTCGGACAGGGCCGGGTCGGAGTGGCCGTCGACGAGCGGGAAGCGGCCGCCGACGACCGCCGCCTCGGAGGCCCCGTGGCGGACGAGGACGATCTCGGTCGAGCCGGGCGGCAGCTCGTAGGGGCTCTGCTCGAAGCTGTCGCGATCCGCCATCGGGGTCAGTCTGCCAGTGCTCGGGCGCCGCGCGTTACGGCGTCGTGTAGCCGCCGTCGACGCTCATCGCCGAGCCGGTCACGAACGAGGCCTTGTCGGAGAGCAGCCAGACCGCCGCGTTGGCGATCTCCTGCGGCTGGGCGAAGCGGCCGATCGGGTGGTTGGCGCGGGCGGCGGCGATCAGCTCCTCGTCATTGCCGAGCGTGTCCTCGAAGAGGTCTTTCTCGACCATCGGGGTGAGCACGTAGGAGGGGCAGATCGAGTTGACGCGGACGCCGGCCTCGGCGTACTCCAGCGCCGCCGATTTGCTGAGGCCGACGACGCCGTGCTTGGCGGCGACGTAGGCGGAGGCGCCGGGCCAGCCGATCAGGCCGGCGGCCGAGGCCATGTTGAGGATCGAGCCCGAGCCCTGCTCGGCCATCACCGTGATCTGGTGCTTGGTGCAGAGGAAGACGCCGTTCAGGTCGACGTCGATGACCTTCTTCCATTCGTCGAGCGGGACTTCGCCGGCGTTGCCGATCGCGGCGAGGATGCCGGCGCAGTTGAAGGCGCCGTCGAGGCGGCCGAGCCGCTCCACGGCGGTCGCCACCGCGGCCTGCACGCTGGCCTCGTCGGTGACGTTGCAGTGCAGGTAGGTGGCGCCGTCGATCGCCGCCGCCTCGGCCTCGCCCTGCTCGTCGTTGACGTCGCAGAGCAGCAGCTGCGCGCCCTCGGCGGCAGCCTCCAGCGCGGTCGCGCGGCCGATGCCGCTGGCCGCCCCGGTGATCATGATCGCCTTCTCGTCCAGGATTCCCAAAGCCCTCTCCTCTCCTCGGCCCGCGGGCCTCAGCTCGCCGCGGCGGCGAGCTTCTCGCGCAGCGGCTTCTTGTCGATCTTCCCGGTCGAGGTCTTCGGCAGCTCCTCGACCACCTCCCAGCTCGACGGCACCTTGAACGCCGCCAGCCGCTCGCGGCAATGGCGCTCCAGCGCGGCGACGTCCTCACCGGCAACCAGGGCGACGACCGCGTGGACCTCCTCGCCGCGGACTTCGTCGGGGCGGCCGACGACGGCGGCCTCCTTGACGCTGTCGTGCTCGAGCAGGACGTCCTCGATCTCGCGCGGGTAGATGTTCTCGCCGCCGCGGATGATCATGTCCTTGGTGCGGTCGACGAGGAAGAAGTAGCCGTCCTCGTCGCGGTAGCCGACGTCGCCGGTGTGCAGCCAGCCGTCGACGAGGGTCTCGGCGTTGGCGTCGGGCCGGTTGTAGTAGCCGTGCATCATGTTCGGCCCGCGGAAGCAGACTTCGCCCGGGGTGCCGTCGGCGACGACCTGGTTCTGCTCGTCCATGATCGCGACGTCCTGGGCGCGGGTCGGCAGCCCGACCGAGCCGATCTTGCGCGGCCCGCTGAAGGGGTTGATCGTCGTGCAGCAGGTGCCCTCGGTGAGGCCGTAGCCCTCCATGATCTTCAGCCCGAACTTCTCCTCGAAGCGGCGGAAGAGGGCGGGCGAGAGCGGCGCCGCGCCGCAGATCACGAAGCGCAGCGTGTTCGACTCGGCTTCGTCGGCGCCGGGCGCGTGCAGCAGCGCCGCCAGCATCGTCGGCACCGAGGAGAAGGTGACCGGTTCGAAGCGGGCGACCTCGGCCCAGAACTTCGAGGCCGAGAAGCGCTCCCACATCGCCGTCTGGGCGCCGATCACCAGCGGCAGGATCGTCGTCACCACCTGGGCGTTGACGTGGAACAGCGGCAGGACCATGCCCATCGTGTCGCCCTGGGAGACGGGCAGCAGCTCGCCGAGCTGCCAGGCGTTGGCGAGGAAGTTGCCGTGGCCGAGCATCGCCCCCTTCGGCCGGCCGGTGGTGCCGGAGGTGTAGACGAAGGAGGCGAGGTCGCCGGCCTTGATCTCTGCGTGGTCGCCGAGGCTGCCGCGCCCGCGCAGCGGCGCCGCCGGATCGGCGCCCTCGGCGGCGACGATCTCGCGCAGGTTCGGCAGCTGGTCGCGGTGCTCCTCCAGCCCCGCCGCCGCCGCGGGCGTGGCGACGACGACCTTGGCTTCGGAGTCGGCGAGGATGCCAACCGCCTCGCGCGCGGTCAGCGCCGGGTTGACCGGGTTGAAGATCGCACCGAGCCAGAGGATCGCCCACCAGACCTCTAGGTAATGAGGACTGTTGGGAAGGACGACGCCGACGACGTCCCCCTGCTGCACCCCGAGCTCCCGCAGCCCGGCGGCGACCTCCGTCACCCGTGCGTGGAACTCGCCATAGGTCCACTCCTGGTTGGCGTCCTGGACGAAGCGTGCGCCGCCGATCTCGGCGGCTCTCGAGGCGAGCACCTCGGGCAGGCTCTCGAAGTCGGTGCGCAAGGCCTGGAACATGGGGGGAGCTTGGCAGCGCTGGGGCGGCGCTGGGAGAGATTCCGCGGAGGCGTTTGTGGTGCTCACAGGGCGGGGTCCGATTTGCCGCTGTCGACTTTGTGGCCCCTATGAGGGCTCAAAAGTCGACAGCGGCACGCCCGCACCACTCGCTCCATGCATCGGCGCCGCCGTTGTCGACTTTCTACCCCCTATAGGGAGCACAAAGTCGACAACGCGGACGAATCGGAGCGTCCCGCCCTTCGGCGGTATCCGTTTGCGTCGTTTGGGCCCCTATGAGGGACCAAACGACGCAAACGCCGCGCGTCCCTCCAAAAACTCCCGAACTCGGCCTGGAACAACACCCCCC
>JBEHWY010000111.1:0-12120 GCA_048498975.1 Actinomycetota bacterium | reverse complement strand
ACTGGTGCGGGCGTGCCGCTGTCGACTTTTGAGCCCTCATAGGGGCCACAAAGTCGACAGCGGCATCTCGGGACCCCGCCCTTCCACAGACCCGCCCCGTCGCGTCCAAGGCACCGTCCAGAGCCGGGGTCAGAATCCGCGCCGCGTGGCCGAATCTGCCGCCATCAGCGATCGGCGCCTCGAACGGGAGGCTGCCAAGCGCCGCCATCAGCGCCGCGGGCAGGCGATTGCGGCGTTCTCGACGATCGTCGTCATCGGTGGGCTCGCCGCCTGGGTCCTGACCAGCCCGGGCTGGCCGGAAGTGCGGGAAACGTTCTTCTCCTGGTCGATCTTCAAGCAGGCGTTTCCCGAAGTGCTCGAAGGGTTCTGGCTCGACGTCAAGGTCTTCATGATCGTCGAGGTCGTGGTCCTCGCCCTCGGCCTGGTGATCGCGATGATCCGGACCAGCCGGGCGCCGGCGCTGTTCCCGCTGCGGATGCTGGGGACGGTCTGGGTCGACCTGTTCCGCGGCTTTCCGATCATCCTGCTCGTCTATCTGGTCGGCTTCGGGGTCCCGGCGCTGAAGCTGGGCGGGCTGCCGACGGATCCGGTCGTGCTCGGCAGCATCGCCCTCGCCCTCGCCTACAGCGCCTACGTCGCCGAGGTCTACCGCGCCGGGATCGGCTCGATCCACCGCAGCCAGCGCGACGCGGCGCTGGCGATCGGCCTCACCGAGGGGCAGGCGATGCGGCACGTGATCCTGCCCCAGGCCGTGCGCCGCGTCGCGCCGCCGCTCCTCAACGACTTCGTCTCCCTGCAGAAGGACGTCGCGCTGATCTCGATCCTCGGCCCGATGGAGGCCTTCCGGATCGCCCAGATCATCCAGTACGAAACCTTCAACTTCACGCCGCTGATCGCCGCTGCGATGCTCTACCTGGCGGTGACGATCCCGCTCGCCCGCGTCGTCGACCGGATCGGCGGGCCCGAGGGGATGGTGCGGTGAACGCGCCCGTCCTCGAGGTTCGCGAAGTCACCAAGTCCTTCGGCGAGCGCCAGGTCCTGCGCGGCATCGACCTCAGTGTCGACGAGCACCGCGCCGTCGCCCTGATCGGCGCCTCCGGCTCGGGCAAGTCGACGCTGCTGCGCTGCATCGACCTGCTCGAGGAGATCGACGACGGCGACATCTTCCTCGACGGCGAGGTGATCACCGACCCGGCGGTGAAGCCGGTCGCGGTGCGGCGCCGGCTCGGCGTCGTCTTCCAGGCCTACAACCTGTTCCCGCACCTGACCGCGCTGCAGAACGTCGTCCTGGGGGAGAGGCGCGCGCACGGCGCCGCCAAGGCGGAGGCCGAGGAGCGCGGCCGCGCTCTGCTCGCCCGCTTCGGCCTCGCCGGCCGCGAGGACGACCGCCCCGACAACCTCTCCGGCGGTCAGCAGCAGCGGGTGGCGATCGCCCGCGCCTTCGCCGGCCGCCCCCGCGCGCTGCTGCTCGACGAGGTGACCAGCGCCCTCGACCCGGAGCTGGTCGGCGAGGTGCTGGAGGCGGTGCGCGACCTCAAGGCCGAGGGGATGACGATGGTGATCGCCACCCACGAGATGAGCTTCGCCCGCGAGGTCGCCGACGAGGTGGCCTTCCTCCACGAGGGCCGGATCGTCGAGTCCGGACCGCCGTCGAAGGTCCTCGAGGACCCGAAAAGGCCCGAGACCAGGCGCTTTCTGAAGCGCCTCTTGGACGCCGGCCGGGCCTAACGATCAACAAACTTGGCTGTATTTGACAGCGCATGTTATGCTCGCGCCGTCTTGATCAGTCAGGGAGGCTGATCTGGGCAAACCATAGCCAGCACCGGTGCCTTAATCGGTTAAAGGGACGGCGTTGTAAGCCGTAGATCCGGGTTCGAGCCCCGGCCGGTGCATCCGAAAACCAACTACCGGCACTCGGGGACTTACGGCTATGGGAGAGAACCTTTTCGACAGCGTAGAGCGGCTTGCGGCCGGCGCCGACGGGGCGCCACAGTGGTCGGCCCGGACCGTCCACCGCCCCGGCGGCGACTTCGACCTGATGCTGGTGCCGCGCGTTCCCGACTGGCGCGAGAACGCCGAAGCGCTGGCGGCGCTGGAACGGCTGCGCGAGGCCGAGTGGGCGGGGAAGCTGGTCGAGAGCGGCGACCAAATCCGGGTCCGCCTCGCCGACGAGTGGGTCGAGGCGACCGGCGCCGCGCTGGAGAGCGGCGAGGACCTCGCCGACGCCGACCTCGCCGCCGACCGCCGCTACGCCGTCTACTTCTGGGGCGCCAACACGACCAAGGCGCTGCACATCGGCCACCTCCGCAACCTGGCGATCGGCAACGCGATCGGCGCCTCGCTGAAGCAGGCCGGGGCGGAAGTCGAGCACCGTAGCCTGATCTGCGACGTCGGCCGCAGCATGGGCGAGGCGATGGCCGGCGTGGTCGAGCACAGCGGCCGCGACCAGCCCAACCTCGGCCCCGACGGGACCGAGAAGAGCGACCACTTCGTCGGCTCCTGCTACGCCCAGTACGTGACCGCCGGCCGCGCCGCCGCCGGCGCCGACGAGGACGGGGCGGAGGACTCGATCGCCCGCGAGGAGGCGCTCTACAACGACACCGCCGACGAGCTGATGATGCGGGTCCTGGGCGGCGACCAGGAAGCGCTCGAACTGTGGTCGAAGACGCGCGCCTGGGTGATCGCCGGCCAGCGCAAGACCCTGGCCCGGCTCGGCATCCCCTTCGACAAGGTGATCTTCGAGTCCGACTTCCTGCCCGAGGTGCGCGAGCTGACCAACCAGGGCCTCAGCGAAGGCAAGCTCCGCCGCCGCTCGCACGACTCGATGGTGATGTACTCGACCGCGCGCGAGGAGCTGGAAGAGATGCCGCTCGTCCGCGCCGACGGGCTGCCGACCCAGCACATGCGGGCGCTCGCCTACTGGGCGGCGGCACCGGAGCTCGACGACGTGATCTCGCTGCAGGTCTGCGGCACCGAGTGGGTCGCCCACGTCACCTGCCGCCGCCAGCTGATCGACCACCTCGGCGCCACCAACGGCAACGGCTACGGCAGCGCCAAGGGCGGCGGCCCGCCGACCCACGACGTCTTCCACGGCATGGTCGCCCGCGAGCGGCAGGCGATCACCTCGAGCAAGGAAGGGGCGTTGCTGATCGACGACCTCGCCGAGTGGATCGAGGACGAGCTCGGCGCCGACCCCGAGCGCGCCGCCGTGCGCCGCAATCATCCCGGCGCCGAAGGGCTGGCGGCGCAGATCGCGCTCGGCTTCTTCCTCCTGCAGCCGATGTCGAAGCGGGTCGACTTCGAGCCGGAGAAGCTGCTGGTCGACGGCACCAGCCTCGGCTGGGACTTGGCCCGGGCGCAGGCGCGCCGCGGGGGCAGCGCGCCCTTGGACGGGGGGCGCCCGGGCACCGACCCCGACTACCGCTTCGCGGTGGTCCAGTCGCAGAACTACCGGGTCCACCTGCGCAGCGCGGTCGAGACCTTCGACACGCTGCCGCTGGCCCGTTTCCTCTCGCATTTCGGCCGCTGGTACGAGGAGGACGAGCGCTCGCCGCAGGTGGAGCGGGTGGTTCAGGCGGTGCTCGGCCAGGGCGTCCGCGGACTCGGACTGGAGGCAGCCTGATGCGCACCCTGCTGGTCGACAACCACGACTCCTACAGCTACAACGTCTTCCACCTGCTGGCCGCCGCCTGCGGCACCGAGCCGGTCGTGGTCAACAACGACGCCGTCTCCTGGCGGGTGCTCTCGCGCGAGAGCTTCGACGCGATCGTCCTCTCGCCGGGCCCGGGCCGGCCCGAACGCTGGCACGACTTCGGCGTCTGCCGCGACATCCTCCGCTACAGCGAGATCCCCGTCTTCGGCATCTGCCTCGGCCACCAGGGGATCGGCAACCTGCTGCGCGGCGACGTGCAGCGGGCGCCGATGGCGATGCACGGGCGTCTCAGCCGCGTCCGCCACGATGGCACCGGCCTCTTCGAGGGCGTCCCCCAGAGTTTCGAAGTCGTCCGCTATCACTCGCTCGCGATCACCAGCCCGATGGGGCCGGAGGGGCGCGAGACGGCCTGGTCCGAAGACGACGATCGCGTCGTGATGGGGATCGAACACAGGACGCGGCCGATGTGGGGCGTCCAGTTCCACCCCGAGTCGGTCGCCACCGAGCACGGGCGCAAGATCGCCGAAAACTTCTACGCGATGGCCGAGCGCCGGCTCGCCGCCGCGTCGCGAACCGTGCCCCGTCCAAGGGCCGCGGTGCAGACGCGGCGGTCGGCGCCGGCCCGCGCCGTCGAGCCGGCGCAGCCGCCGCGGCTGCTGGTCCGCACGCTGGAGGGGGAGGCGCCGACCGAGCAGCTCTACGAACGGCTCTTCGCCGACGCCGAGGCCTCCTTCTGGCTCGACAGCGCCGACGCCCCGACCTGGCTCGCCCAGTGCTCTTTCCTCGGCACCAGCGCCGGGCTCGGCAGCTGCGTACTGGAGTACGACGTCGACGCCGGCGAGACCGTCGTGCGCCGGGAGGGTCAGGAGTCGGTCCAGCGAGGCTCGGTCTTCGACCTGCTGAACCGGGAGATGCGCCGCCTGCAGGTCGAGCCGCCGCCTTCGGTCCCGCGCGGCCTGCTCGGCGGCTACGTCGGCTATCTCGGCTACGAGCTGAAGGCCGACTGCGGCTCGCCCAACGTGCACAGCTCCGACATGCCCGACGCGGCGCTGATGCTCGCCAACCGCGTCGTCGCCGTCGACCACGCCAACCTCTGCACCCACGTCATCGCCCTCGCCGTCGAGGAGGACCCGGAGGCCGAGGCCTGGCTGGAGATGGCGAGCGAGCTGGTCACGGCCTCGATCGCGGCGCCGCCGCCCGAGGCGCCGCTGGCGCCGCCCTCCGAACCCGGCGCCCGGGTCGAGTTCCGCTGCGGCCGCGGCCGCGAGCGCTACCTCGCCGACATCGAACGCTCGCAGGCCGAACTCGCCGCCGGCGAGTCCTACGAGGTCTGCCTCACCGACCAGATCTCGACCGACGCCAGCCCCGACCCCTTCGCCCTCTACCGGCAGCTGCGGCGCAGCAACCCGGCCCCGTTCGCCGCCTTCCTGCGCTTCGGCGAGCGCGCCGTCGTCAGCTCCTCGCCCGAGCGCTTCCTCTCGGTCGACCGCGAGCGGCGGGTGATGGCGCGCCCGATCAAGGGCACGGTCTCGCGCAGCGACGATCCGGCCGAGGACGCCGCCCGCCGCGAGGAGCTCGCCGCCGACGAAAAGACCCGTGCCGAGCACCTGATGATCGTCGACCTGCTGCGCAACGACCTCGGCCGCGTCTGCGAAGTCGACAGCGTCCGCGTGCCGGAACTGATGACGGTCGAGCCCTACGCGACCGTGCACCAGGTCGTCTCGACGATCACCGGCGTGCTCGAGCCCGAGCGCAGCTCGGTCGAGTGCGTGCGCAACTGCTTCCCCGGTGGCTCGATGACCGGGGCGCCGAAGGAGCGGACGATGGAGATCATCGACGAGCTCGAGGCACAGGCGCGCGGCGTCTACTCGGGCGCGATCGGCTACTTCGGCGTCGATGGCGCCACCGACCTCAGCATCGTGATCCGCACGATCGTGATGCGGCCGGGGCGGACGACGATCGGGGCCGGCGGCGCGATCGTGATGCAGTCCGACCCCCAGGACGAGTTCGACGAGATCCTGCTCAAGGCGCGGGCGCCGATGGCGGCGATCGCGCGCACGGTCGGCGGCAGCGGCGAGCCGGACGCTTGGAGCATCGACCTCGAGCCGGGGCGGGTGAGCGCGTGAACGGCGAGCCGATCGCGGCCCAGGCGGGAGAGGGAGCGACGACGACGCCGATCTGGCATGTGCGCCGGGCGACCGCGGCCGACGTGCCGGCGGCGGCTGCGGCAGTCGGCGAGCTGCTCAGCGAGCTCGGCGGCCGGCGGCCGGAGACGGCCGCGCTGGAAGCCGAGGCGCGGGTCCTGGTCGAGGACCCCGAGGTCGGCGTCCTGCTCGTCGCCGAGGCGGGCGGCGAGCTGGTCGGCGTGCTCGCCGCCAGCCACGTGCGGGCGATGCACGTTCCCGGCCGCTACATCGTGATCCAGGACCTCTGGGTGCGGCCCGACTGGCGCAGCCGCACGATCGGCGCCGACCTGATGGCGGCGATCGCCGACCTCGCCCGCGAGCAGGGCCTGGCCCGGCTGGAGGTCGGCCTGCCGCAGGAGACCTTCGCCGGCATCCGCGCCACCGAGGCCTTCTACCTCGGCAACGGCTTCGCCTCGCTCGGGATCAGGATGAGACGGCGGCTGTGATGGAGGAGCTGCTGATGATCGAGCAGCGCCGCGGCAGCGGCGACGCCGCCCTCTGGGTGCGCGAAGGCGAGCGCCGCCTGCCCGGCCACGGCCGCAACGAGCGCCTGGCGCCGCTGCACGAGGGCCTCGCCCGCCACGCCGGCGTCCGCACGGTCGCCGCCGACGCCGGCGACGAGGCGGTGGCGCGCACGCTCGGCTCGCTGCACGAGCAGCACTACCTCGACGCGCTGGCCGGCGTCGAGTCGACCGAGCCGGTCATCCTCGCCGAGTTCGCGCCGCCCGGGCTGGAGCCCGACATCCCGGTCCACGCCGGCCTCGTCGCCGCCGCCCGCGAGGCGGTGCGCTCCTCGATCACCGCCGCCACGCGGATCGTCGAGGGAGCTCGCTTCACCTACGCCGTCTGCCGGCCGCCCGGCCATCACGCCGGCCCCGCCTTCCAGGCCGGCTACTGCTACCTGAACAACGCGGCGGCGGCGGTCTGGACCCTCTGCGAGGCCGGCGTCAAGCCGGTCGGCGTCCTCGACCTCGACCTCCACTACCCGAACGGGACCTCGGCCCTGGTCGAGCGGATGGAGGGCGTCACCCTGCACTCGCTGCACGCGGCGCCGGTCACCAACCTGCCGCCCGACGCGGTGCTGCCGCGGATCTCGCGCGAACGGGTCGTCGCCTTCGAGCGCAGCCCCAGCCCGGCGACCTACGTCGCCGCGGTCGCCGCCTCGGTCGACGCGCTCGCCGCCGAGGCGCAGGCGCTGGTCGTCTCGCTTGGCTACGACACCGTCGCCGGCGACCCGCACGGCGGCTGGAGCTTCGAGCCTGAGATCTTCGCCGAGGTCGGCGCCCTGCTGGCCCGCTGCGGCCTGCCGGTCTGCGTGATCCAGGAGGGCGGCTACGCGCTCGAGGCGCTGCCCGCCTGCAGCCACGCCTTCGCCACCGGCCTGCTGGGGGGTGGGGAGGAGTGAGCGAGGGTCTGCAGCCGTTCCGCGACCGCCTCGACGTGATCGACGACCAGATCGCCCGCCTGCTCGGCGAGCGCTTCCAGATCTGCCGCGAAGTCGCCGTCTTCAAGAGCGAGCACGAGATCCCGATGATGCAGCCGGGCCGGGTCGAGATCGTCCGCAACCGCTACCTGCAGCGCGGCGCCGAGGCCGACCTGCCAGCCGACTTCACCGCCGACCTCTTCGATCTGCTGATCGCCGCCACCTGCAAGGCCGAGGACGAGCTGATGGACGAGCTGGCGGCCGCCGAGGCGAGGGGGTCGCGATGAGCGCCCGGGCGCTGCCGCCGGGGCCGCGGAAGCCGCGGGCGCTGCAGACGCTGGACTGGATGCGGCGGCCGCTGCCGCTGCTGCAGGAGTGCCACGCGCGCTACGGCGACGCCTTCACCCTCCGCCTTTTGCGCTGGGGCGATTGGGTCGTGCTCGCCGACCCCGACGACGTCAAACGAGTCTTCACCGCCGGCGACGCGGTCGGCGTCGCCGTCGCCAACCCGCTGCTGCGGCCGGTGCTCGGCCCGCGCTCGGTGATGCTGCTCGAAGAACCCGACCACATGAAGCGCCGGCGCCTGATGCTGCCCTCCTTCCACGGCGAGGCGGTCGCCGCCGACGCGGCGATGATGGCCGAGGTCTGCCGCCGCGAGGTGGCGAGCTGGCCGGTCGGCGAGCCCTTCGAGCTGTGGCCGCGGATGCAGCTGATCACCCAGCGGGTGGTGACGCGCGCCGTCTTCGGGCCCGACGAAGCGCGCCACCCGGCCGGCCTGGACCGCAAGCTGACCGCGCTGACCGAGTGGCTGAACACGCCGCGCAACCTGACCAAGCTGGCGCTGCTGGGCCCCGAGCGGCTGGCCCGCAGCCGCGGCTACCGGGAGGCGATGGAACCGGTCGAGGCGGCGGTCCTGGCGGAGGCGAAGCGGCGGCGGGCGGCGACCGACGCACCGCTCGGGGTGGTGACGATGCTGGCGCAGACCCGCCACGAGGACGGCACGCTGCTCAGCGACCGCGAGCTGCGCGACGAACTCCTCACCCTGCTCACCGACGGCCCGACCTCGACCTCGCTGGCCTGGATCTTCGAGCGGCTGATGCGCAACCCGGACAAGCTGGAGCGGGCGCGGGCCGACGTCTTCGGCGGCGACGGCGCCTACCTCGACGCGGTGATCAAAGAGACGCTGCGGATGCGGCCGCCGGTGCCGGTCGTCGTGCGGCGGCTGCTGGCGCCGCTGGAGCTGGCCGGTCGCGAGCTGCCGGCGGGCACGGTCGTCGCCCCCTGCATCCCGCTGATCCACAACCGCGAGGACTACTACCCCGAGCCCGACCGCTTCCTGCCCGAGCGCTTCCTCGGCCGCAAGACGCCGACCTACGCCTGGATCCCGTTCGGCGGCGGCGTCCGCCGCTGCCTCGCCGCCAGCTACGCGGAAATGGAGATGAAGCGGGTCCTCAGCACGGTGCTGGCCTCGGTCGACCTGCGGCCGGTCGAGGGCGAGCGCTCGGAGGGGATGCGGAAAAGCGCGATCTCCTTCAGCCCCGACCGCAGCGCCCGCGTCGTCGCCGAACCGCGCACCGGCGCCCCCGAGTCCTCGGCCCTGGCGGCCGCCTGAGCATGAGCGAGCAGAGCGACATCCTCGTCATCGGCGCCGGCGCCAAGGCGACCGCGATCGCGACCAAGGTCCACGCGATCAACAGCCTCGGGCTGGGCGAGCTGCGGGTGACGATCTTCGAGGGCACCGAACCGGCCGCCTCCTGGCTCGGGCGCAACGGGATGACCTCGGGCGAGGAGCCGCTGGCGGTGACGCCGATCAAGGACATCGGCTTCCCGTACCAGTCCTTCCGCGAGTTCGGGTCGGCCGGCGACGCGCTCGACGGCGCCGCGCTGGGGTTCTCCTGGCAGCGCTACATGATCGGCCACCGCCGCTACGCGCGCTGGATCGACGCCGGCTCGCCCTCGGTCCGCCACCGCGACTACGGCGAATACCTGAGGTGGGTGCTGCGCCAGGCGACCGAGGGGGTCGAGCTCGTCCACGGCCAGGTGGTCAGCGCCGAGGTCGAGGAGGGGCGCTGGCGGGTCGGCGTCGAGGGCGAGGACGGTCTCAGTCACCACAGCGGCGGCAACCTGGTCGTCACCGGCCCCGGCATCCACCGCTCCTTCCCGCACGAGCCGAGCGTCGCCTCGAAGATCTTCCACTGCGACAGCAAGCGCGAGGAGTTCGCGCGCCTGCCCGAGGACCGGCCCTGCGACGTCGGCATCGTCGGCGGCGGCGAGAGCGCGCTCAGCTGCGCGATGTTCCTGCGCGGCTTCCGGCCGCAGGCGCGGTCGACGATCTACACGCCGATGCTGCCGATGAGCCGCGGCGAGAGCTTCCTCGAGAACCGCGTCTTCTCCAACCCCGACGAGGTCGAATGGGACTCGCTCGACCAGGTCACCCGGCGCGACTTCGTCAAGCACTCCGATCGCGGCGTCTTCGACCCGCCGAGCCTGGCGGCGATCGGCTACGACGATCGCGTCCGCTTCGTCCTCGGCCGCGTCCACGACGTCGCCGCCGCCCCCGGCGACAAAGTGCGGCTCGAATACGAGGCGCCGGAAGGGGCGGGCGGCGGCGAGCACGAGTTCGTCGTCAACTGCACCGGCTTCGACCTGCTGGCGCAGACGCGGGATCTGTTCGCGCCCGAGCTGCGCGAGGGGATCGCCGCCCGCGCCGGCGTCGACCTCTGGGAGCTGGAGCGCGGGGTGGAGGTGCCGATCGGGCGCCACTGCGAGCTGCGCGGGGTGCAGCCGCTGCTGCAGATCCCCGGTCTCGCCGGCCTCAGCCAGGGGCCCGGCTTCGCCAACCTCGGCGCCCTCGGCCTGCTCGCCAACCGCGTCCTGCAACCGGTGCTGCCGGATCTCAGTGTCGAGCCGGAAAGAAATCTCAGCACGCCTACTGATACTTCTTTATTGTTCGACTAACAATGCGGCAAAGGGGGATGGGGATGAGAGCAGGGGTGGCGGTGGCGATCCTCGTCGGCGCGTTGGCGCTGGCGTTCAGCGGTTGCGGCGGTGGTGGAGGCGGCGGCGGTGGTGGCGATGCGGAACTGACGGGCTCCGCCTATCCGGGCGTCGACACCGCCAACACCCGCTTCGTCACCGACAGCTCGATCAAGAGCGCCAACGCCGGCTCGCTCGAAGTCGCCTGGACCCTGCCGCTGACCGCGGAAAGCACCTTCGGCGCCTACGCCGCCTCGCCGGTCGTCGCCAACGGCGTCATCTACTCGCAGGACCTCGAGTCCAACGTGCAGGCGATCGACCTCGAAAGCGGCGACGTGCTCTGGACCAAGAAGTTCGAAGAGATCGATCAGGGCCCCAACGGCGTCGTCGTCGACGAAGGCAAAGTCTTCGGCGCGACCAACAGCTTCGCCTTCGCCCTCGACCAGAAGACCGGCAAGCAGCTCTGGAAGACGCCGCTGACCAAACTGCCGACCGAAGGCATCGACATGGCGCCGGGCTACGCCGACGGCCTCGTCTACGTCTCGACCGTGCCGACCAACCCCAACGCCGAATACCCGGCGGGCGGGGTCGGCATCCTCTGGGCGCTCGACGCCAAGACCGGCCAGAAAAAATGGCACTTCAACACCGTGCCCGACAGCCTCTGGGGCAACCCGAAGGTCAACTCCGGCGGCGGCCTCTGGTACGCGCCCTCGTTCGACGAAAAGGGCTCGATGTACTTCGGCACCGGCAACCCGGCGCCGTTCCCCGGTGAAGCGGGCCAGCCGTGGGGCGCGAGCCGTCCCGGCCCCAACCTCTACACCGACTCGATGGTCAAGCTCGACGCGAAAACCGGCAAGCTGCAGTGGTACTACCAGCAGACGCCGCACGACCTCTACGACTGGGACTTCCAGGACCCGCCGATCCTGACCAAGGCGGGGGGCAAGGAGGTGGCGATCGGGGCCGGCAAGTCCGGCGTCGTCGTCGCCGTCGACGTCAACACCGGCAAGCCGGTCTGGAAGACCCCGGTCGGCGAACACAACGGGCACGACGACGACGGCCTGCTGGCGATGAACGGCGAAACCTCGAAGCTGAAGGGCGGCCGGGTCGCCCCGGGCACCCTCGGCGGCGTGATCGCGCCGATGGCGGCCAACAAGACCACGGTCTTCGTCCCCGTCGTCAACCACCCGATCGAAGTCGACGCCGGCGGTACCGAAATCGGCGAAAACAGCCCGCTGACCGGCGAATTCGTCGCCCTCGACATCAAGACCGGCAAGGTCCTCTGGGGCCAGGAATACGAAGCGGCCGCCTTCGGCGCCCCGGTCGCCGTCAACGACATGGTCTTCTTCACCACCTTCGACGGCACCGTGCACGGCCTCAGCGGCAACACCGGCGACGAAGTCTGGCAGGCCACCCTGCCCGCGGCGTCCAACACGGCGGTCACGGTCAGCGGCAACACGCTGCTCGTACCGGCGGGGCTGGCGACCGAAGAAGGGCAGAAAGCCGAAATGGTCGCGTACCGGGTCAGCGAATAGGGCTGCCGCGCTGCGACGGGGAGGGTCCCGGCCACCCTCCATGGGCAGGTAGGGCGGCCGGGACCCTCCCCTCCCGGGACGGAGGGACGCCGTTTGCGTCGTTCGGGTCCCTATGAGGGACCAAGGGACGCAAACGCGGTGGCTCGGGCGGGTGCTCGAGGCCGCTGTCGACTTTGTACCCCCTATAGGGAGCACAAAGTCGACAACGCGAGCTCTCGGCCGGGCGGGCGAACTCGAAGTCGACTTTGTACGGCCTATAGCCCGTACAAAGTCGACATCGCTCCCGAACCCGCGCCAGTCCACCCCAAACCGCCCGAGCCCGCCTGACCCGCACCCCTCCCTGCCCATGTG
>JBEHWY010000110.1:0-12156 GCA_048498975.1 Actinomycetota bacterium | reverse complement strand
GCCGCAAATAAGGTGAGGGAGGTGCGCCGCGACAACTTGTCCTGCGCCGGCCTCACCGACGCGGGTGATGGTCTTGCCGAGCGCCCGCAGCAGCGTCAGCGCCCGCTCGAAGTCGGCCTCGGCGCCGCCGACCATGATCGAGAGCGTGCCCTCGCGGGCGCCGACGTCGCCGCCGGAGACCGGCGCGTCGAGCATCGCCAGGCCGCGCTCGGCGGCGGCCTCGGCCAGCCGCCGCGCCTGCGCCGGCGCGATCGTCGACATATCGATCAACAGGGTCCCGGGCGCGGCGGCTGCGAAGACCCCGTCCTCGCCCAGGCAGACGGCCTCGACCGCGGCGCCGTCGGGCAGCATCGTGATCACGACCTCCGCCCCGCGCGCCGCCTCGGCCGGCGTCGCCGCCACGCTCGCGCCGGCGGCCGCCAGCGCCGCTACCGGCTCGGGGCTGCGGCTGGCGACGGTCAGCTCGTGGCCGGCGGCGAGCAGGTTCTCGGCCATCGGCCGGCCCATCACGCCGAGGCCGACGAAGCCGACCCTCACCCGCCGTCCCCGTCCCAGGTGGTGAGGAACTCGCGCTCGCGGGCGGCGAGCCGGTCGAGCGCGTCTTCGACGGCGAAGCGGCGGAAGTGCTCGGAGGCGCCGTGAGCGGCGTAGGCCGCCTCGTCGGCGTAGCGCTCGTAGATGACGAAGAGGCGCGGGTCCTCGGGGTCGCGATGGACCTGGTAGGCGAGGTTGCCGGGCTCCGCCCGCGAGGGCTCGACCATCTGCGCGAGGGCGGCGGCGACGGCGCCCTCCTCCCCGGGCTTGGCGGTCCAGCGGGCGATGACGACGTAGGCCATGGCGGCGAAGACTACGACCGGGAGCGGGCCAGCTGCGCCAACTCGTAGCCGGCGGCGTCGAGGCTGGTGGCGCCGAGGAAGCCGAAGACGGCGCGCACCTCGCGCGCGCCGGTGTTGCGGAAGCCGTGCCAGGAACCGCGCGGCAGGAGCGCCAGGTCGCCGACCTCGACCGGGACCTCGCTGCCGTCCTCGTCGAGCTGGGCCCCTTCGCCGGCGAGGACGATGAAGAACTCGTCGGTGTCGGGGTGGCGGTGGAGCTCGTGGGCGCCGCCGTCGGGGGCGAAGCGGCTGCGGCCGACGACGGTCGAGTCGGTGGCGCAGATCGCGCCGTCGGCGAGCCAGCGCGCGTGCATGCCGAGGAAGCCGGTGGCGGCGTCGTCGAGCTCGATCTCGTCGGTCTCCAGGCCGCTCAGCCGGCGGGCCTCGGCCACTGCTCCGGGCGCCGAGTCCTCCCCCTCCTCCCAGCCGGCCGCGGCGGCGCTGGTGGCGGCGAGGACGACGAGCAGGTCGAGGCCCTCGGGCCCGGCGCTGAGCGCGTGGGCGGCGCCGGCCGGGGCGTAGAGCAGGTTGCCGGTTTCGATCGGCAGCCGGCGGCCGCCGGCGAAGGCGGTGCCGCGGCCGTCGAGGACCAGCGTCACCTCCTCGGAGCCGGGGTGCCGGTGGGCTTCCTGGCCGCCGCCGGCCTCGATCGTCCGCTGCTCCATGGCGCCTTGGCGGGAGCCGCCGAGCTCGGCGTCGAGCAGCCAGCTGAGGTCGGTCAGCGGCTGGGTGCCCCAGCCCGCGCCGCGCTCTGGGCGTGCCTCGCAGAGTTTGGTCAGGTGCATCTGCGCTCCGATTCCTCGCGAACCCGGTTCCTCTCTAATATAACCATTATAGGTTTTACTTGAACCGGGAAATGAGAAGGAGAGACAGATGCGCTTGGAGGGAAAGCGAGTACTGATCACGGGCACGGCCGGCGGCCAGGGCGAGGCAGCGCAGAAGCTGTTCGCCGAAGAGGGCGCCCGCGTGATCGGCTGCGACCTGCAGGAGGGCGCGGCGGACAAGACCGCGGCCGTCCTGCGTGAGGCCGGCCACGACGTCCAGGGCGACACCGTCGACCTCAGCGACGCCGAGGCGGCCGGTGCCTGGGTGCAGAGCGCGGCGGAGCGCCTCGGCGGCATCGACGTCCTCTACAACAACGCCGCCGGCTTCGGCTTCGCCCCCTTCGCGGAGATGACGCATGAGCTGTTCAGCCACGTGCTCAACGTCGAGCTGAAGCTGGTCTTCAACACGATCAAGCCCGCCTGGGCGCACCTGCTGTCCAACCCCGGCGGCTCGATCATCAACACCGCCTCCTACTCGGCGCTGCGCGGGATCGCCCCGCTCGGCCAGGTCGCCCACGCGGCGGCCAAGGGCGGCGTCGTCGCGATGACCAAGTCGCTCGCCGCCGAGGGCGCCGCCGACGGGATCCGCGTCAACGCGATGTCCCCCGGCTTCGTCAAATCGCCGGCCACCGACGCGGCCGTGCCCCAGGAGGGCCGCGAATGGCAGCTCTCCAACCACCTGATCCAGCGCTCCGGCCTGGGTGAGGACATCGCCTACATGGCGCTCTACCTGGCCTCCGACGAGTCGTCCTGGGTCACCGGCCAGAACTTCTCGATCGACGGCGGCGCCACCGCCGGCTGGCGCTAGGCCGCCAGCGCAGCGTCGCGTAACAGCGGCGACGGCGGACTCCCCGGGGGGAGAGTTCGCCGTCGCCACCACTTCCCTGCCTGAAAAGACAAAGCCCTGGGGGCATCACCGCCGAAGCGGGAGGGGCTTGCCCAGGGCGTTCGGCAGGGAATGTACCAACTCAGACAGAACATTGCGCGGCTCCTCGACAGCGCCTGCGGCGACCCCTCCCTGGCGATGGCTCTATATGACTGGAACTTCCAAACCTCAGCTGTTTTCCTCGAAGCACTCGGCTACGCCGAGATACTCGTCCGCAACACGATCGACGCGCAGTTTCAGCCACTCATCCACGGCGAACCGGCGAGGCATAGCTGGCTTCTCGATCCGCTGACGATGAGTCCCCGCTCGCTGGAGATCGTGACGGACGCAGTTATTCGGATCGAACGGGCAAGGAAGTACCCAACCAGGGCCCGACTTGTCTCCAACCTCTCATTCGGCTTTTGGCGCGCCCTCTTCAACAAGCGCTACCAGCAACTCTGGATCTCGAGCCTCCACGCTGGCTTCCCCAACGGCACGGGCGACAGGTCGCAGGTGGCGTGTCTGCTGGCCCGGCTCAACTCCTTCCGCAACCGCATCGCCCACCACGAGCCGATCGTGAACGCTGCAATCCAGCAGCGCCACGACGATCTGCTCAGTCTCGTTCGCCTGATCGATCTGCAGGCTGCGGCCTGGCTCGCGGCCAGATCGGAAGTGCCCGCCGTCCTCGCGCGGCGCCCCGGCTAGTCGTGGTCGTGATGGTGGTGCTCGTCGGGAGGTGGGGCGCCGCCTGAGAGGGGGGTGAGCTGCTCGATGTCGTAGCGGCGGCGCAGCTCTTCGATGTCTCTCTGGTCGGGTCTGCCGTCGCTGCGGCGGAGGATCGCGGCGAGCTCCTTGAAGTAGTTCTCGTGGCCGCCGGGCACCGAGGACTGGAAGAACATCCGGCACGGCTTTTTCGTCTTGTTGGCGAAGGCGTGGGGGACGCCGGGCGGCACGAACATGAAGGCGCCCGGGCCGCCGTGCAGAAAGCGGCGACCCGAGCGCGACTCCCACCGGTGCCAGTCGGGGTCCTCGCGGTCCAGCGGCTCGAAGGCGAGGATGTCCATCTCGCCCTCGACGACGTAGAAGATCTCCTCGCCGCTGGCGTGGACGTGGGCGCCGACGTCGTAGCCCGGCGGGATCACGACCTCGAAGCTCGAGGTCATCGCCGGTTCCATCTTCGACTTGACGGTGACGTCGAGCCCTTTGCCGGTGATCCGCTCGCCCTCACCGGGCGCCAGCATGATCCCGTCGGTCATGGTCATCCTCGTGGTCTCCTCTCGGCTCCGATGGCCTAGGTGATCTAGTGCATCTCCCAGCCGCCGTCGACGTTGAAGGCGGCGCCGGTCAGGTTGTGGGCACGGTCGGACGCCAGGAAGGCGGCCATCTCGCCGACGTCGCGCGGCGTCTGGAAGCGGCCGAGCGGGATTTTCTCCAGGAACCAGTCCCAGGTCGCCTCCTCGGGCTGGTCCTGGATCGCGCTGAACAGCTTGACCACGCCGGAGTGCAGCTCGGTCTCGAGGATGCCGGGATGGATCGAGTTGACGGTGACGCCGTGCGGCGCCAGTTCGTGCGCCAGCGACTGGGTCATGCCGGTGACCGCGAACTTCGAGGCGATGTACTGGATCACCAGCGGGAAGCCCGACTGGCCGACGATCGAGGAGACGTTGATGATGCGACCGTGCTCGGACTCGATCACGCTCGGCACGAAGGCGCGGCTGACGAGGAAGACGCCGCGGGCGTTGACGTCCATCACCCGGTCCCACTCCTCCTCGCTCATTTCGTGGATCGGGGTCGGCTTCGGGCCGACGCCGGCGTTGTTGACGAGGATGTCGGTGCGGCCGAACTCGCCGGCGACCGCCTCCGCCAGCGCCGCCACCGAGTCGGCCTTGCTGACGTCGGTGGTGACCGCCAGCGCCGGGCCCGCCAGCTTGCCGGCGCTCTCCGCCGCGGCGGCGCCGTCGACGTCGGCGATGACCACCGAGGCGCCCTGCTCGCTGAGGCATTCGGCGATGCCCTGCCCGATTCCCTTGGCGCCGCCGGTGACAACCGCGACGCGACCCTCCAGATCAGCCATTTCCCACTTCCTCTCCTGTTAGTGACCAGCGTTCCCAAGCTGCGGCGCCGCCCCAGCGCCCTCCCCCACCATCGCCCGCGCCAAAAGAGCCTGGATCTGCGCCCGGCTGACCGGCGCCGGCACCTCCGGCGCCACCGCCGCCGCCAGCTCGGCGGCGAGGTCGAGGTCGGCCTCGCGCAGCCCGAGGTCGGCGAGCCCGGCGGCGAGGCCGAGGTCGGCGGCGAGCTTGTGCAGCCCGGCGACCGCGTCCTCGCAGCCCAGCGCGCCGGCGACGCGGGCGAGCGCCGCCGGCGCCGCCTCGCGGTAGAGCTCGACGACCCAGGGCAGGACCGCGGCGTGGACCTCGGCGTGCGGCAGGCCGAAGCTGCCGCCGAGCACGTGGCAGATCTTGTGGTGCAGGCCGGTGCCGCCGACGGCGAGCGCGGTGCCGCCGAGCCAGGCGCCGCGCAGCGCCTGCGCCCGGGCCTCGATATCCCGCGGCTCGTGCTGCGCCGCGCGCAGGCCGGCGGCGAGCAGGGCGATCCCCTCGCCGGCGACGGCGTCGGTGACCGGGTTGGCGGCCGGCGTCCAGAGCGCCTCGACGCAGTGCGCGATCGCGTTCATGCCGCTCGCCGCCGCCACCAGCGGCGGCAGCGTCAGGGTCAGCTCCGGGTCGTAGATCACGGTCCGTGGCAGCACCCGCAGGTCGCGGCCGGTCGTTTTCTGCGCGGCGGCGGTGATGCCCCAGATCGGCGTCATCTCCGAGCCGGCGTAGGTGGTGGGGACGGCGAGGATCGGCAGCCCGGTCTCTTTGGCGACCGCCTTGGCGACGCCGACCGCCGAGCCGCCGCCGACCGCGACCAGGCAGTCGGCGCCGAGCTCGCGCGCCTGCGCCAGCGCGCCGCTCGCCAGCTCGGTGGGGACGTGCTGGGCGACCTCGTCGATCGTCGCCAGGTGGCGGGCGCCAAGGTCGGCCTCGACCCGTTCGCGCAGGCCGCGGTCGAAGAGGCCGTCGACCACCAGCACCCGCTCGCCGCCGAGCAGCTCGACCTCGGCCGCGAGCTCGGCGAGCGCGCCGGCGCCGAAGACGACGCGACCCGGCAGCGCCTCGTAGGTGAGCCGGGTCGCGAGCGAGGTCGGCATCAGTGCGTGCGCCCCACGTCGGCGACCGCGGCGGCGTCCTCGCCGGGGGCCAGCACCAGGTCGAGCTCGAGCGAGACCCAGGGCTCCTCGACCCCCGCCGGCCGCTGCGGATCGTCGGCCGCCCGCGGCGTGAGCTCGCGCAAGAGCGAGGGCTTGACCGCGAACACGGTGTCGTCGTCGAGGTAGGCGCTGGCGGCGTCGAAGATGTGGGTGGTGACCGACTTGTGCCCGGGGGCGCGGACGACGATGTGGACGTGGGCGGGGCGCCAGGGGTGGCGGCCGGTCGCGTTCAGCATCGCGCCGACCGGGCCGTCGTCGGGGATCGGGTAGGGCACCGGCCGCACGGCGCGGAAGGCGAAGCGGCCCTCGGCATCGGTGAGGAAGCGGCCGCGCAGGTGGTCGTCGGGGGCGTCGGCGTCCTGCACCGCGTAGAGCTCGTTGTCGCCGTTCTGCCAGACGTCGAGTTCGGCGCCGGCGATCGGGTTGCCGTCGAGGTCGAGGACGCGGCCGTGGACCCAGGCCGGGGTGCCCGCCTCCTGCTCGGCGATGTTCGCGCCCTGCTCGCGCAGCGGCGAGCCGGCGACGTAGAAGGGGCCGAGCACGGTCGACTCGGTCGCCCCGTCAGGCGCGGGGTGGGCGAGCGCGTCGACCAGCATCGAGACGCCGAGCGTGTCCGACCAGAGGATGAACTCCTGGCGTTTGTCGTCGGTGATGTGGCCGGTCGCGGTGAGGACCGCGATCGCCTTGGCCCACTCCTCCTCGCTCAGCCCGACCTCGGCGACGAAGGCGTGCAGGTGGGAGACCAGCGCCTGCATGATCTCGCGCAGGCGCGGGTCGGGCGTGGTCTCGAAGCGGGCGAGGACCTGGGCGGTGATCTCGGCCGGCGAGACCGGCGCGCCCTCGCTGCCGGAGCCGGCCATGCTCAGGAGACCCCCGCCAGCCGGTCGATGCCGAGCAGCCGCTCGGCATTGGTGCGGCCGATCTTGCGCCGGTCGCCCTCGCTGATCGGCACCGCGTCGAACCATCCCGCCGCCTCGGCGGTGCTCTCGAACGGGTAGTCGGCGGCGAAGAGGATGCGATCGGCTCCCACCTGCATGATCGCGCCGAGCAGCGACTGCGTGTGGAAGTTGCCGCTGGTCGTTATGTAGAAGTTCTCGCGCAGGATCTCCTGCGGCCCGCGCTGCAACTGCATCGTCGGGATGTGGGAGAGCCGCTGTTCGGTGCGGGCGACGGCGAAGGGCAGCAGCTCGCCCATGTGGCCGATCACGATCGTCAGCTCCGGGAAGCGGTCGAAGAGGCCGCTGACCATCATCCGCAGGCAGTGGCTGGCGGTCTCGACCGTGAACGCCCAGGTCGGGCCGAGCAGCGCCTCGCGGCCCTGGTAGTAGCGGCTGCCGGGCAGCGGGTTGCGCGGGTGCATGTAGAAGGGGACGCCGAGGGCGGCGACGCGCTCCCAGAAGGGCAGGTAGCGCTCTTCGTCGTAGTAGGCGGCGGTGTCGAGGTCGCCGACGCTGGAGTAGCCGTTGACGAGGGCGCCGCGGAAGCCGAGCTCGCGCACGCAGCGCTCGAGCTCCTCGGCGGCCGCCTCGGGGTCCTGCAGGGCGAGCGCGGCGAGGCCGACGTAGCGGTCGGGATGGGCGGCGACCACGGCGGCGAGGGCGTCGTTGGCGGCGGCGGCCTTCGCCGTCGCGTCGGCGGCGTCGACCAGGTCCTGGATGCAGGGAGCGGCGAGGGAGACGGCGGCGATCTCGATCCCGGCGGCGTCCATGTCGGCGAGCCGCACCTCGTCGGTCTCCTGCAGCGCGCTCGCCATCGCCTCCCACTCCGCCTCCTCCCAGCCGATCGAGCCGAAGATCGTGTCCTTCAGCTGCGGGGTAACGAAGTGCTCCTCGACGGCGATCTTTCCGCGCATCAACTCTCCTTGCTTTGACTGCTCCCGTGGGCCTCCCTCGCCCGTGCGGCGATCTTGGCACAGCATTACGTATTAGTCAACCGGCTACGCATCGTGTAATGTGGCCGCGGGACAACGATGACCGGAGGAGGTCGAGAAGTGATGGAGTCAGGCACCCCTGATCTGCTTACCGAGACGCCCGCGAACGCACCGGTCTCGGTGTCGAAGCTGGGCTTTCACGTGATCACGACGCAGGACGTCGAGGCGATCGCGAACCACTACGAGACGGCTCTACAGCTGAAGCGGACCGGCAGCGAGGGCGACACCGTCTTCCTCAGCCCGCACGGCGACCACCACTCGGTCGCGATCCGCAAGGGCGAGCCCAACGGCCGCGCCGGCCTCGGCTTCGAGATCCACGGCACGCTCGAGCAGGCCGCCGCCGGCCTCGACTCGGCCGGCATCGCCTACGAGCGCCGCAGCGACCCCGAACCCGGGATCGGCGACGCGCTGGTGATCGAGGAGCCGTTCAGCGGCACCGCGCTGACCCTCTACAAGTCCCAGGCCGCCAGCGGCAACGGCTCGGCGGTCGGCGTCACGCCGAGCAAGCTCGGCCACATCGCCTCCTTCGTCAGCGACCTCTCGGCCGGCCACGACTTCTACCTGGAAGTCCTCGGCTTCCGCTGGGGCGACACGATCGGCGACTTCTTCAGCTTCCTGCGCTGCAACACCGACCACCACACGGTCAACATGATGCAGAGCCAGAAACGGGCCGGGCTGCACCACGTCGCCTACGAGATGCGCGACTTCATGCACCTCAAGGAAATGCTCGACCACCTGGCGACGCTCGGCCACCGGATGGCCTGGGGCCCCGGCCGCCACGGCGTCGGGCACAACATCTTCACCTACCACGAGGACCCCGACGGCAACTTCATCGAGCTCTTCACCGAGCTCGACCTGATCGCCGACGAGGAGACCGGTGTCTTCGAGCCGCGCCCGTGGCACGAGGAATGGCCGCAGGGGCCGAAATTCTGGACGCCCGAACCGGCCGCCGCCAACAAGTGGGGGTGGGTCAACCCCGACTTCCTCGACCACTAGGAGGTCAGGCGATGCGCGCCGTGGTGATGCGCGAGTTCGGCTCCGAGCAGGTGCTGGCGCTGGAGGACGTGCCGGCGCCGAGCCCGGGGCCGGGCGAGGTGGCGGTCCGGGTCGCGGCGGTCGAGGTCTCGCGCACGCGCGACATCGCGACCCGCACCGGCAAGCACCCCTTCTCCCAGCAGGTCACCCTCCCCCACATCCTCGGCGGCGACTTCTCGGGTGTCGTCGCCGAGGCGGGTGAGGGGGTCGACCCCGGCCTCGTCGGCAAGCGGGTGACCGCCTCGGCGACGCAGACCTGCGGCGAGTGCGAACAGTGCCGGATCGGGCGCCACGAGCGCTGCGCGCGGCTCAGCCTGCTCGGCGTCCACCGCCCCGGCTCCTACGCGGAGCTGGCCGTGGTCGACGCCGCCGTCGTCCGCCCAATCCCCGACGACCTGCCGCTCGCCGAAGCGGCGGCGCTGGCCGCCGACGGCCCGATCGCCTTCCACCAGCTGCAGACGGCGGCGCTGGCCGACGGCGACCACGTCATCGTCACCGGCGCGACCGGGGCGCTGGGGACGACGCTCTGCGCGCTGGGGCCGGCGCTCGGCGCCGAGACGATCGGCCTGGCGCGGCGCCCCGACGCGATCCCCGCCGGGCTGCAGTTGGCCGCCCGGCTCGACGCCGAGGACTCGGAGCTGACGGCGCAGTTGCTCGAGCTGGCCGGCGAGCCCGGGGTCGCGGCGGCGATCGACAACGTCGCCAACCCCGGCGCCTTCTCGCGCTACTTCCCGGCGCTCGGGATCGGCGCCCGGATCGTCGTCTCCGGCGCGATCGCCACGCCGGAGGGGTTGCCGGTGCTGCCGGTCCCGGCGGTGCCGCTCTACGTGAAAAGCATCTCGCTGCTCGGCACCCGCACCTCGGACCGCGCCACCGACGACCGCTTCTGGGAGCTGGTCGCCGACGGCTTCCGCCTCCCTCCCGGCCTCGTCCACGAGCTGCCGCTGGAGCGGGCGGCCGAGGCCCACGCGACGATCACCGCCGGCTACCAGCTCGGCCACACGGTTCTCACGCTCGGGGACTGAGTCGCGGATGAGCACCGTGACCCACGACCTCGCGATCGTCGGCTACGGGCCCACTGGGATGACGCTGGCGGCGCTGCTCGGCCAGGCGGGCCACAGCGTCGTCGTCCTCGAGCGCTACCCGGGGCTCTACAACCTGCCCCGCGCTGCCTGCTTCGACGACGAGATCATGCGCACGTTCCAGAAGCTCGGCGTCGAGGACGAGGTGCTGCCGGGCGCGGTCGTCCAGCACGACTACGACTGGGTCAACGGCGAGGGCGAGACGCTGGTCGAGATCGAATACGACGACCCCGCCCCCGGCGGCTGGGCGCAGCTCTACATGATGTTCCAGCCCCACATCGAGGACGTGCTCGACCGGCTCTGCAAATCGCTGCCGACGGTGGCGGTCCATCAGGGGGTGAGCGTCGAGGCGATGGACGCCGGCGAGGAGGGGGTCGAGCTGCGCGCCCGCGGCCGCGACGGAGAGGAGCTGGCGGTGCGGGCGCGGTACGCGGTCGGCGCCGACGGCGGTACCGGCTTCGTGCGGCCGGCGCTGGGGATCGGCTACTCCAGCTACGGCTTCGAGGAGAACTGGCTGGTCTGCGACTTCGAGCGCAAGCACGAGCTGCCCCGGGTGCCGACCTTCCGCCAGGTCTGCGACCCGGCGCAGCCGATCGCGATCGTCCGCATCGGCCCCGACCACCAGCGCTTCTCGTTCATGCTCGAGCCCGACGAAGACGCGGCGGTGGCGACCGACCCCGAGCGGGTCTGGCGCCGGGTCGCCGACTACATCACCCCCGAGGACGCCGACCTGATCCGGGTCGCCAACTACGTCTTCCGCTCGCGGATCACCGACCGCTGGCGCCAGGGGCGCGTGCTGCTCGCCGGCGACGCCGCCCACGAGATGCCGCCCTTCCTCGCCCAGGGGATGTGCTCGGGGATGCGCGACGCGCACAACATCGCCTGGAAGCTCGACCTCGTCCTCCGCGGCCTCGCCGACGACGGCCTGCTCGACAGCTACCAGCCCGAGCGCGAGCCCCACGTCCGCTTCATCACCGAGAAAGCGATCGAGCTGGGCCGGGTGCAGACGCTGCGCGACCCCGAGAAGGCGCGCCAGCGCGACGAGCGGATGCTGGCCGCGCGGCGCGAGAACCGGGCGCCGGAGAAGCTGCGCTTCCCGGCCCTGAGCGGCGGCGCGCTGGCCGGCACCGGCGCCCCCCACGCCGGCGAGTTCTTCGTCCAGGGCCGGGTCGCCGCCGACGGCCGCGAGGGCCTCTTCGACGACCTCGTCGGCCCGGGCCCCTGCATCGTCGCCCGCGGCGAGGCCCTCGCCGCCCTCGACCCGGAGCGCCGCGCCGCCTGGGCGCGCATCGGCGGCCACCTCGCCCAGATCGACAGCGATGCCGACCTCGACGGGACCTATGGCGCCTGGTTCGACTCCCACGAGTGCGAGGCTGCGCTCGTGCGACCGGACTGGTACCTGTTCGGGACCGCGGGCGACGGCGTCGGGCTGGCGGCGCTCGTCGACGCGACCCTGGCGGCGCTCAGCGGCGCCGAAGGCTGAAAGGATGGCGACGAGGATGGCAGCGGAGAGGCCGGAGGCCAGTTCCCAGCAGGGGATCAAATCGATCGAGGTGGGCGCCCGCGTGCTGCTCGCGCTGGAGCGCGGGCGCGGCCCGCTGACCCTCTCCGAAGTCGCCAAGCGGGCGGAGCTGCACCCGGCCAAAGCGCACCGCTACCTGACCAGCCTGGTGCGCACCGGCCTCGCCTCCCAGGACGCCGCCAGCGGCCTCTACGACCTCGGGCCGGCTTCGCGCGAGATCGGCGTCGAGGCGCTGCGCCGGGTCGACTCGGTCCGCGCCGCGACCACCTTCGCCCGCCGCCTGCGCGACGAGACCGGCCACACGGTCAACCTCTCGGTCTGGAGCGAGGGCGGCCCGGTGATGGTCGGCTGGGACGCGGGCGCCCACCTGATGCCGATCGTGATCCGGCTCGGCTCGATCCTGCCGATGCTCGACTCGGCGGTCGGCTACGTCTTCCTCGGCCACCTGCCGAAGTCGGTGACGAACCCGGTGATCAAGGCCCAGCAGAAGCAGGGCGCGACGCGGGAGATGAGCACCGCCGAGGTCGAAGCGCTGCGCGAGCAGTGCCGCACGGCGCCCTTCGCCAGCACCCACAACCAGATGATCTTCGGGCTCGCGGCCCTCGCCGCTCCCGTCTTCAACGCCGGCGGCGGGATCGAGCTGGCGCTCGGGATCGTGCTGCCGGCGCGGCTGATGTCCGAGGCGCAGGCGGCGCAGCTCGGCACCGAGCTGCGCGAGACCGCCGACCTGGTCTCACGCGAAATCGGCTTCGCCGGCTAGCTGCCAA
>JBEHWY010000109.1:0-12392 GCA_048498975.1 Actinomycetota bacterium | reverse complement strand
GGTGCCGGCCGCCCTACCTGCCCATGGAGGGTGGCCGGCACCCTCCCCCGGTCGCGCCCCACCTGCCCAGCTCGGGCTTGAAGCTTCAAGGGGATGGGGGTTGAACGGAGCGGGCTGCCTCTCGGAAGCTTTGGCGATGCAAGGCGATTTGGAACAGGCTCGGACTCCCCGCGGTTGAAGCACGAGTCGGCTTCGCTGGCGGAGGTGTGGGTGACCCCCTGAACGTTTTGCGCCGCTAGGCGGGAGCACGATCCTCGGACGGCCGCACCCGATTCACCTAGGTAGGCGAGTGAAGGGGGTCACCCATACCTCCGCCTTCGGAGCCCTCATGCTCCATCTCGTCTAATCCAACCCGTCCCCTTTGGCCTTGCAAATTCGGCCGGCTGGGATACCTTCGGGGCGTTACCGCGCCGCCCGACATCCGTCTCGTCAGCCTGACCAAGAAATACGGTGAGGTGGTTGCGGTTGCCGGGATCGACCTTGAGATCGAGGCGGGGGAGTTCTTCACGATGCTGGGTCCGTCGGGCTCGGGCAAGACGACGACGCTGCGGATGATCGCCGGGTTCGAGACCCCCAGCGGCGGCACGATCGAGCTCGCCGGCGAGGACGTCAGCGGCGTGCCGCCCTATGACCGCGCGGTCAATACCGTCTTCCAGGACTACGCGCTGTTCCCGCACATGACCGTCGGCCAGAACGTCGAATACGGGATGAAGGTCGCCAAAGTGGACAAGCGGGAGCGCGACAAGCGCCGCGACGAGGCGCTGGAGATGGTGCGGCTGCCCGGCTACGCCGGCCGCAAGCCGGCCGAGCTTTCCGGCGGCCAGCGCCAGCGCGTCGCCCTGGCGCGGGCGATCGTCAACCGGCCCAAGGTGCTGCTGCTCGACGAGCCGCTCGGCGCCCTCGACCTGAAGCTGCGCGAGCAGATGCAGATCGAGCTGAAGACGATCCAGGGCGAGGTCGGCATCACCTTCGTCTACGTCACCCACGACCAGGACGAGGCGCTGACGATGAGCGACCGGATCGCCGTCTTCAACGAGGGCCGGATCGAGCAGGTGAGTCCGCCCCAGGAGCTTTACGAGCACCCGGCCAGCGAGTTCGTCGCCGGCTTCGTCGGCGTCTCGAACGTGATCGAGCGCGACGGCCGGCGGCTCACCGTGCGGCCCGAGAAGATCGAGCTGCTCGACCCGGCGGCGCCGCCGTCGGGGCTGCACAGCGAGCGCGGCCGCGTCAGCGAGGTCGCCTACGCGGGCATGGTGACCCGCTACACCGTCGAGCTCGAGGCCGGCGGAACCCTGCAGCTCGTCCGGCAGAACGTCGGGACCGCCTCAGTGCAGGCGGCGCCCGAGCAGGGGCAAGAGGTACTCGTCGGCTGGCGGCCGGAGCACGCGGCCTCGGTCGGCGGCAAAACGACCAAGGAGGAGGTTGCACCATGAGGAGAAGGCAAGCTCACCCAGCGCGGACGGCCTGGCTGGCAGTAGGCGGCCTGGTCGCGTTCATGCTCGTCGTCGCCGCCTGCGGCGGCGGCAGCAGCAGCTCGAGCAGCGGTGGCAGCGAAGAAGGAGGACTGCAGAAGCTGGGCAAGGGCGAGGGCGAAGTGAACCTCATCTCCTGGGCCGGCTACGTCGAAGCCGGAGGCGGTGAAAGCCCCGACTGGGTGACGCCGTTCGAAAAGAAGACTGGCTGCAAGGTCAACAACAAGGTCGCCGGCACCTCCGACGAAATGGTGAAACTGATGGAGACGGGCCAGTACGACGGGGTCTCCGCCTCCGGCAACGCCACCGCGCGGCTCGTCGCCGCCGGCCAGGTCGACCCGGTCAACACGGCGCTGGTGCCGAACTACAAAACGGTCTTCGCCGACCTCAAAGACCAGCCCTACAACACCTTCGAAGGCGTGCCCTACGGCATCCCCCACGGTCGCGGCGCCAACCTCCTGATGTGGAACTCCGAAGACGTCAAGCCGGCGCCGACGTCCTGGGCGGTGACGCTCGATCCCAAAGAGGCCGCCAAGTACAAGGGCCACATCAGCCAGTACGACGACCCGATGTCGATCGCCGAAGGCGCCCTCTACCTGAAGATGCACGAACCCAGCCTGGGAATCGAAAACCCCTACGAGCTGAACGAAGAGCAGTTCAACGCCGCCGTCGACCTGATGAAGGAACAGAAGGCCAACGTCGGCGAATACTGGGGCAGCGCCGAAGAACAGATCCAGGGCTTCGCCAACGGCAGCAACCAGGTCGGCACCACCTGGCAGTACCAGTACTTCCTGCTCAAAGGGGAAGGCGAACCGGTCGCCGCCAGCCCGGCCAGCCAGGGCTTCCTGCCGGAAGAGGGCGCGACCGGGTGGTCGGACACCTGGATGATCAGCTCCAGCGCCAAGCATCCCAACTGCATGTACATGTGGATGAACTGGATCATCGAACCGAAGGTCAACGCCGAAGTGGCGGAATGGTTCGGCGAGGCTCCGGCGCAGGAACTGGCCTGCAAAGAAACCGAAAACCCGAATTTCTGCAGCGAATACCACGCCGAAGACCCGGCCTTCTGGAAAGAAGTCCACTACTGGGAAACGCCGCTCTCCGAATGCGGCAACGGCGAAAACGACTGCATGGACTACAACGACTGGGTCAAAGCCTGGACCGAAGTCAAAGGCTAGGAACCCGGTTCTGAGCAGTGGCGTCTGAAGCAGTCGTCGTGAGGAGGTCGGCGGGCCGCAGGCTCGCCGGCCTCTTCTTCAACCGCCCCAGGCTGCAGGTGGGGGCGCTCCTGGCCGCGCCGATGGCCTGGATCGTCCTGCTCTACATCGGCTCGCTCGTAGTCCTCCTGATCACCGCCTTCTGGACGGTCGACCCGCTCAGCGGCAACGTGATCAAGGAATTCAGCTTCGAAAACATCGAAGAACTGTTCAGCGTCCCCGTCTACCGGGAAATCGTTTGGCGCACGGTCCGCACCGCCCTGCTGGTCACGATCACGGACGCGATCATCGCCTTCCCGATCGCCTTCTACATGGCGAAGGTGGCGAGTCGGCGCGGCAAGGCGATCATGGTCGTCGCGATCCTGATGCCGCTGTGGTCGAGCTACCTGGTCAAGGTGCTCGCCTGGCGCGAGATGATCACCGAACACGGGATCCTCAACTGGGCGCTGGAACCGCTCGGGCTGAGCGGCCCGGGCGAAGGGCTCGTCGCGGTCTGGCTGGTCTTCACCTACCTCTGGCTGCCGTACATGATCCTGCCGATCTTCGCCGGCCTGGAGCGGCTCCCCGACTCGCTGATCAGCGCCTCCGAGGACCTCGGCGCCTCTCCCTTCACGACCTTCCGGCGGGTGATCCTGCCGCTCGCCTTCCCCGCCGTCGTCGCCGGCTCGATCTTCACCTTCTCCCTCACCCTCGGCGACTACATCGCCCCGGCCCTGCTCTCCAACGACCAGTTCATCGGCACCACGATCCGGGCGTCGATCACCAACAACCAGCCCTTCGCCGCGGCGCTGGCGCTGGTCCCGATCGTCGTCGTCATCGCCTACCTCGGCGTCGCCCGCAAGCTCGGCGCCTTCGAGCACGTCTGATGCGCCTCTCCCGCCCCGCCAGGATCACGCTCCGGATCGCGGTCGCGATCGGCTTCGCCTTCATCTACATCCCGCTGCTGGTGATCGCGATCCAGGCCTTCAACTCGAGCAAGATCCTCAAGTGGCCGCCGCCCGGCTTCACCACCGAGTGGTTCAAGCAGGCATTCGAATCCGACAGCGCCCGCGAAGCGCTCCTCACCTCGGTGCAGGCGGGTCTGATCGCGACCACGATCGCGATCGCGCTCGGCACCCTGATCGCCCTCGCCGTCTCCCGGCACCGCTTCTTCGGCCGCGAAACGATTTCCTTCCTCGTCGTCCTGCCGATCGCCCTGCCCGGGATCGTCACCGGCGTCGCCCTCAGCAACACCTTCACCCAGGTGCTGAACGTCGACCTCAGCCTGATCACCGTGGTCATCGGCCACGCCACGTTCTGCGTGGTCGTCGTCTACAACAACGTCGTCGCCCGCCTGCGCCGCACCTCGGGCTCCTTCGTCGAGGCCTCCGCCGACCTCGGCGCCTACCCCTGGCAGACCTTCCGCTTCGTCACCTTCCCGAACATGCGCAGCGCCCTCGGGGCCGGCGCCCTGCTCGCCTTCGCCCTCTCCTTCGACGAGATCATCGTCACCACGTTCACGATCGGCGCCGCCGAAGAAACGCTGCCGATCTGGATCTTCCGCAACCTCTTCCGCCCCAACCAGCTGCCGATCGTCGACGCCGTCGCCGTGATCCTGATCCTGCTCTCGATCATCCCCGTCTACATCGCCCATCGCCTCTCCAGCGAGGAGGGCGGCCTCACCGGCCGCAAAGCCGGCGGCCCAGCCGAGATCGCCGAGGTCACGGCGATGCCATGAGGGGCTGCGGCACGATCTACTGGGCGCAGGTTTCGCGGTAGCCGCCGACCGCCGGCACAGTTTCAAAGATTGCGTTCCACTCCTTTTCGGTGAGGCTGCGCCCGGACATCGCGCAGACGTCGTGCCTCATCTCGTCTTCGGTGCCGGCATCCTTGCCACGGTCCCAGAGGATCGGGTCCCAGATCGTGATCGGCTGCCCGAACCCGGCACTGACCAGGTGAGAGTGGTCGCTGTCGCCTGGGGTGAAGGCGAGCGCCGTCACCCCCGAGCGCCCCTCACCGAGCAGATGCCCGGGCAGGCAGCCACCGATCTGCTGGAGCGTGGTGACCTCATAGAGACAGATGCTGCCGGTCCCGTCGCCGACGGCGAGGGTTTCGCCGTCGGGACTGAAGGTGATCGACAAGATCGTCTGCGACTGGTACAGGTTGCTGAAGGTCGACCGCACCTCGTAGCCTTCGTCGCCGTCGGTCACTTCCCAGAGCGCGACCTGCTGGTCAGCGCCGCCGGAGGCGAGCAGTGACCCGTCCGGCGAGAAGGCGATCGCCTCGCTTTCCTGGTCTTCGTTGCCGTAGGCGTTGGCGAAGGTGATCCCGCGCGGAGACCGCAGGTCGCTCACGTCCCAGACCCGCGTCTTGCCGTCAGATGCCGCGACCGCGAGCAGCGGCGTTCCCGGCGGGCCCAGCGCCACCTTGTGGAAGATGATCCCCGGGACCCGGCTGGGACGCGCCGAGAGGTGCCTGATCCTCCCCGTCTGGGCCGTGCGGGTGATGTCCCAGAGGTCGACGACGGCCCTGCCATGGCGGAACCCGGTCGAGGCGAGCACCAGGCGTCCGTCGTATTCGGAGATCGCCAGACCTACAACCGGTCTCGTCGAGCGATTGCGCGCGGGCGGAGAGACCTGACAGGGCTCATAGGGCATCGTTTCGCAGCCTGCCCCCACGTTCATCAGGACGAACGAGTTGCGACGGCCGACGGCGAGCAGGTCGCCGTGGAAGGCGACCGCGTAGCTCCTACCCGGGATCGTGAACAGGGGATGCGATGCCAGCGGCGGAGGGGGCAGGCCCGCGAGACCCCAGATCGAGGTCCCGGCGGCACCCGCAGCGCTCGCCACCTGGTTTCCCGAGACCGCCAGCGCGAAGAAGCCGGGCTCTGGTTCGAGGCTCGATTCGGCGGGGTCCAGGCCGCCGACCGTCATCGCCAGGGTGGGGCGCGGGTCGGCATCCCAGAGCTTGACCAGCTTGTCTTTGCCCGTACTGGCGAGGGTCTTTCCGTCGGGGCTCACGGCAAGGCTGGTGACCGGCGCGCGCCCCTCGATCCGCGGCGGGCCCAGCGGCCTCCCCTTGCCGACGTCCCAGGTGGTGACGGTCGAGTCACGGGCGGCGGCGGCAAGGACCGCTCCCCCTTCGGCGAAGGCCAGCCCCATCGTCGCCGAAGGCAGCGCCAGGCGCTGGAGCTGGCGGCCGACCGCGTCGCGGATCTCGATCTCGCGCCGACCGCCGAAGGCGAAGTCGCCGTTCGCCGCGGTGGCCACCGCGTAGGCCGGCGCCGAGCCAAACGTGCGCGGCGCCCCATCGCCGAAGCCGGCGGCCGACACCGGCCAGGCGAGCCGTCCCCCTCCTTCGGTGGCGGCGAACAACCAGCGCCCGTCGCGGCTGTAGGCGAGCCCGAAGACGCTCCCGGGGAGATGCTTCGCTCCCAACCGGCGCGGATTGCTCGGATCGGCGAGGTCCCAGATCGTCAGGGAGCCTTCCTCGCTTCCCACCGCGACGATGCTCGGGTCCCGGGGGTCGAAGACGAGCGCCCGGTAGATCCCCGTCGGCACCGGTAGGGCGTCCAGTTCGACCGGGTGCCAGGGATCCTCGAGCCGCCACAACCGCACCGGTCCGCCGACGTATCCCACCGCAAGCAACCACCGCCCGGAGGTGCCGCCGACGGCAACGCCGTCGATTCTCTCCCCTGAGGAGATCAGCGCCTTCCCGAGCTGCTTGCCCCGGAGGTCCCAGAACCGCACGGTGCCGTCGCTGCCACCGGAGGCAAGCCACTTGGAGTTCGGCCAGAAGGCGACTGCGTTGCTGGATCGCGTGTGGCCGACCGCGATCGTCGGCAGCGCCGGGTTCAGCTGCAGCGGACCCAGGGTCGCGCTGCGCGCCTCGAAGGTCGGCGAGAGCCGGTGCGCTTCGAGCGCCGCCAGCGCCGAGGCGCTGGGGCCGAAGGTCGGCGAGGTGGAGAGCGAGAACAACCGCTGCGCGACCTCGACCGACTCGGTCGCCGCCTTGCGTTCGTCGGCGACGTTGGCCTGGGTGACCGCGAAGACGAGAGCGCCGATCACCAGCGCAGCCACCGCGACGCCCAGCGCCACCAGCGCGATCCGCTTGCGCTTGCGCTCGCTCGCCGCCCGCGCCTCGGCCTCCTCCGCCTCCCGCTGCGCCCGTTCCTTTTCCTCCCGCTCGCGACGCAGGCGCGCCCCGCGCTCGAGCTCTTCGACGCCCCGCCGCCATTTGACGATCGGACCCGCCAGGGCGTCGTGGAAGATCTCGTAGAGCGGTTCGCCGCGGCCCTCGCGCGGCGCGATCGGCCGCAGGATGTGGAGCTTCGGCGAGGAGAGGTGGCGCAGGACCGGTTCCAGGTCGGCCTTCGGGATCTCCGCCAGGTCGGCGAGATCCCGGGCGCTGAGCGCGATCTTGGTGCCGCCGCTGGTGACGAGGAAGTGGAAGACCGCCGCCGCCAGCAGCCGCTGCTCGTGGCTCAGCCCCTCCCCGCCCTCCTCGACCGGGTCGTCCATCGCCCGGTCCAGGTGGGTGCCGATGATCGCCTGCGTGCCGCCGAGCTCTTCCAGCGTCCGCAGCCGCAGCAGCCGCGACCCTGCTCCGGTCTCGACCTCCCACAGCCGCCGCATCACCAGCTGCAGATAGGTCGTCTCGACCTTGCCCGTCTCCCCCTCCCCCTCCTCCTCGTGGCCGACCTGGTCCAACACGGCCTCGACCAGCGCCGGCTCGACCGCGAACGGCTCGGCGTCGGGGTGCAGCTCGTTGAGGCGCCGCACCGGCCCTTCGATCGCTTCCCGCGCGCCCTCGCGCTCGAGGAAGTCGAGGTGGAGGAAGTTGCCGTAGACGTTGGCGATCTTGCCGCGGAAGAGGTCGCCGACGTGGGCGTAGGCATCCTCGCGGATCGAGATCAGGAGGTTGGCCCGCAGCTCCGGCCGGTTGACGCAGCGCGCGATCTGCGCGGCGACCTGCTCGTCCTCGGGCAGCTGCTCGGGATAGAGGAAGTACTCCTCGAACTGGTCGAGAATCAGCAGCGGCGTCGTCTCGAGCTCGCCGGTGACGGCGACCAGGGCCGCCTCGAGGTCGTTCTCGGGGAGCTGCGGAGCGGCGCCGCCCGGCCAGTAGGGCGCCGCGGCGGCGGCGACCGCATCGATCAGGGCCGCGATCGGCGCCTCGCTCCAGGAGCTGAACATCACCGGCAGCAGCCGCGGCGCGCCGCAGGCCTCGACGTCGCGCTCGCCGTGTTCGCGCAGGCTGGCGACGACGCCGGCGCGCAGCACGGAGCTCTTGCCGACGCCGCTCTCGGCGTAGAGCAGGGTCAGCCGCGCCCCCCGCAGGTTGCCGATGATCACCGCCGACTCGGACTCGCGGCCGAAGAACCAACGGGCATCGGCCTCGGTGAAGTTGGCGAGCCCGACGTAGGGGTCCTCGACCGGCACCGTCGTCGCCGCTGGGGCCAGCTCGGTCAAGGCTCGGCCTTCGCCCGCGCGGCGGCCGCCCGGGCGAGGTGCTCGTCCAGCTCGTTGACGTAGGCGTCGAGCGAAGCCGCGCAGACGCCGACGTCGATCGACTCCCAGAAGCTCTGGTCGAGCGGGCTCGGATTGCGCTGGATCGCCCAGGAGGAGCCGCGCGGCTTCTGCTGCTCGCCGAAGATCCGCTTGAGGAAGACCCGCAGGCTCCAGTTGTGCATCGAGTGGCCGAGGAAGAGGTAGTGGCTGTAGTCGCGCAAGCTGCTGAGCAGCTCGTTCGGCACGATCTGCTCGACGGCGCCGCCGCGCATGTAGTCGATGTAGTCGTCCTCGGTGATGACGTAGTTGTCGCGCCAGAGGCCGGGCCCGCGACGGCTCTCGACGGCGCCGTGGACCTTCATGATCACCGTCCGTTCGACCCGCAAGGCGAGGACGTCGACGGGGAAGCCGGTGTAGCTGTTGGCGTCGCCGATCAGCTGCGGCTCGCCGTCGAAGGGGACGTGGACGAAACGCCCGCCGTTGCGGTCGCGGACGTAGACCGCGAGGTCGTAGGGCTCTTCGGCCTCGTCGAAGGCTCGCTCCAGCGCGTCGTCGTAGTTGGTGGTGACGATCAGCTGGTAGCGGTCGGGGAAGCCCAGCTTCGCCATCGTCCTCGGGTAGGCGGCGAGGAAGCGGTGGACCGAGCTCGGCGGGCAGGTGCTGGGCAGCGCCTCGCGCAGGGCGAGATAGAGGTCCAGTTCACCGATTTCGAGCAGCACGCTCTGGGAGACCTTGGCCAGCTCCGGGGCGTCCGGCGCGGGATCGAGCATCGCGGCGAGGAAGGCGGCCAGCTCGCCGTCGTCAGGCGAGAAGCCGGAGTCCGGGTCGCGCCAGGGCTCGCTGCGGTCGCTCGAGTTCGCTTCCGGGCCGACGAAGGGGACGACGAGCGAGCGGCCCTCGAGCAGAGTCCGCACCAGCGCGTCGTAGTGGTCTTGACCAGGCGGTGGCACCGCGACGCCGGCCGTCCCACTCGGCGCCGAGCCCAGCGGCGGCTCGGGCTCGGGCGCCGGCTCGGGCAGTGGCTCGGGCTCGGGCGGCGCCGCGGCGATCTCCTCGATCCGCTCGATCAGCGCCTTCACGTCCTCCTCCCAGCGCGAGGGGCGCAGCTCGATCGCCTGCCGGTTCAACAGCTGCCGCACCAGGCCAAGCCTCTCCAGGTCGCGCGCGGAGGGCATCGAGGCGTCGAGGATCAGGGCGGGAATCACCTCGCGCACGGAGGAGTCGCTGCGCAGCGCCGCTTCCACCTCGGCCCGCACCTGGTCCTCCTCTTGCCCGCCGGCGCGCTCGGCCATGATCGCGGCCCACTTCGGCCCGATCAGGGCGAGGAAGATCGCGCACCCTGAGCTGCCCGCGCGAAGGCTCGCCAGCCACTTGGTGCCGGGCTCGATGCTGGCTTCGTCGAAGAAGACGTTCTCGGCCCCGAAGTGCGCCCCCAGCCGGTCGTACAGCCTCCCGGCCCACCCCGAAGCGTCGTCCCGCCGGTAGCTGATGAAGATCTGCGCCGCCTTCTCGCCCCCCGCGGGCGTGCCGTCCACTGCTTGAGTCCTTCCGAGTGTTTCGGAAAGTCTGCAACAGAGCCGCGGCGATCACAAGAACACGCGGGTTCGGTAACGAACCCGGCACGAGTACCTCCGCTGCGGCGCTAGAGCGGGATGTTGCCGTGCTTGCGCTTCGGCTGCGCGACGCGCTTGGACTGCAGCATGCGCAGCGCTTTGATCAGCTTCGGCCGCGTCTGGCGCGGCTCGATCACGTCGTCGATGTAGCCGCGCTCCGCCGCCGAGTAGGGGTTGGCGAAGTGGGCTTTGTAGTCGTCGATCAGCTTCTGGCGCCGCTCGTCGGGGGTCGGCGAGGTGGCGATGTCTTTGCGGTAGATGATGTTGACGGCGCCCTCGGGGCCCATCACCGCGACCTCCGCCGTCGGCCAGGCGACGTTGTAGTCGGCCAGCATGTGCTTGGAGTTCATCACGTCATAGGCGCCGCCGTAGGCCTTGCGGGTGACGACGGTGAGCTTCGGCACGGTCGCCTCGGTGAAGGCGTAGAGCAGCTTGGCGCCGTGGCGGATGATCCCGTTCCACTCCTGGTCGGTGCCCGGCAGGAAGCCCGGCACGTCGGTGAAGGTGAGGATCGGGACGTTGTAGCAATCGCAGGTGCGGACGAAGCGGGCCGCCTTCTCGGATGCCTCGATGTCGAGCACGCCGGCGAGGAAGGCGGGCTGGTTGCCGACGACGCCGACCGGATAGCCGTCGAGGCGGGCGAAGCCGCAGACGATGTTCTTGGCGAAGTGCTCGTGGACCTCGAAGAACTCCTCGTCGTCGACGATGCGGGCGATCACCTGGCGCATGTCGTAGGGCTTGGAGGGGTCGTCGGGGACGAGCGTGTCGAGCTCCTCGTCTTCGCGCTCGGGGTCGTCGCTCGGCTCGTAGCGCGGCGGCGCCTCGAGGTTGTTCGAGGGCAGGAAGCCGAGCAGGTAGCGGACGTCCTCGAGGCAGCTCTCCTCGTCCTCGGAGGCGAAGTGGGCGACGCCCGACTTCGTGTTGTGGCTCATCGCCCCGCCCAGCTCCTCGAACTCGACTTCCTCGCCGGTCACGGTTTTGATCACTTCCGGCCCGGTGATGAACATGTGCGAGGTCTCTTTGACCATGAAGATGAAGTCGGTCATCGCCGGCGAGTAGACGGCGCCGCCGGCGCAGGGGCCCATGATCAGGCTGATCTGCGGGATCACGCCCGAGCACATCACGTTGCGGACGAAGACGTCGCCGTAGGCGCCGAGCGAGACGACGCCCTCCTGGATCCGGGCGCCGCCGGAGTCGTTGATCCCGATCACCGGCGCCCCGACCTGGGCGGCGAGGTCCATCACCTTGCACATCTTCTCCGCCATCACCTCGCCGAGGCTGCCCCCGAACACCGTGAAGTCCTGGGAGAAGACGAAGACCGTGCGCCCGTCGATCGTGCCGTGGCCGGTGACGACGGCGTCGCCCCAGGGCCGTTTTTTCTGCATCTCGAAGTCGTAGGTCCGGTGGCGGACGAAGGTGTCGAGCTCCTCGAAGGAGCCGGGGTCGAGCAGCTTCTCGATCCGCTCGCGGGCGGTCATCTTGCCCTTCGCGTGCTGCTTCTCGACCGCCTCATCAGAGCCGGCGTGGATCGCCTCCTCGCGCAGTTCGCGCAGGTAGGCGAGCTTCTCCTCGTGGGTGATCGGGTTCTTCTCTCTCATCGGCGCGGGAGTCTATTTACGCCGCGTTTTCGGCGCCCTCAGGCAAGCGAAAGGCCCGCCGGAGCGGGCCTTCGCACAGCCTGAGAATGCGGGAACTGGGCCTAGAGTTCCGCGCAGACCGCGAAGACGACGATCGACCAGTCGCCGTAGGGGCCGGCGCCACTCTCGTGAGCGATCCCGACCCATCCGGTCCGCGCGGACCCGTTGTAGTAGGGGTAAGACGCCGTCGTGGCGACTTCTTTGAGTTCGCCTTCGAGCCGGACGCCGCCGGCGATCGCCTGCTTGCCCGAGGGGCATTCCGCAGTCGCCGTCTTGTTCGCTTCCGTGTTGGTGATCGAGCTGGTGTTGACGTAGCTGACGTTGCGGACCAGCTGCGCGTAGAGGCTGGCGGAGATTTTCGAGGAGTCGATCGCTTCGTACGCGATCTTGTTGCGGCCGACCGCTTCCTTCTTGATCTTCGCTTCGGTCACCGCTTCCTTACCGAGCTTCGGGTTGGTGACGGCGAGCTTCTTGATCTTGCCTTCGGTGACCGATTCCTTGCCCAGCTTCGGGTTGGTCACGGCGAGGTTCTTGATTTTCGGGTTGGTCACCGCTTCGCCCGCGATGTTGACCGCCTTGACCTGGCCGACACTGCAAGCTCATCTCGGCTTGGATCAGCTGAAGGGGCGCCGCTGCGGTTCGGCGAGCCTGTCCAGGACGGCTTCGAGGTCGGCCTCGGCAAGGCCGCTTTCGTCGCTGGCGCGGATCTCCACCTTGGTCCCGAAGCCCTTCTCGGCCATCGTCACCTCGACACCCTCGACGGTCGCGATCAGCTCCGCCAGCTCCGGCTCGGACTTCATCAAGGTCCTGGAAACCGAGATCATTGGCGCCGCTTTCTCCCACCGAGCGCCGCCTCCTCCCCGTGAAATCGAGCGTTCAGAGGGGGCGGGGGGAGAGTGAGGCGCGCTTCCGACATTGACCCAGCAACTGAGGTCGCGGGCGATCGAGCACAGGATCGCGTATG
>JBEHWY010000108.1:0-12417 GCA_048498975.1 Actinomycetota bacterium | reverse complement strand
GGTCGGCTCGCCCCCGGGCTACATCGGCTACGACGAGGGCGGCCAGCTGACCGAGGCCGTGCGCCGCAAGCCGTACTCGGTGCTGCTGCTCGACGAGATTGAGAAGGCGCACCCGGACGTCTTCAACATCCTCCTGCAGATCCTCGAGGACGGGCGCCTCACCGACGCCCAGGGCCGCACGGTCGACTTCCGCAACGCGATCGTGATCATGACCTCGAACATCGGCGCCTCGGAGATCTCGAAAAACACCTCGATCGGGTTCACCGTCTCCGACGAGACCGGCATGTCCTACGACGACATGAAGCACCGGATCATGGGCGACCTGAAAAAAGTCTTCCGGCCCGAGTTCCTCAACCGGATCGACGAGGTCATCGTCTTCCACAAGCTCTCCAAGGACGAGGTCAAGGAGATCATCGACCTGATGATCGCCCGGGTCCGCGTCCAGGTCGCCGAGCACGAACTGCAGCTCGAGCTGGCCGAGGATGCAAAGGACATCCTGGTCGAGAAAGGCTGGGACCCGTCGATGGGCGCCCGCCCGCTGCGGCGCGCGATCCAGCGCTACATCGAGGACCCGCTCGCCGACGAAGTCCTGCGCCAGGGCCAGATGACGCCGGGCTCGACCGTGATGGTCGAGCGCGACCCCTCGGGCGACGAGGAAGACCGGCCGCTGAGCCTGAAGATCATCGCCCCGCGCAAACCGCCGAAGAAACCGGCGAAGCCGGAGCCCGAGAAGGTCGGCGTCGGCGCCAAGAAGAGCAGCGACGACGATCACGGTGGCGACGGCGACGGGCACGCGCCCAGCGCCGACGGCGACGCCTGATCCAGGTCTAGGCGAATGAGGGACCCCGGCCGCAGCGCGATCGGCACCTGGAGCGGCGGCCGCTTCCTCCACTTCGGCGAAGCGATCGACGAGGAGCGGCTGGTGGCCCTGCTGGCGCCAGGCGAGGGGATCGACACGGTCCTCACCGCCGACGCCTACGGCCAGGGCGAGGCCGACCGCGTCCTCGGGCGCGCCCTCGCCGGCTCCTCGCGCGAGAGCTACTGCGCGATCGGCGCCGTCGGCCACGATTTCTACGAGGGCGAGCGGGACGGGCCGAAGGGCTTCCCGCGCTTCACCGACGCGCGACTGCGCGGCCCCGACCAGTACGCGAGCTACCTGCGGATGGCGACCGAGCGCAGCCTCGAGCGGGCCGGGATCGACAGCTTCGACCTCCTCCTGCTCCACAACCCCGATCGCACCGGCTACACCAGCGAGGCGGTCTGGGACGGGATGGCGGCGCTGCGCGAGGCCGGCCTGGCGGCGAAGATCGGCGTCGCGCCGGGACCCGCCAACGGCTTCACCCTCGACGTCATCTCCTGCCTGGAGCGCTTCGGCGACCGGATCGACTGGGCGATGGTGATCCTCAACCCGTTCGAGCCCTGGCCCGGCGAGCTCTGCCTCGACGCCGCCGAGCGGCACAGGGTGCAGGTGCTGACCCGCGTCGTCGACTTCGGCGGCATCTTCTGGGGCGACATGCGCCCCGGGATGGAGCTCGGGCGCACCGACCACCGCTCCTTCCGTCCCGCCGGCTGGATCGAGGCCGGGCTGGAGAAGCTGGGGCGGGTGATGCCCTACGCCGAGGGTGCCGACCTGACCCCGATCCAGCTCGCCTGCCAGTGGAACCTGGCTCACCCGGCGGTCGCCTGCGTCGCTCCGACCCTGATCCAGGAGCAGGGTCCCGACGCCCGCCCGATCGAGGACAAGCGCGCCGAGCTCGCCGCCCTCCCCGCCGAGATCCGCCTCTCCGAGGACGACGTCGCCGCGATCCGCGCGATCGGCGACAACGCCAACTGCATGGCCCTCAAGGGCGGCACCCCCGAATTCGAAGGCGATGAGCGCCCCGACGCCTGGCCGCTGAACGAGGACCTGGCCGCCGTCGGCGCCCGCTGGGGCATCGACCCCGCTCGCGACCTCGTCGCAACTCACTGACAAAGACGCCGCGCAGGGGTGGGTTCCGCGAGGGTCTGATCGGATCGAGTCCTGCATTTGCCCCGCTATACGTGGTAAATGCAGGACTCGATTTCTTGAGCGACTACCCCGGGTCGTCCCGGGCCGCCGTTAGGTTCCGCGCATGTCGCGCAAGTGGTGGACGCTGGCCGGGTCTTGCTGCGGCCTCTTCTTGTTGATGCTCGATTCAACGGTCGTCGCTCTGGCGCTGACCGAAATCCGGCACGACGTCGGGGCCAGTGCCGAGGGGCTGCAGTGGGTGATGAACGGGTACCTGCTGACGATCGCGGTGCTGGTCGTGACCGCCGGGCGGCTGGGGGACATGTTCGGGCGCAAGCGCGTCTTCCTGATCGGCACCGTGCTGTTCGCCGCCGGCTCGGTTCTCTCCGGCGCTGCTGGGGACCAAGTGGCGCTGATCGCGGGGCGGGTCGTGCAGGGGGCCGGGGCGGCGGCGATGCTGCCGCTCTCGCTGGCGATCGTCGTCAACGTCTTCCCGCCCGAGGAGCAGCCGCGGGCGCTTGGGATCTGGGCCGCGGTCTCGGCTGTCGCGCTGGCGATCGGGCCGCTGGCCGGCGGCCTCCTGATCGAACTCGATTGGCGCGTGATCTTCTGGATGAATCTGCCGATTGCGTTGCTCGGGGTGGTGATCATGGCCTGGGCGGCGCCGGAGTCGACCGACCCGGGGGCCGGCCACCGGGTTGACTGGAGCGGCCTGGCAGCGCTCAGCGTCGGGCTCACCGCGATCGTCCTGGCGCTGATCCAGTCGCGCGCCTGGAGCGCCGGCGCGATCGCCGCCCTCGCTCTGATCGGCGTCGCGGCGATGGCCGCCTTCTGGCTGATCGAGCACCGCGTGCGGCAGCCGATCGTCGAATTCGCACTGTTTCGCAACGGGCCCTACTTCGGCGCCAGCGCCGCTGCCTTCGCCCTCGTCGGCTCCTACTGGGCGGTGATGTTCTTCCAGCCGCAGTACCTGCAGGACGTGCGCGGCCATTCGCCGATCCTCAGCGGCCTGATGATCCTGCCGGTGACGGTGCCGATGGTCTTCGTCTCGCCCTTCTCGGGTCGCCTGATCGCCCGCTTCGGCGCCCGCCGGCTGATGACGACGGGAATGGGGCTGGGTCTCGCCGGCCTCCTCGTCCTCACCCGGATCGACGCCTCCAGCCCGTACGGCCTGCTGCTCGCCGGCTACCTCCTCTTCGGCCTCGCGCTGGGCTTCGTCTACGCGCCGATGTCGACCGCGGCGATGGCGGCGATGCCGGGTGAGAAGGTGGGGATCGCCTCCGGCGTGCTGGCGATGGACCGGGTGCTGGCCGGCGCCGTCGCCCTCGCCGCCACCGGCGCTGCCTTCCACGCCCTGCTCGGCGACGGCAGCTCCTTCGCCGACGCCGTCGCCGGCTCGACCTGGGTCGTCGTCGTCCTCTGCGCGATCGGCGTCGTCCTCACCTGGGCCTTCGTCCGCGACCCCGCCGTCGAGGGTCCCGACCCCGCCGTCGCCGGCGAACCGCCTCCAGGCGAGTTGCGCCACCATCAGCACCACCGGCGCTTTCACCTCGGCGCTTGACAAAGCCTATCCCGACCTGTCCACTCAGGAATCGCCAGACCGCATTCCAAAGCGCTTTTTGCCATCCTCTTAGGTGATGCCTTCACTGTCCGGGGATGCGCTTCACGAGCTTTCAGAACGCCAAGATCCCCGCCTACTGAGAGCCCTCGACGTGGTCGCGCCCGGTGGTGCCCTGCGGGAGGGGATAGACAACATCGTCCACTCGCGGACGGGGGGCCTGATCGTCGTCGGCGATCTCGACGACATCTCCCATCTGCTCTCCGGCGGCATCAAGCTCGACATCGACTACACGCCGGCGATGCTGTACCAGGTGGCGAAGATGGACGGCGCCATCGTGCTCAACGGCGAGGCGACCACGATCGCCTGGGCCAACGTGCAGCTGATGCCGGATCCGACGATCCTCTCCTCGGAGACCGGCACCCGCCACCGCACCGCCGAGCGCGTCTCCAAACAGACGACCGCCCTGGTGATCGCGATCTCCCAGCGGCGCGACGTCGTCTCGCTCTACGTCGAGGGGGCCAAGTACATCCTCCAGGACATCCCCGCCGTGCTCGCCAAGGCGAACCAGGGCCTGGCGACGCTCGAGAAGTACCGCGAGCGGCTCGACCAGGTCTCGGCGCGACTGACCGTGCTCGAGTTCGAGGGCGGCGGCGTCCTCCACGACGCGCTCGCCGTCCTGCAGCGGGCCGAGCTGGTGACGCGGATGGCGGTCGAGGTCGAGCGCTACATCGTCGAGCTCGGCACCGAGGGCCGCCTGATCGAGATGCAGCTGGAGGAGACGATGGTCGGCGTCGCCGCCGACAAGTCGGCTCTGATCCGCGACTACAGCGTCGAAGACTCCGAGGAGAACCTGGCGACCGTGCTGCAGGCGCTGGGCCGGATGCCGCACCAGGACGTCCTCGACTTCGGTCGTCTCGCCGAGCTGCTCGGCTACGACCGCAAGCTCAACACGCTCGACTTCCCCGTCGCCCCGCGCGGTTACCGCGTGCTGGGCCGGGTGCCGAGGATCCCCAAGCTTGTCGTCCAGAAGATCACCCACGAGCTGGGCGGGTTGGAGGAGGTCCTGGCGACCTCCGATGCCGACCTCGCCGCCATCGACGGAGTCGGCCCCACCCGGGCCAAGGACATCCGCGAGGGCCTGCGCCGGCTCCAGGAGGTCGAGCTGGTCGACCGGTACTTACAGAGTTGACGGCGACAGGCGCCGTCGAAAGAGACGAAAGGAGCCACCGATTTCCGAGCTAGATGAGGCGACCGTGGAAGAGGTCTTCGAGGAGGACGTCGTTTACGTCTGTGACTTCGAGGAGGGTGACAAGGTCGTCTATCCGCACCATGGCGCGGGCCTGGTGATGACCAAAGAGACCCGTGAGCTGATGGGCAGCGAGCGTGAGTACCTCACGATCAAGATCCTGCACAACGAACTCACGGTCATGGTCCCGACGGAAAACGCCGGCAAGGCCGGGCTGCGACGCGTGATCGACGAGGAGGAAATCAAAAAGGTCACAGCCGTCCTCACCGATGACGTGTCGGAGATGCCGAAAAACTGGAATCGGCGTTTCAAGTACAACCGCGAGAAGATCAAGACCGGCGACGTTTTCGAGCTGGCCGAGGTCGTCCGCAACCTGGCCATCCGCGAGATGGAGAAGGGTCTCTCCACGGGCGAGAAGCAGATGTACACCCGGGCGAAGAAGATCCTCGCTTCGGAGTTCATGTACGCGCTCGACAAGGACGAGGAGGGCGCGGAGGAGTACCTGGACGGGCTGCTGGAGGAGCGCTTCGCCACCACGGCGTAGCACCGCGGCGGTAACCGCAGTCATCGCGGCCGCTGGCTCCGGGGAGCGCCTCGGAGCCGGCGGCCCGAAGGCATTCGTGCCGCTCGCCGGGCGGCCGATGCTCGACTGGTCGCTGGACGCCTTCCGCGCCTGCGCGGCGGTCCACTCGATCGTCGTCGCGGCGCCGGCCGGGCACGTCGGCGAGCTCGTCGCCGCGCACGGCGACGTCGGCGTCGTCGCCGGCGGCAAGACCCGCGCCGAGTCGGTGTCCAACGCCCTGGCCGCGGTCGGCACCGAACTGGTCGCGATCCACGATGCGGCGCGGCCACTCTTGACCGTTGCCTTGGTCGAGGCCCTCGTCGCCGACCTCGTGGCCGACCCCGAGGCCGCCGGCGTGATCGCTGCGGCCCCCGTGACCGACACGATCAAGCGCGCGGCGCCGCGGGCCGGATCGAGTTCGACATTGACCACGAAATACGGGGCGAATGCAGGACTCGTCGCCGGTGAGACGCTGGACCGCAGCGAGCTCTGGGGGGCGCAGACGCCGCAGGTGTTCAGGACGGCTGCGCTGCGCGAGGCGCTGGCGGTCGACGAGGCGACGCGGGACGCTGCCACCGATGAGGCGATGCTGGTCGAGTCGAAAGGCGGCATCGTCCTCATCCACCGTTGCGAGGCGCCCAACATCAAGGTGACGACGCCGCTCGACCTGCGCGTCGCCGAGCTGCTGCTCAGCGACCGCGGTCGCTGAGCAGGACCCAGACCAGGGTGGCGGCGAAGACGAGCTGGCCGACGCCGAAGGCGGTGCCGAGGTTCTTCGCTCCCAGCGCCAGGGCGAGGAGGGTGCCGCCGGCGAAGGCGAGGGCGAGGATCAGCAGCTGGCGCGCCATCGGCGGCGGAGTCTAGGTGGGGAGGGATCTGGCCCGGGCCAGCCGGTCGTCGGCGAGCGCGTTGTCCTAGGCTCAGAGCATGCTCACCGACTACCACCTCCACCTGCGGCCGGACGAGGCCGACACCTCCGCCGAGGCCTTCTTCAACGCCGCCAACGTCGACCGCTACCTCGAGGCCGCCGCCGCGGTCGGGATCGAGGAGCTCGGCGTCTCCGAGCACGTCTACCGCTTCCGCCAGGCGCTCGACGTCTGGAGCCACCCGCTCTGGATCGAAAACGCCCGCGACGACATCGACGAGTACTGCGAGTTCGTGCGCTCGACGCCGCTGCGGCTGGGCATCGAGTGCGACTACGTGCCCGGCGCCGAGGAGCGGATCGCGGCGCTGCTCGGCGCCCGCGAGTTCGATTACGTGGTTGGCTCTGTCCACTTCATCGGCGAGGGCGACGCCGCCGTCGACCACGACGGCTTCGACGTCTGGGAGGGCGACGGCGACGCCGACGAGATCTGGCGCCGTTACTTCGAGGCGCTCGCCGCCTGTGCCCACTCCGGGCTCTACGACATCCTCGCCCACCCCGACCTGGTCAAGGTCTGGGGCCGCGCGCGGCCGCTGCCCGAGCGCGACCTGCGCGCCTTCTACGAGCCGGCGGTCGAAGCGATCGCCGAGAGCGGGATCGCGGTCGAGGTCTCGACCGCGGGCCTGCGCAAGCCGGTCGGCGAGATCTACCCGGCGCGGGAGTTCGCCGAGATGTGCGTCGAGGCCGGCGCCGTCTTCGCCCTCTCCTCCGACGCCCACCTGCCCGAGCAGGTCGGCTTCGGCTACGAGCGGGCGATCGAGTTCCTCGACGACCTCGGCGTCGGTGAGATCTGCGTCTTCGAGGGCCGGCAGCGGACGCTGGCGCCGCTCGGCAGCCGCGTCGGGTAGACGCCGGGGCACGGGGGGAGGACAATCATCCAGATGGTCGGGATCGGATACGACAGCCACCGCTTCGCCGCCGGCCGGCCGCTAATCCTGGGCGGCGTCGAGATCGAGCACGAGCAGGGGCTCGAGGGTCATTCCGACGCCGATGTCCTCACCCACGCGGTGATCGACGCCCTGCTCGGCGCCGCCAACGAGGGCGACATCGGCACGATGTTCCCCGACGACGACGAGCGCTGGCGCAACGCCGACTCGATCGACATGCTGCGGACGGTGATCGGGACCCTCCCCGCCGCCGTCGTCAACGTCGACGCGACGCTGATCTGCGAGCAGCCGCGCCTCGGGCCCTACAAGGCGGAGATGGAACGGATCCTGGCCGAAGCGACGGGCGCCCGGGTCTCGGTCAAGGCGACGAGCAACGAGGGGATGGGTTGGGTCGGCCGCGGCGAGGGAATCGCCTGCATTGCGGTCGCGATGCTGGAGAGCGAATAGTCTTCACCGATCGATGGCGAATTCAAGCCCGAACCTGACCAGCCTGAAAGCCTCGCTGGCTGACTCGGCCTTCGAGGCCAAGGTGCTGCGCGAGGCCGGCGTGCTCGGCGCGATGCGGCCCGACAAGGCGCTGCGGATCGGCTCCGCCTTCCTGCGCTGGGGCGCCTCGCCGGCGACCGGCGTCACCACCGCCGCGATCCACCACCCGCACGAGATCGCCGTCATCGACGAACGCGGCTCGCTCACCTGGGAGCGGCTGCACCGCCGCTCCAACGGGCTGGCCCGCTCGCTGGCCGGGCTCGGGATCGGCTACGGCGACGGGGTCGGGATCATGTGCCGCAACCACCGCGGCTTCCTCGAGGCGACCCTCGCCGCGGCCAAGCTCGGCGCCAGCGCGCTGTACCTGAACACGATGTTCGCCGGCCCGCAGCTGGTCGAGGTGACTCGGCGCGAGGCGCCGAAGGCGCTGATCTACGACGAAGAGTTCGCCGGCCTGCTCGACGGCGTCGACGACGGCATCCACCGGATCGTCGCCTGGACCGACGACGGCGGCGCCGACGCCGAGCTGACCCTGGAGCAGCTGATCGCCGCCAGCGACGACCGCGACCTGAAGCCGCCGCCGGAGAAGCCGCGCTTCATCATCCTCACCTCGGGCACGACCGGCACGCCGAAGGGCGCCCAGCGCTCGAGCCCCGACGGCCTCTTCACGGTCGCCTCCCTGATCGACAAGATCCCCTTCCGCAGCGGGATGACGATGATGATCGCGGCGCCGCTGTTTCACTCCTGGGGCTTCTTCCACTTCGTGATGAGCCTGCCGACCGCCTCGACGATGGTCCTGCGGCGGCGCTTCGACCCCGAGCAGACCCTGCGCGCCGTGCAGCGCCACCGCGCCGACGTGCTGGCGGCGGTGCCGGTGATGGTCCAGCGCATCCTCGAGCTGCCCGACGAGACGCTGCGTTCCTACGACCTCTCCTCACTGCGGATCACCTCGCTCTCGGGCTCGGCGCTGCCCGGCGAGCTGGCGATCGCCTGGATGGACCGCTTCGGCGACACCGTCTACAACCTCTACGGCTCGACCGAGGTCGCCTACGCGACGATCGCCACCCCGGCGGACCTGCGCGCCGCGCCCGGGACCGCCGGCAAGCCGCCGCGGGGGACGAAGGTCAAGCTCTTCGACGAGTCCGGCCGCGAGGTGCGCCAGGGCGAGGTCGGCCGCATCTTCGTCGGCAACGAAATGTCGTTCGAGGGCTACACCGGCGGCGGCGGCAAGGAAGTGATCGAGGGGCTGCTCTCCAGCGGCGACGTCGGCCACTTCGACGAGGCCGGTCGGCTCTTCATCGACGGCCGCGACGACGAGATGATCGTCTCCGGCGGCGAGAACGTCTTCCCGCGCGAGGTCGAGGACCTGCTCGCCGACCTCGACGGCGTGCTCGAGGTGGCGGTGATCGGCGTCGAGGACGAGCAGTTCGGGCAGCGGCTGAAAGCCTTCGTCGTCGTGCGCGACGGGGTCGAGCTCAGCGCCGAGGACGTCAACGCCCACGTCAAGGCGAACCTGGCCAGCTACAAGGCGCCGCGCGAGGTCGAGTTCCTCGCCGAGCTGCCGCGCAACGCGACCGGCAAGGTGCTGAAGCGCGAGCTGCGCGCCCGCGACGCACAGAGATCCGCCTGACCGGGTAGTTTTTCCCCCTGCATGAGCGATCCGGCTAGGCAGCTGAAAGTTGTTGGCGAGGCATCGCAGACGATGCACGGCGTCGCCGAGCAGGCGCTGGAGTGGGTCAAGGTCAGCGAGCAGCGTGTCGCCGCCGCCGAGGCGCGGACCGAGAAGGTCCGCGAGGAGCTGAAGCAGCGCGCGCTGGAGACCGTCAAAGGCTTCTCCGAGCAGGCGCGCGAGCGGATCGCCAGCGAGCGCGAGAGGCGAAAGCAGGCGGAGGCCCGGGTGAGCGGCGCCGAGCAGGCGCGCGACTGCGCCGAGCAGGCCTTCGAGGAGCTCCAGCAGCGCTCCCAGGCCGAACGCGAAGAGATCGTCGCGCAGACCGGCAAGGCGCGCGAGGAGGCCGAGAAAGCGGCCCTCGCGGCGCGCCGGGGGGCCGAGCAGACGCTCGCCCAGGCGCGGGCCGAGCTCGAGCGCGAGATCGAGGCCAAGGTCGAGGAGGCGCGGGCGGCGATCGCCGCCGAGGCCGACCGCCGTGTCGCCGCCGCCGAGCAGCGCGCCGCCGAAGCCGAAGCGAGCGCCGCCGAGTCCCACGAGACCGCGGTGCGGCTCGAGCAGGAGATCGAGCGGCGGGTGATGGAGGGGACCGAGGAGGTCCGCCGCGAGGCCGAGGAGAGCGTCCGCCAACTGGTCGAGCGGGTCGAGCGCAACGCCGAAGAGACGGCGCGGGCGCGGGCCGAGGCGCAGCTGAAGGCCGAGTCCGACCGGATCCGGGTGCAGGCGGAGCGGCGCGAGCAGCGGGTCCGCGAGGCGACCGAGAGCGAGGTCCAGGCGACCGCCAGCAAGGCCAAGCGCGAGGCCCTGGCGGCGGCTGACGAGACCTCTCCCGCATGGCTGCGCAGCGCCGGCAAGCCGGCGCCCGCCTCGAGCGGCGGCAGCGGCTACCGGACTTTTTAGACAGCGACCTTTTAACCTGAGCCTCGCGATGCGCGAGGTGAAAGTCAGGGACACGCTCAGCGGCGAGCCGCAAACGCTCGAACCCGACCGTCAGGTCGGCATCTACGCCTGCGGCCCGACCGTCTACAGCCGCATCCACATCGGCAACGCCCGCCCCTACGTCGTCTTCTCGCTCTTCGCCCGCTTCCTGCGCGCGGAGGGCTACGACGTCAAGTTCGTCGTCAACGTCACCGACGTCAACGACAAGATCTACACCGCCGCCGAGCGGGCGGGGGAGGCCTCGGACGAATTCGCCCGGCAGATGACGGCCGCCTACTTCGAGGACACCGAACGGCTCGGCCTCGGCCGTCCCGACGCCGAGCCGCTGGCGACGGCGACGATCGACGGCATCGTCTCGCTGATCGCCGAGCTGGTCGAGTCCGGCCACGCCTACGAGTCCGGGGGGGACGTCTACTTCCGCGTGCGCAGCTTCGACGGCTACGGGAAGCTCTCCAACCGTCGCCCCGAGGACATGGACCAGGGGGAGGAGGCCGGTTCGGCCTCGCTGAAGGAGGATCCGCTCGACTTCGCCCTCTGGAAAGCGCACAAGCCCGGCGAGGACACGCAGTGGGATTCACCCTGGGGCCCGGGGCGGCCGGCCTGGCACATCGAGTGCTCGGTGATGGCCGAGCAGGAGCTTGGCGCAGAGTTCGCGATCCACGGCGGCGGCTCGGACCTCGTCTTCCCCCACCACGAGAACGAGATCGCCCAGTCGGAGGCGGCCGGCCGGCCCTTTGCCCGGATCTGGATGCACAACGGCATGGTCGAGGCCGGCACCGAGAAGATGTCGAAATCGGAGGGCAACATCTTCCAGCTCTCCGAGGCCCTGGACCGCTACGGGCGCGAGGCGGTGGTGATGTACCTGATCTCCGGGCACTACCGGCAGCCGCTCGCGTTCGGGCCGGAGGAGATGGAGCAGTCGGTGGCCAGGGTCGAGAGGTTGAGGAACTTCTTCAGAGAGGTCTCCGGCGGAGGAGAGTCCGGGGGTACCTCGCGCTCACAACAGCGGGGAGGTTCGGTTGAGGTACCCCCGGACTCTCTCGCCACGGGCCGTCTGGAGAGGTTCAGGGAGGCCCTGGCCGATGACTTCAGCACCCCCCGGGCTCTGGCCCAGGTGTTTGAGCTTGTGGGGGACGCGAACCGGGGCGAGGTTCCGCGGGGCGAAGCCGTGTCCGTCCTGACGGAGATGCTCGAGCTCTTCGGCCTCAGCACCCTCACCCAGCCGGATCAGGGTGCTGAGGCCGACTCCGCCGCGCAAGAGCTGATGCGGGCGCGCGAGGAAGCGCGGGCGAGCAAGGACTTCGCGCGGGCCGACGAGCTTCGGGACGAGCTCGCGGCGATGGGATGGGAAGTCAGGGACTCCGCCGAGGGTCCAAGGCTGGTCCCTCGCTAGTCCTGATGGCCGCCGACTTCATCTATGGCAAGCAGCCGGTCCACGAGGCCGAACGTGGGCGCCGCAAGGTGCGCCGCCTCTGGCGGGCGCCGCAGACGCCGGCCGAGGAGCTGGAGCGGCTCTGCGGCTCGCCCGACCACCAGGGAGTCGTGGCCGAAGTCGACCCCTATCCCTACGGCGACCCGGTGGCCCTCCTGCGCCAGGAGGGGGCGCTGCTGGTCGCCCTCGACCAGGTCCAGGACCCGCGCAACCTCGGCGCCGTCTGCCGCTCGGCCGAGTTCGCCGGAGCCGCCGGCGTCGTCGTGCCCGAGCGGCGCGCGGCAGCGGTTACCGCGGCTGCCTGCAAGGCCTCGGCCGGTGCGGTCGAGCACATCCCCGTCGCCCACGTCCGCAACCTCGCCGACTGGCTGGCGCAGGCGAAGGAGGCCGGCTTTTGGATCTGGGGCGCCGACGCCGACGCCAAGGCGACCCCCTGGCAAACCGATCTCACCGGCTCCACCGTGATCGTCCTCGGCGGCGAGGGCAAAGGCCTCCGCCCCCGCGTAGCCCAATCCTGCGACGCCCTGATCGCCCTCCCTCGCCACGGCCAGGTCGAGTCCCTAAACGTCAGCGCCGCCGCCACCGCCCTGCTGTTCGAGGCCCTGCGCCAGCGAACCAACTAGACCGAGTTGCTCCACGGCTCATCCGGCCTGAGGACTGCCAGGGACCTTCGCCGCGGTAGACGGCGGGCGGCCCGGCGCACCCACAGGGCAGGTAGGTGCGCCG
>JBEHWY010000107.1:0-12597 GCA_048498975.1 Actinomycetota bacterium | reverse complement strand
CGGGGTCGGCTTCCATCGAGAGGCAGGAGGAGACGCAGGCGCCGCACTGGATGCAGGCCATCGACTGGGTGATGTCGATCATCGACTCCGGCTCGACGATGTACTCGCGCTCGGGCGGCGCGCCGTGGGGGAGGAGCCAGGGGGTGACGCGGCGGATCTTGGTCCAGTGCGTCGACTCCATGTCGGTGACCAGGTCCTTGACCACCGGCATGTTGCCCATCGGCTCGATCACGATCACGTTGCCGGAGGAGGAGCCGCCGACGGCGGCGGCTTTCTTGTCGGCCAGCTCCTGGGCCTCGCCGATCTGGGTCTTGCAGCCGAGCCCGGACTGGCCGTTGATCTTCATCCCGCAGGAGCCGCAGATCGCGGCCCGGCAGGAGCAGCGCACGGCGAGCGAGCCGTCGTCGCGGTCCTTGGCCTGCAGCAGCCCGTCGAGCACCGACAGCGAGGGCTCGAGGTCGACGTTGAACTCCTCCCAGTAGGGACCCTCGCCGCTCTCCGGCTGGAACCTGCGGACTTTGATCGTGTAGTCGGCCATCAGTACGTCCTCGCTTCCGGTTGCCACTGGGTGATGGTCACCTCGGAGTAGGAGATCTCCGGCCCGTCATCGGTCTTCTCCAGATCGATGTGTTTGAGCCACTCCTCGTCGTTGCGCTCCGGGTAGTCGGTGCGGTACTGGGCGCCGCGGCTCTCCTTGCGCTCGATCGCCGCGATGCAGGTGCACTCGGCATTGTCGAGCATGTACCCGAGCTCGATCGCGCCAAGCAGGTCCTGGTTGAAGACGCTGCCGTGGTCGTCGATGTAGGCGGTCTTCGCCTCCTCCTTCAGGCGGCGGACCGTCTCCAGCGCTTCCTGGATCCCGGCCTCGTCGCGGAAGACGGCGACTTTGGCGTCCATCGTCGTGCCCAGCTCGAGCTTGATCTCCGAGACGCGCCGGCCGGAGCCCTTGGCGCGCGAGTTGATGTCGGCGATCATCGCCTCCTCCTCCTCGAGCACCCGGTTCGACGGCTTCGTGCCCTCGATCCGCTTCGCCCGCGCCGCGGCGTCGACGCCGGAGCGCTTGCCGAAGATCAGCGTGTCGAGCAGTGAGTTGGCGCCGAGCCGGTTGCCGCCGTGGACCGAGACGCAGGCGGTCTCGCCGGCGGCGTAGAGGCCGGGGATGTCGGTGCGGCCGTCGACGTCGGTCTTGACCCCGCCCATCGTGTAGTGGTTGCCCGGCTTGATGTGGATCGGTTCGCGGGTGATGTCGACGCCGGCGAAGTCGCGGCCGACGAGGACGATCTCGCGCAGCGCCTCGTGCACGCGCTTTTTCGGCACCACCGTGATGTCGAGGGCGACGGTCCCGTCGGGGAAGCCGCGGCCCTCGTTGATCTCGGTCTGCTCGGCGCGGGAGACGACGTCGCGCGAGGCGAGCTCCATCTTGTTCGGCGCGTACTTCTCCATGAACCGTTCGCCGTTCTTGTTGAGGAGATGGGCACCCTCGCCGCGGGCACCCTCGGTGATCAGGAAGCCCTTGCCCGCCAGCGTCGTCGGGTGGTACTGGATCATCTCCATGTCCATCAGCTTGGCGCCGGCGCGGTAGGCCATCGCGATCCCGTCGCCGGTGCAGATCAGGGCGTTGGTGGTCGGCTTCCAGACCTGGCCGTTGCCGCCGCAGGCGAGGATCACGGCCTTCGCCTGGAACAGCTCCATCGAGCCGTCGGCGACGTTGCGCGTGACGACCCCGCAGCACTCGCCGTTCTCGTCGAGCGCCAGGGCGGTGCAGAACCACTCCTCGTAGCGGGCGACGTCGTCGGAGTACTTCATCAGCTGCTCGTAGAGCACGTGCATGATCGCCTGACCGGTGATGTCGGCGACGTAGTACGTGCGGGCGGCGGAGGCGCCGCCGAAGGCGCGGGTCCCGAGCTTCCCCTCCTCGTTGCGGTGGAAGGTGACGCCGAGATGCTCGAGGTGGAGGATTTCCTCCGGAGCCTCCCGCGTCATCACTTCGATCGCGTCCTGATCGCCGAGGTAGTCAGAGCCCTTCACCGTGTCGAAGGCGTGGGACTCCCAGGTGTCCTCGGGATTGAGCGCCGCGTTAATGCCGCCCTGGGCGGCGTTTGAATGGGAGCGGACCGGATGGACCTTGCTGATGATCCCCACTGACACGCCTTGCTCGGCGGCTGCCAGTGCTGCCCGCTGGCCGGCGAGCCCGGCCCCGATTACGAGAACGTCATGGCTTGGCACGGGGGCGATCCTATAGAGCAATAGTCCGACCGCGTAGTCGGGATTCGTCACACAGCCGGGGACGCTACAGCCAGCGTTCGCCGAGCCTCCGAATCGCCGCCTCTGAGAGTCTGATCCCGTCTTCGACGGTGCCGAACTCGACGTTCTCGGCGAGGTCGTGCCACCAGTGGTAGTTGGCCGGCTGCTTGAGGTCGGTGCAGCCGGCGAGGACCGCGGTCTCGTAGCCGGCGCAGGCGGGCTCGAGGCCGTCGGTGCCGTTGTGCAGGCGCAGGTTCGGGTAGAGCCAGATGTCGAGCTCCTCGGCCAGCTCGTCCATGAAGGCGAGCGAGCGCGCCGGGTACTCGCGCATCCGCAGGAAGCCCTCGCCGCGCAGGACGAGCAGGTGCGGCGAGCCGATCGACTCGAGGCAGAGGAAGAAGGTGCTGTCGGTCGGCAGCTCGGGGAAGTGGCGCTCGCCGAACGCTTTCATCCCCTCGCTGAAGGACTCCTCCGAGCCGGTCGAGAGCAGGACCACGCGCACGCCGGCGGGCGGCTCGGCGAGGAAGCGGCGGGCCAGCGCCAGCAGGGCGACGACCGAGGTGCCGTTGTCGTTGGCGCCGGGGACGACGTCGCGGGCGCCGATCTCGGCCATCGCCGCCGCCGAACCGAGCCCGAGCGCCAGCCCGAGCTTGGCCAGCAGCCGCTTGCCGGTCAGCGCCCCGAGCGCGGCGAGGACCGGGCCACCGACGATCGGCGCCATCAGCGGCGGGCTGGTGTCGGTGCGCTCGATCAGGCCGAGGCGGTCGGCCAGCGGCGGGATCGCGGGGTGGAAGACGAGGCCGGAGTGGGCGGAGTCGTGGTGGGCGATGACGACGACAGTCCTGGTCGCCGCCGGGTCGCCGAGCTCGCAGACGACGTTGTAGGTGGTGCGGCGGCGCAGGACGCGGCGCAGCCGCCGCTGGCCGGGCGGGAAGTCGTCGGCGATCCCGGCGGCGCCGATCCCGCCGAGCAGGGCGCCGAGCATGCGCCGCCCGCGCAGCGCCGCGATCGCGCCGAGGGCGCCGAGCGCGGCGCCGAGGCCGAGCGGCCACCAGTAGGTCCCGTGCGCGGGCTCAGCCTCGATCCGGGCCTCGGCGCCGAGTTCGGCGAAGCGCCCGACCAGCCACTCGGCGGCGCGCCGCTCACCGTCGGAGGCCGACGGCCGATCGATCTTCTCCAGTTCCTCGAGCCGCTCGCGCAGCCACGCCTGCTCACTGGCCATCTGGCCAGCACCCTAGATGATCGACATGGCCCGACCGGCCCGGCCGCTTACCATCTATGTAGATGCTGGGTGGTGGCTCGATCACGTTGTTCCACGTCCGCGGGATTCGGATCGCGGTCGACTGGTCGTGGTTCCTCATCCTCTTCCTGCTGATCGTCTCGCTCTCGGGCCAGTACGGCGACGCCCTCGGCGAGTCGAGCACCGCCGCCGCGCCCTTCGGCCTCGCCCTCGCCAGCGCCGTCGGCTTCTTCGGCTCGATCCTCCTGCACGAGCTCGGCCACGCCTTCGCCGCGCTGCGCCGCGGGATCGGGATCACCTCGATCCAGCTCTGGATCTTCGGCGGCGTCGCCCGCATGGATCGCGAGTCCGACAGCCCCGAGGCCGAGTTCGAGGTCGCGATCGCCGGCCCGGCGGTGACGCTGGGGATCATCGGCGCCCTCTACCTGGCCGGCGGCGTCGCCGCCGGCTTCGGCGAATTCGGCCACGCCCTGCGCCTCGCGTTCGAATTCCACAGCGACCCCGCGATCGGCGGCTTCGCCTCGATGCTCGCCTGGCTGGCGACGATCAACGCGATCATCCTCGTCTTCAACCTGCTGCCCGCCTTCCCGATGGACGGCGGCCGCGTCGCCCGCGCCTTCATCTGGTGGCGCACCGGCGACCGCAACCGGGCGACCCGTGTCGCCGCCAACATGGGCCGCGGCTTCGGCTACCTGTTCATCGCCGGCGGCCTCGTCTGGGTCGCCAGCGGCGACCTCGTCGGCGGCGTCTGGCTGGCGCTGGTCGGGATGATCGTCGGCGGCGCCGCCCGCGGCGCGGTGATGCAGACGGCGCTGACGAAGCGGATCGGCGACGTCCGCGTCGCCGACGTGATGGACCGCGAGCCGGTCGCGATCCCCGGCGACATCAGCGTCGAGCGCGCCCTCGACGAGTACTTCCTGCGCTACCGCTGGCCCTGGTTCCCGGTCGTCGACGCCGCCCACCGCTTCCTCGGCCTCCTCCAGCGCGACCGCGCCGACGAGGTCCCCGAGGTCAGCCGCGCCAACTCGAGCGTCGCCGATCTCGTCGACCACGATCGCGGCCTCTTCGTCCGCGACGACACCCCCCTCGACGCCCTCCTCTCCAACCAGAACCTGCGCCGCCTCGGCGCCCTGATGGCAGTAGACGCCGAAGGCCGCCTCTCCGGCGTAGTCACCATCGAGCAAGTAGGCCGAGCGCTCCGCGACGCCACCGCCTCCAACTAACCCCACCCGCCCGGCCAGACACCCGCAGCACCAACCGGGGGGAGAGTTCCGGTGTGGCAGTCCTTTTCCTGGATATGTCCGGAAAAGGACTGCCACGACATCAGGAGCTCGCTGAGTTGGCGCGGCGTCAACATGGCGTTGTCTCGATTCGGCAGCTCCGAACGCTCCTGGGCTACTCGAACGACGCAGTCGAGTACGCCTGCGCCCAAGGGCATCTTCATCGGCTTCGGCAAGGCGTCTATGCAGTCGGCCACACGAACTTGTCATTGCATGGGAGGTGCCTCGGGGCGGTGTTGGGGTGTGGGAGGGGGGCGTTGTTGAGCCACTGGTCGGCGGCTTGGTTGTGGGGGTTGATGCCGACGAGTCCGGTGCCGATTCATGTGACTACGCCGATTCCGCGGCACAAGCGGCTCGGGCTGACGATCCACCGCTCGCGCACGTTCACCGAGGAGGACGGGGCGCTGCGCGAGGGGATCCCGGTCACCTCGGTCGCCCGCACCGCGCTCGACCTCGCCGCGCGGGTCCGCCGCCAGAGCATGAACCGCTACCTGCAGGCAGCCGAAATGGCGAAGGTCTTCGACCTCGCCGAGTTCCACTCCACCCTCGATCGCAACCGCGGCCATCGCGGCCGCAAGCCCCTGCGCCGGGCGCTCGAGCTCTACGAACCGCCGCCCTACACCCGCTCCAAGCTCGAGGAGCGCTTCTTCGAACTGGTCCTCGGCTCCGGCCTACCGCGCCCCGCGACCAACTACGTCGAGGCCGGCTACGAGCTCGACGTCTACTGGCCCGAGCTGCGCTTCGCGGTCGAACTCGAGGTCTACGAGACGCACGGCAGCCGCCTCTCCTTCGAGCAAGACGCGGTGCGCCAGGAGGAGCTGAAGCTCGCCGGCGTCGAGATGATCCACGTCACCGGGCCGCGCCTGAAGCGCGAACCGCGGCGGGTGATGCGGCGGGTCGCCCGCCTGCTCGAGATGCGCCGCCGCGAGCTCTCCGGCGAGCGCCCCTGACGAGCCGTGGCCGGGGCTCAGACCTGCGGCCGGTGGCGCTCGATGATGCGCTCGAAGTCGACGCCCGCCGGCAGCGTGCCGAAGGCGCGGCCCCACTCGCCGTCCAGGCGCGAGGCGCAGAAGGCGTCGGCGACCGCCGGGTCCCCGTAGCGGACCAGCAGCGAGGCCTGCAGCGCCAGCGCCATGTTTTCGACCACCCGCCGCGCCCGAACCTCGATCGTCTCGACCTCGCCCGGCAGTTCCTCGCGCAGCCCGGCGACGAAAGCCTCCAGCCGCGGCTCGGCCGCCGCCCCCTCCGCCACCTCGGCGTAGAAGGCCTCCAGCGAGGCCGGCTCCTTGACCATCGCCCGCAGCACGTCGAGGCACTGGACGTTGCCCGAGCCCTCCCAGATCGAGTTCAGCGGGCTCTCGCGGAAGAGCCGCGGCATCCCCGTCTCCTCGACGTAGCCGACGCCGCCGAAGCACTCCAGCGCCTCGCCGGCGTGGACCGGCGCCCGCTTCGTGATCCAGTACTTGAGCACCGCGTTGGCGACCCGCTTCAGGTGCGCCGCCTCCGCGTCGCCGGCCAGCGCTTCGTCGTAGGCCCGCGCCAGCCGCAGCGCCGAGATCGTCGCCGCCTCCGACTCGATCGCGAGGTCGGCGAGCACGTTGCGCATCAGCGGCTGCTCGACCAGGACCGTGCCGAAGGCCGAGCGCCCGGAGGCGTGGTTGATCGCCTGCGCGACCCCGACCCGCATGCCGCTGGCGCCGCCGAGCACGCAGTCCAGCCGCGTGTGGTTGACCATCTCGATGATCGTCCGCACGCCGGCGCCCTCCTCGCCGACCAGCCAGGCCGAGGCGGCGTCGAACTCGATCTCGCTGGAGGCGTTGGAGCGGTTGCCGAGCTTGTCCTTCAGCCGCTGCAGGCGGAAGCGGTTGCGCTCGCCGTCCGGCGTCCAGCGCGGGAAGAGGAAGCAGGAGAGACCGCCGTCGGCCTGGGCGAGGACGAGGAAGGCGTCGCACTGGGGCGCCGACATGAACCACTTGTGGCCGGTCAGCTCGTACTCGGCGCCGGGGCCGCCGCCGTTCACCGCCCGCGCCGTCGTCGTGTTGGCGCGCACGTCGCTGCCGCCCTGCTTCTCGGTCATCCCCATCCCGGCCAGCGCCCCGGCCTTGCCCTCGGCGGGGCGGTTGCCGACGTCATAGACATTGGAGAAGAAGCGTGGCTCCCACTCCGCCGCCAGCTCCGGCTGGGTGCGCAGCGCCGGCACCACCGAGTAGGTCATCGAGGTCGGGCAGCCGATCCCGGCCTCCGCCTGCGACATGCACATGAAGGCGGCGCCGCGGGCGACGTGGGCGCCCGGCCGCGGGTCCTTCCAAGGCGAGCAGTGCAGCTCGAAGCCGACCGTGGCCGTCATCAGCTCGTGCCAGGCGGGATGGAATTCGACCTCGTCGACGCGGTTGCCGTAGCGGTCGTGGGTCTTCAGCTTCGGCGGGTTCTCGTTCGCCAGCCGGCCGAGCTCCTGCGCGTGGGCGCTGCCGGCGTAGGCGCCGACCGCCGCGATCCGCTCCTCGGCCCACTCCGCGCCCTCGCGCCGCACCGCCTCGCGCAGCGGCTCGTCGGCGGCGAAGACGTCGTAGTCGGTCAGCGGCGCCGGCTGGTTGGTGACGACGTGGTTGCCGAAGGCAGTTCGCTCCCTGGTTGCCATTCGGTACCGATTGTGGCACTTACGGGCACCGTTTTCCTCAGTCGGCACCCGAGCGGCGAAGGTATGTAGCATCGCCGCTCGTGCCCAAGATCAAGGTCGAGAACCCGGTCGTCGAGCTCGACGGCGACGAGATGACCCGGATCATCTGGTCGTTCATCAAAGAGCAGCTGATCCTCCCCTACCTCGACGTCGACCTGAAGTACTTCGACCTCGGGATCGAGAGCCGCGACGCGACCGAGGACCAGATCACGGTCGACGCCGCCAACGCGATCAAGCAGTACGGCGTCGGCGTCAAGTGCGCGACGATCACCCCTGACGAGGCGCGGGTCGAGGAGTTCGGCCTGAAGGCGATGTACCGCTCGCCGAACGGGACGATCCGCAACATCCTCGGCGGCGTCATCTTCCGCGAGCCGATCGTGATCGCCAACGTGCCGCGCCTGGTGCCGGGCTGGACCAAGCCGATCGTGATCGGCCGCCACGCCTTCGGCGACCAGTACCGCGCCACCGACCTGGTCGTCCCCGGCGAGGGCACGCTGACCATGACCTTCACCCCCAAGGACGGCTCCGAGCCGATCGAGCTCGACGTCTACGACTTCCCCGGCGGCGGCATCGCGATGTCGATGTACAACCTCGACGACTCGATCCGCGACTTCGCCCGCGCCTCGCTGCGTTACGGGCTCGATCGCGGGTACCCGGTCTTCATGTCGACCAAGAACACGATCCTGAAGCGCTACGACGGCCGCTTCAAAGACATCTTCGCCGAGGTCTACGAGAGCGAGTTCAAGGCCGACTTCGAGGCCGCCGGCATCTACTACGAACACCGCCTGATCGACGACATGGTCGCCGCCGCGCTGAAGTGGGAGGGCGGCTACGTCTGGGCCTGCAAAAACTACGACGGCGACGTCCAGTCGGACACCGTCGCCCAGGGCTTCGGCTCGCTGGGACTGATGACGAGCGTGTTGATGACCGCCGACGGCAAGACCGTCGAGGCCGAGGCCGCGCACGGCACCGTCACCCGCCACTACCGCGAGCACCAAAAAGGCAACCCGACTTCGACCAACCCGGTCGCCTCGATCTTCGCCTGGACCCGCGGCCTTGCCGCCCGCGGCCGCATGGACGGCACCCCCGAGGTCACCGAGTTCGCCGAGACCCTCGAGCGCGTCTGCATCGAGACGGTCGAAAGCGGCAAGATGACCAAAGACCTAGCGCTGCTCGTCGGCGGTGGGCAGGAGTTCCAGACCACGCAGGAGTTCCTCGCCTCGATCGACGAGAACCTGCGGGCCGCAATGGCCCGGTAACGAACCCCCAACTGGGAGGAGACGATTTCGTGAGTACCCCCGTCAAGGTCACCGTCACCGGCGCGGCCGGGCAGATCGGCTACGCGATCCTGTTCCGGATCGCCAGCGGCCAGATGCTCGGTCCCGACACTCCGGTCGAGCTGAGCCTGCTGGAGATCCCCAACGCGATCAAGGCCGCCGAGGGCACCGCGATGGAGCTCGACGACTGCGCCTTCCCGCTGCTGCGCCGGATCGACATCACCGACGACGCCAAGCAGGCCTTCGACGGCGCCAACATCGGCCTCCTCGTCGGCGCCCGCCCGCGCGGGCCGGGCATGGAGCGCTCCGACCTGCTCGAGGCCAACGGCGGCATCTTCAAGCCGCAGGGCGAAGCGATCAACGCCGGCGCTGCGGACGACATCAGGGTCCTCGTCGTCGGCAACCCGGCCAACACCAACTGCCTGATCGCGATGTCCAACGCCCCCGACGTGCCGCGCGAGCGCTTCACCGCGATGATGCGCCTCGACCACAACCGGGCGATCACGCAGGTCGCCAACAAGCTCGGCAAACAGGTCAGCGCCGTCACCAACATGACCACCTGGGGCAACCACTCGGTCACCCAGTACCCCGACCTGGTCAACGCCAAGGTCGACGGTGCGAGCGCCTGGGACCAGGTCGACGACGAGGCTTGGATCGCCGACGAGTTCATCCCCCGCGTCGCCAAACGCGGCGCCGAGATCATCGACGCCCGTGGCGCCTCCAGCGCCGCCTCCGCCGCCAACGCGGCGATCGACCACGTCCACGACTGGGTGCTCGGCACGCCGGAGGGCGACTGGGTCTCGATGGGCGTCCCCGCCGACGGCTCCTACGGGATCGGCGAGGGGATCATCTGCGGCATGCCGTGCGAGTGCAACGGCGGCGAGTGGTCGGTCGTCCAGGGCCTCGACGTCCCCGACTTCTCGCGCGAGCGGATCGACGCCTCGGTGATGGAGCTGCAGGAGGAGAGGGACGCCGTAAGCCAGCTCGGGCTGATCTAGTCCTACCTCGCCGTCTGCACGAGCACCACGAAAAAAGGGGCCCCGGGTGGGGTCTTCCAGACACTCAGCCCGAAGGGCGTCTGGAAGACCCCACCCGGGGCCCCTCTCTACGTAGCGCTACTCAGCCGGCCGGGTAGTACTGACGGCCGTCCTTCTTGACCCGGCCCTCTTTCTCCAGGTCGCCGAGCACTCGGTACAGGTAGTTCGGCTTGATTTTCATCGCCTTGGCGACGTCCGAGGCGCTGATGCCCGGCTCTTTCTCGATCAGCGCGACCGCCTGGTCGGCACGGGTGCCGCCACGCCGTTTGCGGCGGCGGGGAGCAGCGCTGGTCGCTTTGCTGGCGCCGCTGCCTTTCGGGCGGCCGGGGGCGCGGCGGGTGACTTTGCCGCCGAGCTCGGCGAGAGCCCGCTCGAGGCGCTTGCGCTCCTCGTCGAGGTCGGCGAGCCGCCTGTGCAGCAGCTCTCGCGCCTCGTCGAGAACATCAGTAGTGCTGGGCATTATTTCCTTTCCATCCAGTTTCCAACTGAGAAACCAAAAGTTTCAGGACGAGTGTGGCATACACACACTCACCGTGACTCCCTTTTTAGTCAAGGGCATTTAGACAACCATCTGGGTTTTTCCCCGTTACCCAGGCGACAAACGGTGAAACCGCTTGCGTTCCTAAATAGACCGTTCGGCCTGGCGCTCGGGAGAGATGCGCACTACGTTCCTGGCCAGGCCCAGCTTCTCCATCGTCGCGATGATCATCGCCGACGGGTCCGGCTCCCAGCGGCGCAGCCCGTGTACGGCGGAGCGGGGAAAGGCGTGATGGTTGTGGTGCCAGGACTCGCCCAGTGAGGGGATAGCCAGCCAGAAGACGTTGGTGGAGCGGTCGTCGACGTCGAAGCGGCGGCTGCCGAGGAAGTGACAGACGGAGTTGACGCTCCAGGTGATGTGGTGGACGAAGAAGACCCGGACCAGGCCGCCCCAGAGCAGGCCGGTGAGCGCTCCCAGCGCGGTGCCGGTGAGCAGGTACCCGGCCAGCGCCGGCACCGCCAGCGTCGCCAGCACCAGCCAGGGGAAGTGACGGCTGATGAAGCGCATCCCCGGGTCCTCGTAGAGGTCGGCCGCGTACTTCTTCCAGTCGGCGCGCCCCTGGGTGGACATCAGCCAGCCGGTGTGGGCATGCCAGAGGCCGGCGAAGACGTTGCGCACGCCGCTGCCGTCGACGCCCACGTGGGGGCTGTGGGGGTCACCCTCTTCGTCGGTGTGGGCGTGGTGCTTACGGTGATCGGCCACCCAGGCATTGACCGGTCCCTGCACTGCCATCGAGCCCAGTACGGCGAAGGTGTACTCGAGCGGCTTCGAGGTCTGGAAGGAACGGTGGGTCAGCAGACGGTGAAATCCGACCGTGATCCCGACCGCCGTCAGCAGGTACATGACCGCGGCGATGATCAGGTCGGTGGCGCTGACGTAGCTGTTCCAGAGCAGGACGATGGCGACGATCGTGGCGAGGAAGGGGACGACCACCGCTCCCAGGTTGACTGCTTTCTCGGCGCGCGTCATTTCTCTCATGCAACCCAAGATACGCGCGGATTGCGCCGAGTTATTCGCACTTGGGCAACGATTTAGCCTTAAACTTGTGAGGTAGATGCCAAAAACTCTGGAATCCGAGCCCTGGCGCGGGCTTCCCGCCTCGGTCGCCGACGCGATCGAGCCCGAGCTGCCGGCGATCACCGCCGAGATCCTCGCCACGATCGCGCTCGAGGTCCCCGAGTACCGGCGACCGCTGGAGGGCAACTTCGGCCGCGGCCTGCGCACCGGCGTCGAGGAGGCGCTGCGTCAGTTCGTCGCCCTGATCCGCGACCCCGGCGCCGGCCGCGAGCCGGGGCGCGAGGTCTACGTCCAGCTCGGCCGCGGCGAGCAGCGCCAGGGGCGGACCCTCGACTCGCTGCTCGCCGCCTACCGCGTCGGCGCCCGCGTCGCCTGGCGGCGGATCGCCGCCGCCTGCCGCCGCGCCAGGGTCGGGGCCGGGCCGCTGACCCAGCTGGCGGAGGCGATCTTCGCCTACATCGACGAGCTCTCGGCCGACTCGGCCGACGGCTACGCCGAGGCCCAGGTCGAAGTCGAGGACGCGCGGCTGCGCCGCCGCCACGACCTGGTGCGGCTGCTGCTGCGCGAGTCGCCCGCCGAGGCCGCCGACCTCGCCGCCGCCGCCCGCGCCGCCGCCTGGCGGCCGCCGCAGACAGCCGCCGCCGCGGCCTGCGCCGAGCGCGACCTGGCGGCGATCTCCCGGCGGCTGCCCCCCGACACCCTCGCCACCGTCGTCGGCGGCAGCGGCTGCCTCGTCGTTCCCGACCCCGACGGCCCGGGCCGCGCCGACGCCCTCGCCCACGGCGCCGCCCGCGCCCGCTTGGCGCTGGGCCCGGTGACGGGCCCCGCCGGCCTGGCCGAGTCATGGGCGCTGGCGCTCTCCCTGCTTCGCGCCGCCGACGCCGGCGTCGTCCCGGGCGAGGGCCTGCTCCGCGCCGAGGACCACCTCGCCGACCTCCTGCTCGCCGACGGCGCCGCCCTCACCGCCCGCATCGCCGCCCGCCGCCTCGCCCCGCTCGCCGGCCTCACCCCGAAGGCCCGCGAGCGCATGCGCGAGACCGCCCTCGCCCACGTCCGCCACGGCGGCAACGCGGTCGCGATGGCCGCCGAGCTCCAGGTCCACCCCCAGACCGCCCGCTACCGCATCGCCCGCCTGCGGGAGCTGTTCGGCGAGCAGCTCGACGACCCGGACGCGCGGTTCGAGCTCGAGATCGCGTTGCGGGCGGCTACTACGAGCGGGTTGTAGGGGGGCGACGCTCGGAGACCCGCCCCTGCTCGCACCCCTCCGTGGGCAGGTAGGGGTGCGAG
>JBEHWY010000106.1:0-12598 GCA_048498975.1 Actinomycetota bacterium | reverse complement strand
CGGTCGGCTCTATGTGCTCCCCCGGGATCTTCGACGGCCTCCCTTCGGTCGGCCTCTCAATCTCAGGAGAACAAGAGGGAGGTTGTCCTATGAGCGCCGAGGTCGCCGACCCCGCGGTTGCCGCGACGCCGGCGGGCGTCGAGACGATGACCTACCGCGAGGCGCTGCGCCTCGCGATGCGCCAGGAGCTCGAACGCGACGATCGCGTCTTCGTCATGGGCGAGGAGGTCGGCCTCTTCGACGGCTCCTACAAGGTGACCGCCGGGCTGATGGAGCAGTTCGGCCCCGACCGCGTGCGCGACACGCCGATCTCCGAGGAGGGCTTCCTCGGTGCCGGCGTCGGCGCGGCGATGATGGGCGAGCGGCCGATCGTCGAGATCATGACCCTCAACTTCCTCCTCGTCGCGATGGACCAGGTCGTCAACCACGCGGCCAAGATCGGCGCGATGTTCGGTGGCGAGGTCCGCTGCCCGCTGGTGATCCGCACCCCCAACGGCGCCGGCAACCAGCTCACCGCCCAGCACTCGCAGTCCTTCGACGGCTGGTTCGCGGGGACGCCGGGGCTGAAGGTTGTCTCGCCCGCCAGTCCGGCCGACGCCAAGGGCCTGCTGAAGGCGGCGATCCGCGACGACGACCCGGTGCTGGTGATCGAGAACCTGCCGATCTACAAAGAGAAGGGCGAGGTGCCGCTCGACCCGGACCTGGTGACGCCGATCGGGCTCGCCGCCGTCGCCCGCGAGGGCAGCGACCTCACCCTCGTCGCCCACTCGTTCGCGACGGTGCGGGCGCTGCACGTCGCCGAGAAGCTGGCCGCCGAGCGCGGCGTCTCGGTCGAGGTGGTCGACCTGCGCAGCCTGCGCCCGCTCGACGTCGAGACCGTCGCCGCCTCGGTGGCGAAGACCAACCGCGCGCTCTGCGTCGAGGAGGGCTGGCCGACCTACGGCGTCACCGCCGAGCTGGCGGCGCGGATCCAGCACGCCTGCTTCGACGACCTCGACGCCCCGGTCGAGCGGCTGGGCATGGCCGAGGTGCCGCTGCCCTACGCCAAGGAGCTGGAGCTGGCGGCGATGCCGACCGAGGACCGGATCGAGGCCGCGGTGCTGTCCTGCCTGGAGCTCGCCTGATGGCCGAGGTCGTGATGCCCCGCCTCTCGGACTCGATGGAGGAGGGCGTGGTCCTGAAGTGGCTGAAGCAGGTGGGGGACGAGGTGGCTGTCGGCGAGGAGCTGGTCGAAATCGAGACCGACAAGGCGAACATGGCTTACGAGGCCGACGTCGCGGGGACCTTGACCCAGATCCTGGCGCAGGAGGGCGAGACTCTTCCTATTGGCAGTCCTATTGCCGTGATCGGCGATCCGTCGGAGGCGCCAGCCGCTCGGCCCGCGGGTCCTGTCGTGCAGGAGAGTCCTGCGGGCGGTGCGGTCGCTCCGTCCTCGGACTCTCCTCCACGCCACCCGCGGGAGAGCGGGGGTGGCGACACCGACGAGGGACCGAGCACTGAGAAGGACGGCGAGCGGGTCAAGGCTTCTCCCGTGGCGCGGAGGCTGGCAGAGGAACTGCGAGTCGACCTCGCTTCCATAGCTGGCTCGGGGCCGGGCGGGCGGATCGTGAAGCGGGACGTGAAGGCTGCGGCGGCGGGCTCGGGGGACGCGGGTCTCCCACCCTCTTCCTGCCGGGTGGAGGGTGGGAGACCCGCGTCCCCCCAGCCGCTCGCCGGTTCGGCCGAGACTGCGAAGGGATCGGTGGGGGCCCAGGAGCTGACCAAGCTGCAACAGGTAGTGGCCAGGCGGATGGCGGAGTCCAAGGCCACGGCGCCTCACTTCTACCTGGAAGCGGAGATCGACATGACGCGGGCGGTGGAAGCTCGCGCCGCGATCAAGGCCGCCGCCAAGGAAGGCGACGTCGTCCCCTCCTTCAACGACATGGTGGTCAAGGCCTGTGCTCTCGCCCTCAAGGAGTTCCCCCGCGCCAACGGCGCTTACAAGGACGGCCGCTTCGAGCTCTACTCCCGCGTCAACGTCGGCATCGCCGTCGCCGCCCAGGACGCGCTGGTCGTGCCGACTCTCTTTGACGCCGACACCAAGGGCCTGCGGCAGATCGCCGAAGAGGCCCGAGCGCTTGCCGGCAAGGTCCGCGAAGGAACGATCACCCCGCCGGAGCTCTCGGGCGGCACGTTCACCGTCTCGAACCTCGGCATGTTCGGGATCGACGCCTTCAGCGCGATCGTCAACTCACCGCAGGCCGGGATCTTGGCCGTGGGCCGCATCGCCGAGCGTCCCGCCGTGCGCAACGGAGCGATCGTCCCCGCCCACCTGATGAACGTCACCCTCTCCTGCGATCACCGCATCCTCTACGGCGCCGACGGCGCCCAGTTCCTGGCGCGTGTGCGGGAGCTGCTGGAGGAGCCGGTCTCCCTGGCGCTCTAGGCAGCGTTGCGGAAGATTGGGCGCGCTATGGGGCGTCGAATCTTCCGCAGGGCGCTCCCGCGTTAGCCTGGCTGCGGCCATTGGCAACGACCGAAGGGAGGCCGGATGTTTTCCTGGCTGGCCAAGCAGATGATCGGGCGGAACATGAGGGCGGTTCGGGCGGGGGACCTGGGGCCGACGCTGGCGATGGACGCCGACGACATCAGGTTCACGTTCCCCGGTGAGAGCTCGTTCGCGCCGGGGGCGAGCAACAAGCAGGAGCTGACCGAGTGGCTGGAACGGTTCGTCTCGATCGGGCTGCAGATCTACCCGGACGAGGTGATCTTGAAGGGGTTTCCGTGGCGCCAGACCGTGTGCGTGCGCGGCCACATCCACCTCGACGATCCGCAGGACGGGCGCGTGTACGACAACCGGTACGTGCTCTGGGGTCGGATCGCCTGGGGGAAGCTGCGCGAGTACGAGGTCTACGAGGACACCGAAAAGAGCCGGCGGCTGGACGGGTGGCTGGCGCAAAAGGGTGGGCCCTGAGGGCGGTGGCGTTTCGGGGCGCGCCTCACGGGTAGTCGAGGTGCAGACAGATGCCTCGAGGGAAGCCGGCCGGGCCGGGAACTTCACGGGCAGTGACCGATGGAGGAACCATGGCTGAATTGACCACCCTGGAGGAGAAGCTCGCCGAGGTGACGGGGCTCGCCGAAGCCGCGCAGGCGGCGACGCAGAAGGTCGAGTCCCTGCTGGAGGACGACTCGCTGGCGGCGACGCTGCAGAAGATGCGCGAGGAGGCCGAGGAGACCGAGCGCCGCTGCGTTCAGCTCGCCGACAGCCGCAACGGCAAGAAGACGGCGATCCTCGACAAAGCCGCCGAAACGAAAAAAGAGGCGAGCGAGATGATGAGCACCTACCTCGGCGAGGACTCCGACGCGCTCGACGGCTTCGAGTTCCTGACGATGGCCGAGGCCGGCGAGGTCGGCCACTGGGAGGTGCTCGGCACGCTCGGGCAGAAGGCCGGCGAGGACGGCGTCAGCGAACTGGTCGAGTGGGCGCTGCCGATCCAGGAACGGCACCTCAGCGACGTGCGCTCGGGCTCGAAAGAGCTCGCGGCCGAGGAGGACCCCAACTCCTAGCCGGCCCGCGACTAGGCTGCCCGGATGGCGGAGACCGCGATCCGGGCGGCCGTGCGAGGTCGGGTGCAGGGGGTCTTCTTCCGCGACTCGACCGTGCGCCTTGCGCACGAGCTCGGGCTGCGGGGTTGGGTGCGCAACGAAGAGGACGGCAGCGTCCGCGTCCACGCCGAGGGCGCCGAGGAGGCGGTCGCGGCGCTGGTCGAGTTTCTCGGCGAGGGGCCGCCGCAGGCGCAGGTCGACGACCTCGAGGTCGAGCCGGTGAAGGTCGAGGGTCACGAGCAGTTCGCCGTCCGCGGCGTCGCCGCCGGCGTCTTCGTCGTCCAGGAGCACGCCGCGACCGCCCACCACTTCGACCTGCGGCTCGAGGTCGACGGCGTGATGCGCTCCTGGGCGGTGCCGAAGGGACCGTCGCTGGACCCGGCGGTGAAACGGCTCGCGGTCGAGGTCGAGGACCACGAGCTCTCCCACAACGACTTCGAGGGGCCGACCGAGGGCGGCGGCGTGATCGTCTGGGACCGCGGCCCCTACGAGCAGGGCGGCCGCGTCCCCTGGCCGGAGGCGATCGAGCGCGGTCATGCCGTCTTCGTCCTCCACGGCGAGAAGCTGCGCGGCGGCTTCGCCCTGCAGCGCACGCGGCCGGGGGCGAAGCCGCAGTGGCTGCTGATCAAGCGCCGCGACGACGAGGCGCGCCCCGGCTCCGACGTAGTTGCCGAGGAGCCGCGCTCGGTGCTCAGCGGCCGCACCCTGAACGAGGTTGCGGCCGCCGATTGAGCTCCGGCTACCCTCTTGGCATGGGGGAGCGGGAGAGCGGTTACGCGGCCTGGCGCGCAGAGCAGGAACGAAATGACCCGGGGGCGAGGGCGCTGGAAGCAATCGGGATCGACCCGAAGACCAAGCGCGCGATTTCTCCAGACCCGCCGCGGTACCCGCCGGGGCCGATCGCGATCTGCATCGAACCGTGGCAGCCGACCTACGATGAGTTCGTCAAGAGGGTGACGCGGATTGCCGGCTCCGACATAGTCGTCGTGGTGACCGACGAAAAGGTCGACGCGCTGCCGGAGGACTGCTTCGGAGTGGTCGGCCTCGAGATGTGGCTCCCCCAGCTCGAGTGTGTGCGCAGGGGCCTCGAGGTGCACATGTTGGCGACGATGCGCGCCGTCGAGGTCGAATGGGACAGGATGAACAGCAGCCTTCCCGGGCATAGGACCATTGGCTACGAGGAGGACTGGCGCGCGGTCGTCGACGAAGAGGCCCGCAAACTGGTCCGTGCCCACAACGAAGCAACTCAGCATCACGTTGCTTCACTGCTCTCGCCCTCGGACGTCGGCAAGCCCACCGTCTTCAGCCGTCAGATCATGGGCCAGTCCGGCCAGGTCTACGACTTCGAGCGGATCGTGGGCCTGGGCGGGACCGCGATCGTGGCTGCGGTGCGAGACGAAGAGGGCACCCGGTTCGCCGCCAAGGCGCTGTCCGCCCACCGTTTCCCGATCGAAAACCGCGAAGAACGGTTCGAGCTCGAGGGGCGGTTGCTGATCGAGGTCAAGCACCCCAACGTGCTCGCCGCGGTCGATCTGGCGACGATGGACGAGGACACTCCCGTGCTGGTCTTCGAGTACCTCGCCGGAGGCTCGGTCCATGCTCGTCTCGCGACCGGCCGACCCGACCGTGCCGTGGCCGAGAGTGGCTGCGCGAAGCGCTGCGGGGCCTGGACGCTTTGCAGGCGCGGGGAATCGTCCATCGCGACGTCTCCGCCAAGAACCTCCTGCTCGACGGTTCGGACCGCCTGGTCATCGCCGACTTCGGCACCGCGAGGCACCTCGACGACGCCACCCTCACCGCCGCCACCGATCGGATCGGGTCTTTGATCTACATGGCTCCGGAGCAGCTCGACGATCCGCACGGTGCCGGCTTCCCGGCTGACGTCTACTCGATGGGACAGGTCGGGTTTCAGCTGCTGACTGGGCTCGTTCCGCTCGGCACCACGGGCTCGGCCCGGAGCCATGACGACGACGTCCCGGCACACCTCTCCGACGCGGTCGAGGCGATGCGCTCCTATCGCCCCGAGGATCGTCCGGCCAGCGCGGCCGCGGCGCTCGAGTTGCTCGACGCGCGCTGACGCCGCTCAGCGCGCCGCCGCTTCGGCGGCGGCGCGGCGCTCGTGGACGAAGCGGACGACGGTGGCGCCCTCGCCGACCGCGGTCGCGCAGCGCTTGATCGAGCCGGAGCGGACGTCGCCGGCGGCGTAGATGCCGGGGACGCTGGTTTCCAGTAGGCCGTCGGCGCCGGCTTCGGCGCCGGTGAGGACGAAGCCGTCGCCGCAGCGGATGACGACGTCGCCGAGCCAGTCGGTGCAGGGGCTGGCGCCGAGGAAGAGGAAGAGGAAGGCGAGCGGGACGCGCTCGCCGTCGCTCAGGGTGACGGCGTCGAGGCGGCCGTTGTCGCCGTGCAGCTCGGCGATTTCGCTGCGGGCGCGGACGTTGACGCCGAAGCGGTCGAGCTCGTCGATCAGGTAGGCGGACATCGTCTCGCGCAGGTCGGCGCGGCGGTGCAGCAGGGTGACGAGGGCGCCGCCGCGGGCGAGCCAGACGGCCGCCTGGCCGGCGGAGTTGCCGCCGCCGACGACGGCGACGCGGCTGCCGCCGCAGAGCTGGCCCTCCGGCGGGCCGGCGGCGTAGAAGACGCTGAGGCCCTCGTACTGGTCGAGCCCCTCGACCGGCAGGCGGCGGTATTCGGCGCCGGTGGCGAGGACGACGGCGGCGGCGGAGATCTCGTTGCCCTCCTCGAGCCGGACCAGGTGGCGGCCGTTGCCGGGCACCAGCTCCTTCGCTCGGTAGGGCGTCGCGGTGCGGGCGCCGAACTTGCGCGCCTGGGTGATCGCGCGGCTGGTCAGTTCGGTGCCGCTGATCCCGGCCGGGAAGCCGAGGTAGTTCTCGATCCGGCGCGAGGTGCCGGCCTGGCCGCCCATCGCGGTGCCGTCGATCATCAGCGTGTCGAGCCCCTCCGAGGCCCCGTAGACGGCGGCGCCGAGGCCGGCGGGCCCGCCGCCGATGATCAGCAGGTCGACCTCTTCGCGCTGGGCCAGCTCGCGGCCGACCCCGAGCGCGCGCGAGAGCTCGCCGTTGGAGGGCGCTCGCAGCTCGACCCCGCCCGGCAGCCGCACCAGCGGCAGCGCGGCGGCGTCGACGTCGGCGAGCGCCGCGGCCGCGGCCTCGTCTTCGCCGGGGTCGCGCACGGTGTAAGGGAGGCGCTGGCGGTTGGCGAACTGGGCCAGCTCGCGGGTGCGGGGGTGCTCGTGCGGGCCGAGGATCTCGAGGCCGATCCCCTGGTTGGTCTGCAGCGCCTCGCGGCGCTCGATGAAGGCGGTCAGCAGCAGCTCGGAGAGGGAGGTGTCGTCGAAGAGCAGCTGGCGCAGGTCCTCGCGCTCGACCCTGATGTAGCGGGTCGGCGCGGTGAAGCGGGCGACGAGGAAGACCGTCTGGCCCGAGAGCAGGTTCATCTCGCCGACGAAGCCGTGGTCGGTGTGCTTGACGAGCTCGTTGCCGGCGCCGTCGAAGACCGTCACCTCGCCCTCGAGGATGGCGACGAAGGGGTAGCTGCGGTCGCCGATCTGAAACAGCGTCTCACCGGCCTCGGCGGTCCGCTCCTCGCCGTGCAGCGCCAGCGTCTGCAACTGCGGGGTGGAGAGGACGCGGGCGGGCGGTGGGGTGGGCATCCTGAGAAAGGTACCTCTCGCCGGGTGGCGGCTCGAATGCTCAGGCCACGGCGGCGTAACCCTCGAGCGCGAACAGATTGAGGAACTGCCGCTGCCAGAGCGCCGCCCGCTCCGCGGCCGGCAGCTCGGCGGCGTCGCAGACCTCATCCCAATCGGACTCGATCACGTCGATCTGGCGATCGGCGATCTCCCGCGCCTCGCCGGGTGAGAGGCGGTAGGTCGCGGCGTTCTCGATGCAGAGGGAGAGTTGGCTGAGGCGTCGGCCGTCGGGGCCGATCGCCATCAGCTGCTCGGCGACGCCGCCGCTGCGTCGCTGCGGGGTGAGGTCGTAGGCGGGCGTCAGGGTCAGCATCGAGCCGTCCCAGAAGGCGGCGTGGTTGCGCGGGTGGTCGTCGGTGTTGCCGACCAGGACGTTGAAGACGATGCGGGAAAACAGCTCGCGCAGCGTCCGGCGCGGCTCGGTGAAGCGGGCGCGGACCGTTTCCGCCAGCTCGACGTAGCTCCAGTCGGCGGGCATCGACTCCTCGGGCAGGCCGAAGAGGGTCAGGGCGGAGACCAGCGCTCGCCGCCGGCGGGTGCCGGGGATGCGGTCGAAGCGCTCGACGATCAAGACGTCCTTGCCCATCGCCTCGACGAGCTCGACCGGGGCGACTTCGAGGCCGGCGCGGCGGCCCAGCTCCATCGCGACGAACTCCGCCTTGACGAAGGGGAACTCGCGGTCGGTGGTCGAGGAGAACTTCGCGATCAGCTTGCGCCCTCCGTCGTCGAGCAGGGCCTTTGGCCGCGCGCCGCCGATCGAACTGCCGTGCAGCAGGGCGCGATCGAGCTCGGGCGTGAGCGTTTCGCCGGCGTCGACCCGTTCGGCGGCCTCCGTCAGCTCGCGCAGTGAGGCGGGCTCCTCCTCTGGTGCCACGTAGCGGTCGGGCTGGGCCTGGAAGTCGAGGGCGCCGATGCGATCGGAGCCGGGCGCTCGCAGCAGGTAGGTGAGGGGGCCCAGTTCGTCGACGGCGTCGGCGTCGGCACCGAGCAGGTGCGCTCTCACGACTCGCCGCCCCCAGGAGTCGGGCATCGCATCGGCAAGGCAGCCTGGGACCGTCAGGCCGTTGGCGGGCTGGATCGCACCGCGTTCGAGCGGCAGCTCGGGCAGGTAGAGGGGGATCGCGTCCTCACGCTCGAGGTAGCTGCGACCGTAGTTGAAGTTGAGCAGGTCCCCCTGGCGCCAGACGCGACCGGCGACGACAGGCTCCTCGGCCCGGGGCAGCCAGCACCAGACGAACGCCTCGGCCGGCTGCTCAGAACTCATCGTGGACCTCCCCGGAGCGGGGCCTGACCCTGCGCGGGAGCAGCAAGGCGCGTTCGCGGCTGCGGGCGGCCTCGGCGGCGAGGCGCCCGGGCTCCTCGTAGAAGAGGGGAACGCCGACCAACGTGGCGAGGTCGAAGGCGATGCCGAGGGCGACGCCGGGGTCGCCGTGTTCGACCCGCTGCAGGGTGGTGGGGCTGATGTCGGCGCGCTCGGCGAGCTCACGCACGGTCCAGCGGCGCGCCACGCGCGCCTCGCGGATTTCTGCGCCGAGAAGCTGCGCGGCGTCCTGGACGGTCCTCGAATATGGCCGGCTTCGCTTCGCCATCTGTATCAGTTTATCGACTCTTAGAGCCTTAAAACTCGATTTATCGCTACAAAGTCGGCCGCACGGCGAAGACGATCAGGTCGTCGCCGAGGGTGCCGCCGGCGCGGGCGACGGCGTCGGCGGCGAGGCCGGCGGTGAGCGCCTCGAGATCGAGGTCTGTGAGCCCGCGCGCCTTCGCCGCCAGCGCCTCGATGTCGGTGTGGCCCGCGACCGGTCCCGCCTCGAGCCAGCCGTCGGTGCAGAGGAGGAGCAGCTCGCCGGGGGCGATCGTCCGCTCGTGGCGGGCGACGTCGGCGTCGGGCCAGCCGCCGAGGACCGAGCCGCCGCCCAGCTCCTCGTGGTCGTCGCCGCGCAGGTGGAGCGCCGGCGGGTGGCCGGCACTGGCCAGCGAGAGCCGCCAGCCCTCGCCCTCCCGGCGCAGCCGCGCCAGCACCGCGGTGGCGAAGTCGTTCAGCGTTTCGCCCGCCAGCAGCAGCTCGTTGACGCGGGCGAGGACGTCGTCGGGCTGCTCGATCTCGCGGGTCAGCCCACGCACCGCGTGGCGCAGGGCGACCGAGACGCCGGCCGCCGCCGTGCCCTTGCCGGCGACGTCGCCGACCAGGACCCAGCAGCCGTCCTCGGTCGGCAGCACGTCGTAGACGTCGCCGCCGATCTCGATTCCCTCGCCGGCCGGCTCGAAGATGACAGCGATGCCGAGCCCGGGGACGTCGGCCGGCCGCGGCGGCCGCAGGCCGAGCTGCAGGTTGCGGGCGATCCGGTCGCGCTCGCCGTAGAGGCGGGCGTTGTCGAGGACGAGGGCGGCGCGGGTGCCGAGCTCGGCGAGGAAGTCGAGGTCGCCCGGGTCATAGCGGGCGTCGCCGCGGACGTGGAGGAAGGAGAGGGCGCCGATCGTGCGGCCGCGGGCGAGGAGGGGGACGACGGCGGCCGAGTTGTAGCCGGCGTCGTCGATCAGCTGCCGGTGCTCTTCGCTCTGGGCGACGTCCTCGATCACGTCGGGCGCCTCGAGATCGCGCCAGACCATCGGCTCGCCGCTGCGCATCACCTGCGCCACCGGGTGGCTGCTCGCGCTCTCGATCGGGGCCGCGCGGCGGACCTCCTCCAGCCGCGCCGCCGCCAGCGGGTCGACCCCGGCGACGACGCTGTCGCCGTAGCTGCCGTCGGCGCGGAGGAGGTCGAGCACGCAGATCTCGGCCAGCTCCGGCACCGCGGTCTCGACGATCGTCCGCGCCGTGCGGTCGGGGTCGAGCGAGCTGTCGAGGCGGCGGCTGGCGGCGAGCAGGAAGTCCTTGGCTTTGCGGCGGCGCTTCTCGCTGGTGACGTCCCGGGCGATCACCGAGGCGCCGGTCAGCTCGCCGCCCGAGCCGTGGATCGGCGAGACCGTCAGCGAGACCGCGATGCGGCCGCCGTCGGCGCGGAGGCGGTCGGTCTCGTAGGTCTGCAGCCGCTCGCCGCCCTTGATCAGGTCGAGGATCCGCACCTCCTCGTGCTTGTGGTCGGGCGGTACGAGGAAGGAGATGTGGCGGCCGATCGCCTGCTCGGCGGTGTAGCCGTAGAGCCGTTCGGCGGCGGGGTTCCAGGAGGTGACGATGCCGTCCAGGTCCTTGCTGATCACCGCGTCCTGGGAGCCGGCGACGACCTCGGCGAAGTGGCTGCGCAGGCTTTCGGCATCGGCCTCGGCGGCGCGCGTGCGCGTCTCCGAGCGGCGGCGGACGACGAAGGTGGCGAGCTGCTCGCAGAAGCTGTCCAGCATCTCGTTCAGCTGCGGCGACGCTGCGCTGGACTTGCGCGTGTGGAACTCGGCGACGGCCAGCACCTCGCGCTCGGGGCCGGCGACGATCGGGAACTCGCGGCTGGTCCGCCACGGCGGCTCGGCCTCGACGTCGGGAGCGCTCCAGTCGCAGACGAAGCGCCGCGCCGGCTCCCCCTCGACCACTTCCCACATCGCTCCCGCCTCCCAGCCGAGCAGGCCGGCGGCGAGGGCGAGGAAGTCCGGCGCCACGTCCTCGAGCGAGTCTCCGTCGATCAGCCGCGCCGCCAGCTGACGCTGGCAGTCGAGGTAGCGCTGCAGCTCGGAATTGCGCACCTGCTCCATCTGGTCAAGCTACTGATTGGTGCAACGCTGCTCGGGCGCCGGCGTCAGCCTGAAGCCGGTGAGAGACCGCGGCGCAGCTCCTGCGCGTTGGCCGGCGCGAACCCCTTCCAGTCGTTGTTGAGGTAGACGAAGACCTCGCGGCGCGAGCGCCAGGCGGCGATCCGCCGCCGCCAGTCGGCCAGCTCGGCGTCGGAGTAGTTGCCGTCGCGGCCGCGGTGGCCGTAGCGCAGGCGCAGGTAGGCGAGCTCGCCGACGGGCCGCGCCGCCGGCAGCGGCCGGCGCTTGTCGTCGCCGATCGCCAGCGAGGCGCCGCGCTCGGCGAGCAGCTCGCGGACGGGCGCGGCGAACCAGCTCGGGTGGCGGAACTCGAAGCAGTGGCGGGCGGGAGGGAGGACGTCGAGCGCGGCAGCGAGCAGGTCGTCGTCGCGTTCGAAGTTCTCCGGCAGTTGCCAGAGCACGGGGCCGAGGCGGCGGCCGCGGCGCAGCGGCTCGAGCGGCTCCCAGAAACGGGCGACCGAGTCGGCGACGTCGTGCAGTCGCTTCATGTGGGTCAGGTAACGGCTCGCCTTGACCGCGAAGAGGAAGTCACCGGGCACCTGTTCGACCCAGGTGGCGACGGTCTCGGGCTTCGGCAGCCGGTAGAAGGTCGCGTTGACCTCGACCGTGTCGAAGACCTCGGCGTAGCGCTCGAGCCGACGCCGGGCGGGCAGCCCCTCCGGATAGAGACCGCCGCGCCAGTCGTCGTAGCTCCAGCCCGAGCAGCCGATGCGGACACGGTGCATCCGGCTGTTGTACCGCTCAGCTGGCTCCGGCCACCGCGTGCTGCAGCTCGCTCTTGCTCATCTTCGAGCGGCCCTCGACGCCGAGCTTCTTGGCGTCGTTATAGAGCTGCTCGCGGGTGCGGCCGCCGGGGCCTTTGCCCGACTGCTTGCCGCCGCGACTGGAGGCCGAGCGGCCGTTGGTCGAGCTGCGCGAGGAGCTGCGCGATTCGCCCGAGCGCGCCTTTTCCTTGTTGACGGCGCGGGCGGCGATCTCCTCGGCCCGTTTGGTCGAGCGCCCCGCTTCCTTCTCGCTCTCTTTGATGTGTTCGTACTGGCGCTCGCGTTTGCTGCCTTTCTTGACTCCGCGTGGCGGCATCAGTGAATCCCTTCTCGACGATCTTCGCGTTGAGAGCGGGGGGTGCCGGTCCGAACGCCGCACCGCCCGAGGCGGTTGGTCTTCTCACCCAGTGCGGGAATCGGGGGGAACCGATGAAAGCCGCAGGGATTCGGACCGGTCCCGCTCGCTCGTCGATTACCCGTGGGGGAGGGCGCGAAACACGGCGGGGGGGGCGACCGGAGGATTTAGTCGCCGCTGCACGACAATTCGCACAGTTGGCGTTCAGTCCCGAAACGTTAAGCGCCCAGCTCTTTGCTGCGTCGCTCGGCCGCCTTCACCGCTTGCTGGATAATACGCCCCAGACCCTGCTCTTCCATATGGGTAATCGCGGCGTGAGTTGTTCCGTTGGGGGTGGTGACCTTGCGGCGTAACTCCTCGGGAGAATCCGTACCCGCTAGGAGCATCCTGCCGGCGCCAAGCGCCGTCTTGCTTGCCAGGCGATGGGCCTGCTGCGGCGTCAGG
>JBEHWY010000105.1:0-12682 GCA_048498975.1 Actinomycetota bacterium | reverse complement strand
CCCTACCTGCCCATGTGGGGGTGCGAGCAGGGGCGGGTCTGCGTTGGGGGGCGGGGTCCGATTTGCCGCTGTCGACTTTGTACCCCCTATAGGGAGCACAAAGTCGACAACGCCGACGACCCAAGCCGTCCCGCCCCGAAACGCCCCGAACTCAGGCCTGACCCGCACCCCTACCAGCCCTGCGGGGGTGCGGGTCAGGCCCACCGGTACGCCTCGTCCCTCCCCCCAACCCCGCAACGTCCGGCCTTTCCACGCGACCCCCCCGGAGGCGACGGGACCCCTCGCTAGAGTCGCTGCGGTGAGTGACCTCGACGTAGACGGCGAGATCCTGGCCGAGGAAGACGCAGGGCCACGCGACGCGACCGACCCGGTGCGGACGCTGCCGCTCCCTTACGAGGAGGAGCAGCGCCCCGGGCTGCCGGTCTTGCGCGGCGAGGTTCGCACCGCCGCCCTCGCCGCCATCGGCGGGGTGCTGGCCGGCGCCGCCACTGTCGCCGCGGTCCGCGCCGTCTCCGCCGTCGGCTCGCGGCCGCGCGCGCCGCGGCGGTTGCCGCGGCGCCAGCGCCAGGCGAAGGTCGTTGCCAGTCGCTCCTTCCTCGTCGACGTCCACCTGCTCGGACGCTGACCGCCTCCGCCGCGACCGCCCGGCTGCAGGTCGAGGTGCGGACGCCGGGGCCCTACCGGTTACCGCGCTCGAGCCCCGACCGCACGCTGAAGGTCTGGCGCGGGGTCTGCCGCCGCTTCCTCCACGTCGGCGCCAGCCCGGTCCTGGTCCGCGCTTGGCAGCCGGCGCGCGAACGGGTGATCTTCCGCGCCGAGGCGGTCGATCCGCGGGCGGTGGGCTGGCCCTCGCTGAGGCCGCCGGAGGAGCCGGTGGGGGCGGGGCCCGAGCAGCTCGAGCGGGCGATCGAGCGGATGCGGTTTGCGCTCGCCGTCGACGTCGACCTGGCCGAGTTTCAGCAGCGCTTCCGCCGCGACCCGCTGCTCGGGCCGCTGATCCGGCGGATGCCGGACTTCCGGCCGCGGCGAGTGCCGTGGCCGTGGGAGGCGCTGGCCTCGGCGGTCTGCGGCCAGCTGATCGAGGCCGAGCGGGCGGCGCTGATCGAGCGCCGCATCGCCGGCCGTTGGGGGGCGCGGCTGGGCGAGGGGCGCGAGATGCTGCGCGACGTGCCGGGGGCGGCGACGATCGCCGGCCGGGCGCCGGCCGAACTGCAGTCGATGGACCTCTCCGGCGCCCGCTCGGTCGCGCTGCGGCGGCTGGCCCGCGACGTCGTCGCCGGTCGGGCCGCGATCGAGAGCGCCGAGTCCGACCGCCGCCTGCTGGCGACGCCGGAAATCGGGCCCTGGACGGTGCAGCGGCTGGCGCTCTTCGGCCGCGGCGAGATGGACTCGCTGCCCGCCGGCGACCTGGCCTACATCAAGATCGTCGGCCGCCTCGCCGGCCTCGGCCGCCGCGCCACGGTTCCCGAGGTCGAAGAGTTCTACGCGCCGTTCGCTCCCTTCCGCGGCCTCGCCGGCTGCCTGACGATCGCCGGCCTGCACCGCGCCGTCGCCCAAGGCCCGCCGCTGCGGATGGCCGCCTAGGCCTGGCGCTCGAGGGTGGGGGTGGGGGTGCCGGCGTAGGCGCTGGCGGCCTCGCGGCCGCGGCCGACCCGCTGCAGCTCCGAGCGGGTGGCGGCGAGGCGGACGGCTAGCCTGGCGCTGAGCCGCTCCTGGCTGGCGACGGCGCGGGCGAGGGCGGCGCGGGCCGAGGGAGGCGGGCGCTCGGGCAGCGTCGCCGCCAGCGCCTCGCCGCGGGCGAGCACCTCGTTGAGCTGGTCGAGCTCGTCTTCCTCGGCGAGGGCGAGCGCCTGCTCGGCGAGGTCGGCGAGCTGCTCGTAGGGGCTCATGCAAGGTTTCCGGCGACCGCGGGCCGGGCTTCGTCGGCGATCTGCGCCCAGGCGCCGCGCAGGACGCCGAGCTGGGCGGCGACGCGCTCGATCAGCTCCGGGTCGCGCGCCAGCTGGGCTTCGGTCAGCGTCCGTTTGCTGAACAGGTAGATCGACTCCAGGCGCTCGGTCAGCGGGCCGGCGGCGGGGTCGAGGGTCGCCAGCAGCTCGTCGAGGATCGCCTGGGCGCGGCCCAGCGCCTCGCCCGCAGCCGGCATGTCCTCCTCGCGGATCGCGGCGGCGGCGCGGCGCAGGAAGCGGCCGGCGCCGTCGTAGAGCATCACCACCAGGCGCTCCGGCGGAGCGCTCAGCACGCTCGACTCGGTGTAGGCCTGGGAGGCCGCCGCGTAGCCGTTCACGAGAGCTGCCCCAGCTGTCCGGCGAGCCAGCTCGATTCGGTCTGGCTGCGGTTGAGCGCGGTTTCGAGCGCGGCGAACTGCAGGTGCAGGCGTTCTTCGCGCTGCGCGAGGCGATCGTTCAGCGCCGTCATCGAGGCGCTGAGGCGGCGCGCTTCGGCGCTGCTCGATTCGAGCCGGCCGGGGATCGAGCCGCCGCTGTCGACCGCCTGGCCGATCAGCGTTTCGAGCGAGCCGGCGAAGGAGGAGATCGTTTTCTGCGCCGCCGCCGGCCCGTTTTCGAGCGCGGTGGCGAGCTTCGTCGCGTCGAGCTGGAGGTGGCCGACGACCGAGTCCGATTCGGCGCTGACCGTGGCGCCGGGGGCGCCGGTGCTGACCCCGAGGGCGCCGATCCCCGATTCGGAGACGAGCTCGCGCATGCGGCCGAGGAAGCCGCTCAACTGCGAGTCGCCGAAGAGGACGCCGTGGTTGGCTTCGGCCTGGCTCTGGGGCGAGGCGACGCGGGTGTCGGTGAGCCGCGAGCGAATCGCGTCGACGGCGGCGTTGTAGGCGCTGACGAACGCCTTCACCTTGCCTTCGACCGCCCCGTCGTCGGGGCCGGGGTTGCCGACGGTGACCGTGACCGGCGTGGCCGTCGTCGCTTTCAGCGTCAGCTCGAGCCCGGGCACCGCCGTGGTGAGGACGTTGGAGGCGGAGGTGCCGGCGACGCCGTCGACCGAGAATTCGGCATCGAGGCCCGCCTTCAGCTTCGTCGCGTCTTCGCTGATCCCGGCACCGCCGGCGGCGATCGTGCTGGCGGCGCCGGTTTTGCGGCTGGCGAGGACGAGCTGACCGCCGGAGGCGACGGCGAAGACGCCGGTTTCGGACTTGGCGTTGATCGCGGCGACGGCGTCGGCGAGGGTGGCGCCGGCGCCGAGTTCGACTTCGACGCCGTTGACTTCGAGCTGCGAGGGGGAGGGGCTGGCGGTGAAGTCGAAGGTGCGCTGCTCGGCGCGGGCGAGCTGGGTGACTTCGAGCCGGTAGCCGCCGGGACCGGTGCCGGTGAGGACGCGGGCGCTGACGGCGCCGACCGGGCTGGTTTCGACCGACTGCACGTCCGCCCACAGCGAGGTCGAGCGCAGGTCCAGCGCCGCGTCGGAGACCGCCTGCAGCTTGCTGCTGATTTCGCGCAGCGCGCTTTCGCGCGCCTTGACCTGGCCCTGGCGCAGTTCGAGCCGCGCCTTCGGCGCGCTTTCGACCTGCATCAGCTTGCTGATGATCGATTCGACGTCGAGGCTCGAGCCGAGACCGCTGATCGAGATCCCGGCCATCACTCCACCGCCTTGCCGCTGGCGAAGTCGAAGACTTCGGTGGGCGGGACGCGGCGCAGCACGTTGCCGTCGAGATCGCGGACCTCGATCACGATGCGGCCGCTGTCGGTGTCGCGCTCGAAGCGCAGCTGGCGGCCGAGCTGGTGCAGGCGGTCGGCGGCGCGGGCCGCGGCCTGGACCTCGGCGCTGACCTCGGGCGGTGGCCCGGAAGCTTCGACCGCAGGGTCGAGCTGATCGGCGAAAGAGGTGGGGCGGGGTGCCTGGGGCTCGGGCGGCGCGAGCGGCCGCTCTGCTCTGGGGGCACCGCCGACGATGGGGATACCGGCACTCATTGGAAGACTCCGTTCCTCCTGGAATTTGCTCCGTCCTTGGATGCCCGCCACCGCCGTTGTCGCTGCCGGCGGGGCGTTCTGACCCCGGTCATCGGCAGGCAGCCGCCGAACTTGACTCGAGTTCTCGCGCCTGGCCGGCGAGCAGCTCGGCGTCCTCGTCGAAGCCGCGGGCGGCGGCGACGCGGGCGAGGCCGTCGAGGGCGGCGGCGTCGGGCCCACCGTCGAGCTCGCAGGCGGCGATCCACTCGTCGGCGGCCGATTCGAGGAAGCCGCGCCGCAGGTAGATCTCGGCGAGCAGCTCGTGACAGGCGCGGGGAGCGAGGCCGGCGGCGGCGAGCGCCGGCAGCAGCGCTTCGAAGGCCTCGAATTGCTCGATCCGCAGCAGCGCCTCGAGCAGGGTCGGCAGGAGATCGGCGACGCCGGGGTCGAGAGCCGGATAGGCACCGGGGCCGCCGCTGGTTGCCGCCGCCCAGGCATCGAACAGCGCCAGCTCGGCGGCCGGCAGGCCGCGCTGGCGGGCACGGGCGGCGGCCGCGGCGAGCGGCTCGCCGGCGAGCAGGAGCGAGAAGAGCTCGCTGCGGGCGGCGGCGTCCGCGCAGGGGGAGTCGGCGTCGACTGCGGCAGCCTCGGCGGCGGCCTCGGCGAAGCGCCGCTCGGAGAGCAGCGCTTCGGCGCGGGCGAGGCGGGCGATGCCGTTGCCGGGCTGAGCGGCGACGACGGCGGCGTAGAGCGGCTCGGCCGCATCGGCGGCGCCGGCCTCATACAGCGCGGTCGCGGTCATGAAGCGAACCGACGGAGTCATCTCGGCGACGCCGGCCTCGATCGTCGCCACCACCTCCGCGGGATCGGCCCCGCGACGCAGCATCGCCTCGGCCAGCGGCAGCACGCTGCCGAGGAAGCCGGGGTGCTCGGTGAGGCAGCGGCGCAGCAGCTCCTCGGCGTGCGTGTGGTCGCCTTCCTCGGTGGCGAGCGCGGCGAGCTCGACCAGCGCCAGGTAGCTGCCGCAGCCGACCGTGGGGGAGTGGCGGCTGGGGGCGTCGCCGCGCCGCAGGCAGTCCTCCAGCAGCTCCGCGGCGCGGGTGCGGTCGCCGCCGGCGCGGGCCAGCTTCGCCTGCTCGAAGACGAGGTCGGTCAGCTCAGGGAAGAGCGCGAGGCCCTCGCCGGCGCGGGCGGCGGCGGCGTCGTGGCGGCCGCTGACGCGCAGGCTCTTGACCAGGCGCACGCTGAGCGAGGGGACGTAGCCGAGCTCGGCTCGGGCCGGCTCGGCGCCGAGCATCTCCCAGGCGCGCTCGAACTGCTCGCGGGCGGCCTCGGCGTCGCCGGCCGCGGCCAGCTCGGAGCCGAGGTTGAAGCAGAGGAACGGCGTCGGCTCGGACTCGGCCAGCTGGCGGCGCAGCAGCTCGATGTTGCGGCGCGACTTCTCGCGGCGGTCGCGGACCGCGCCGAGGTAGCCGTAGTGGTCGATCCGCACCCGGGTCGGCTCGATCCGCTCGGGCTGGCCGGCCGGCAGCCGGTGGGCGACCTGCTCGTGGATGCGGCCCTCGAAGCGGTACTGGGGCCGGTTGCGGAAGAGGCGCAGGGCGTTGTGGGTGACGGCGGTTCCGTCGCCGAGCTCGCCGGTGTGGTGGGTCTCGACCAGGTAGAAGGCCTCGCGCCAGGTGCGGCCGGTCAGCTCGCGCAGCAGCGGTGCGTCCTCGGCGACCAGCACCTCGTCGGCGTCGAGGTAGAGCAGCCAGTCGCCGGTGGCCGCCTCGAAGCTGGCGTTGCGGGCCTCGGCGAAGGAGCCGGTCCACTCGCGCTCGACAACGCGGGCGCCGAAGGAACGGGCGATCTCGACGCTGGCGTCGGTTGAGCCGGTGTCGACGACGACGATCTCGTCGACCGCCTCGCGGGCGGCGGCGAGGCTGCGCGGCAGCATCTCCTCCTCGTCGCGGACGATCATGCAGAGGCTGAGGGTGAGGCCCGCGGTCGGCCCGGCCGCGGCGGCGGCGCGGCGGCCGGCGCGCTCGAGCTCGCCGAGCTGGGCCCGCACCGCGGCCGGCAGCGGGAAGGCGGGGCCGCCGCGGCGGGCGCGGGCGGCCTCGAGATTGGCGGCGACGTGGGGCAGCTCGGGGTCGAGGCGGGCGGCGGCGCGGAAGAGCTCGGCGGCGGCCTCGAACGCGCCCAGCTCGTAGAGGGCGACGCCGGCGTAGTCGAGCAGCAGCGGCTGGCTCGGGTCCTCGGCCAGCGCCGCCAGCGCTTCGCCGCCGAGGCGGGCGAAGAGCGCGGGCAGCTCGCGCGGCGCGGTCGCGGCGGCGGCGCCCAGCCCGGCCTCGATCGCGTCGCGGCGGCGGCGGTAGCGGCGCAGCTCCTCGGGGAGCGCGGTCGGCTCGGTCTCGGCGATGCGCAGTGCCATCGCCCCCGCTGATCGACCGCGAGCGCCCGGAACGGAGGAATTGGACGTTCGTCCGAAGCCGGGACCACGCAAATACCTCAATCCGGCGATTGAGGCATCGCTCCGGCGCGCCGAAGCCACCGGCGACAAAGCACGACACCGGGGGGCGGAGATGGAAGTGATCAGCGAGAGAGCCGAGGCAAGAGCAGACCAAAACATGGAGCTGTGGCGGCGCTACCGGGCCAGCGGCGACCCGGAGCTGCGCGACCGTCTCGTCCTCGCCTACGTGCCCCTGGTCCGCCACATCGTCTATCGCAAGGCGCGCGAGCTGCCGGCCTGGTGCGAGGTCGACGACCTGATCTCGACCGGGATCGAGGGCCTGATCGGCGCCCTGGACCGCTACGAGCCCAGCAAGGGAGCGCCGCTGGAGCAGTTCGTCTGGACCCGGATCCAGGGGGCGGTGCTCGACAGCCTGCGCCGGGCCGACTGGGCGCCGCGCAGCCTGCGCCGCTGGGAGCGCGACCTCGACAAGGCGCGCGAGACCTTCATCGCCGCGACCGGCCGCCAGCCGACCCAGAGCGAGCTGGCGGCGGCGCTGGAGATCGACGAGCAGGAGCTGCGCAAGCGGATCCGTGACCTCTCCGCCGCCGACCTCGCCTCGCTCGACAGCCTCACCGCCGGCGACGACGAGAGCACGGTCTCCCTGATCGAGACGATCCGCTCGGTCGACGAGGAAACCGACCCGGAGACCGAGGTGGCGCGGACGATCGCCCGCGAACGCTTCCGCCGCGCCTTCTCCCACCTCTCCGAGCGCGAGCGCAAGGTCGCGGTGATGCTCTACAGCAAAGAAGCGACCCTCAGCGAGATCGGCGATGAGATCGGCGTCTCGGAGTCGCGCGTCTGCCAGATCCACGGCGAACTGAAGACCCGCCTGCGCTCCTCCCTGCGCCGCGACGAGGGCCTGTTCAGCGCCACCGCCTGAAGGGTTGAGGCCCCTATGGGGGCGCCAATCCTTCACTCACCTCAAGTCGCGGCGGCGGCGGCCGAATACCCGGGACGAATGGATCGTGGGCTCTACATCGCCGCCTCCGGGATGCTGGCCGAGATGGTCCGCCAGGACCAGATCGCCAACGACCTCGCCAACTCGACCACGCCCGGCTACAAGGCCGACCGCTCGGCGCAGGCGGGGTTCGGGGAACTGCTCCTGCACAACACGCGCAACGGGCGGCCGATCGGCGACGTCGGCTTCGGGGTGCAGATCGACGAGGTCCGCACCGACCTGGCGCCGGGGCCGATCCACGAAACCGGCGAGCCGCTCGATTTCGCAGTCGAAGGCGAAGGCTTCTTCGCCGTGCAGACCGCGGCCGGGGTCCGCTACACGCGGAACGGCCAGTTCGGCGTCTCCGCCGAAGGGCTGCTGGTCGACTCCTTCGGCAACCAGGTGCTGGGTGCCGACGGCAACCCGGTGCGGGTGCGGCGCGACGGCACCGTGCGCGCCGCCGACGTCGGCGTCTTCGCCGTCACCGGCGCCGCCAAGCAGGGCGAAAACCTCTTTACGGGAACTGCGGCGGGCACCGGCTCGGGCGTGGTGCGGGCCGGGGCGCTGGAGGAATCGGCGACCGACCCGGCGCACGCGATGGTCGAGATGATCACCTCCTTCCGCTCGCTCGAAGCCGACCAGAAAGCGCTGCAGACGATCGACGAAACGCTCGGCCAGTTCGCCGGCCAGGTCGGGGCGGTGTCCTAGTGAGCACCGCCCTCTACACCGCGGCCGCCGGGATGGAAGCCCAGCAGAACCACCTCGACGCGCTCGCCAACGACCTCGCCAACGTCTCGACCACCGGCTACAAGAGTCTGCGGGTCGGCTTTCACGACCTGATCTACCAGCTCGAGGGTCGCGGGGCAGGCAGTGGGGTGGGGACCGGCGCCGGCGCCGCCTCGCAGATCATCGGCCGCAACCCGACCCAGGGGGCGCTGATCGCGACCGAACGGCCGCTCGACGTCGCCCTCGAGGGCCCCGGCTTCATCCGCGTCCGCGACGCGAACGGCGGCACCGCGCTGACCCGCGACGGCAGCTTGCAGGTCAACGCCGACGGCTACCTGCAGACCGCCGGCGGCCAGCTCCTGCAGCCGCCGATCAAGGTTCCGCAGGGAGTCGACGAAAGCGAGATCTCGATCGCCGCCGACGGCACCGTCAGCGTCGGCAAGCGCCAGCTGGGGACGATCTCGATCCTGACCGTGACCAACCGCGACGGGCTGCAAGCCGCTGGCGAAAACCTCTTCCGGGCGACCGCGGCCAGCGGCGCCGCCCGCGCCGCGGAAGGGACCAGCGTCCAGCAGGGAGCCCTGGAGTCATCGAACGTCGACCTCGGCGACGCGACGGTGGAAATGATGAACGCCCAGCGTGGCTACGAGCTCAACAGCCGCGTGATCCAGACCCAGGACGAAGTCCTCGCGGTCGCCAACGGGATCAAGCGATGAGCGTCGCGCTGCCGCCGCTGGCTCCGGGCGCGGTCCCGAGCTCGGTGCAGGCCGAAGGGCCGGCGGCGGTGGAAACCTTCCGCGCCGCCCTCTCCTTCGAAAAGGTGCTGCTCGACAAGCTGCTGACCGAGGCGCTGCCCGAAGAAGAAGAAGAAGGGACGCCGCGGGCGGCGAAGCTGCCGGAAACGATGGCCGACGCGATCGTCGCCGCCGGCGGTGCCGGGATCGCGACCGGGATCTTCTCCGGCGGGGTGCGATGAGCACCGCGGTCGCCGGCGACGCCGCCGTCGTCGCCGCGGTCCAGCGCCACCTCGACCTGCAGATCGAGTCCGGCCAGCGGCTGCTGGAGCTGGTCCTGCGCCAGGGCGGGGCGATCCGCGAGCGCGACACCGAGGCGGTGCTCGCCCGGCTGGCCGAAGTCAAGACCGAGATGGCGGCGCGCGAGACGCTCGAGGCCGAGCGCGGCGCGCTGATCGCGCTGGTCGCGGCGCGCCTGGGCACCGGGCCCGAGCAGGTGACGCTGGCGGCGCTTTCGAGCTTGGCGGGGCCGCCCGAAGCGGAGGAGATCGAACGGCGCAGCGCCGAGCTGCGCGGGCTGCTCGCCGAGATCGCCCGCGAGCACGGCATCAACCGGGCGCTGATGCGCCAGGAGCTGACCTTCCTCGACCACCTGATCCGCCTCGTCGGCGCGCCCGAAGAGGACGGCGGCAACCGGCTGATGGACGTCGAGGCCTGAGATGGGCGTCTCGACCTTCACCGGGCTGCAGACGGCGCTGCGCGGGCTGCTCGCGCAGCAGCGCGCCCTCGACGTCACCTCCCACAACGTCGCCAACGCCGACACCGTCGGCTACTCGCGCCAGGAAGCGGTGCTGGCGGCCTCGCCGGCGCTGCGGATCGCGGCGGGGGCCGTGCAGGGCGGCGGCGCGGCGGAAATCGGGACCGGCGTCGACGTCGCCGCCTACCGCCGCATCCGCGACCAGTTCCTCGACCTCCAGTACCGCGGCCAGGCGATGCGGCTGGGCGGGCTGGCGGCGCAGGTGCGGGGGCTGGAAGGGGTCGAAGTGGCGCTCGCCGAGCCGGGCGAAAACGGGATCGCGGCGCAGCTCGGCAAGTTCTGGTCGGGCTGGGAAGCGCTCGCCAACGCCCCCGAGAACCAGGCGACGCGGCAGGCGCTGATCGAGAGCGGCGTCGGCCTGGCATCGAGCATCGCGGCACTCGATCGCCAGATTGCGACCGCCGGCGAACAGGCCAGCGCCGAGTACACCTCGATCACCGCCGCCGGCGGCGAAGTCGGCCAGATGGCGAAAGAAATCGCGCAGCTGAACGAATCGATCCGCAGCTCGCTCAGCTCCGGCGCCACGCCCAACGACCTCTTCGACCGCCGCGACCTGCTGCTCGACAAGCTCTCCGGCCTCGCCCAGGTCTCGGTCACCGACCTCGGCAACGGCACGATCGAAGTCGAATTCGGCGACGCGGCGGCGCCGCTGGTCGCCGAAACCACGGTCACCTGGCCGCAGGCGCTGACCGAACCCGGCGGCAAGCTGGGGGCGCTGCTGGCGCTCTCCAGCCCGACCGGGACGATCGCCTCCTACCGCGAAGAACTGGGTGCCTTCGCCCAGGAACTGGCGGAAACGGTGAACGCGGTGCACCAGAGCGGCGGCGGGCCTGCCTTCTTCAGCTTCACGCCGGGCAACGCCGCCGCGACCCTCGAAGTCGCGGTCACCGCCAGCGAAGTGCAGACCTCGGTCACCGCCGCCAGCGGCGCCAACGACGTCGCGATCGCGATCGGCGCCCTGCGCGGCGGCAAAGCCGACCAGGCCTACGCCAGCTTCGTCAGCCGCGTCGGCACCGAAATGAGCAACGCGCGGCGCTCCGAGGAAAACGCCGACGTTCTGGTCGCGGCGATCGCCGAACGGCGCGAAGCGACCGCCGGCGTCTCGCTCGACGAAGAAATGACCAACCTGGTCCGCTTCCAGCGCGCCTACCAGGCCTCGGCGCGGGCGATGACCAGCTTCGACGAAGCGCTCGACGTGCTGATCAACCGCACCGGCCGGGTCGGGCTCTGAGGGCGCGATGTCGACGCGGATCACCAACTCGATGTCGCAGCGCTCGGTCCTGCGCGACCTCAATGCCGCCGACCGCAGCCTGACGCTGACCCAGCGCCGGCTCTCCTCCGGCAAACAGCTGACGCGCCCCTCCGACGACCCGTTCGCCGTCAACCGCGCGATCTCGCTGCGCGGCGAACTCGAGGGCACGCGCCAGTTCCGCGCCAACGTCAACGAGGCGGTCGGCTGGACCAACGCGACCGAAGCGGCGCTGACCCGGATCACCGACGTCCTGCAGCGGGCCCGCGAACTGCTCGTCGCCGGCGGCAACGACAGCAACGGCCCGGTCGCGCGGGAAGCGATCGCGACCGAGATCGACGCCCTCACCGAATCGCTCAAGCAGGAGGCCAACGCGACCTACGAGGGCCGCTTCGTCTTCGCCGGCACCGCGACCGAAACCCGCCCCTACTCGCTCGGCGCCGTCGACACCTACGCCGGCAACGGGGGCAGCGTGGCGCGGGTGATCGGCGTCGGCGTCTCGGTCAACGTCAACGTCAGCGCCCAGAACCTGCTCGGCGAAGGCCAGGGCGCGGCCGACAACAAACTGCTCGACGTGATGCGCGACATCGCCGAAAACCTGCGTGGCGGCACCGTCGCCGATGCGCAAGCGCTGCGCGGCACCGACCTCGAACGGCTCGACACCAACCTCGACGAGCTGACCCGGGTGCGGGCCGTCGTCGGCGCCACCGCCAACCGGCTCGAGGCCGCCGGCGGCCGCCTCGACGAGCTCGAAGAATCCGGCCTCGACCTGCTGTCGAAGACCGAGGACGTCGACATCGCGGAAACCCTGGTCACCTATTCCAACCAGAAAGCCGCCTACGAAGCGGCGCTGAAGACGGGCGCGAACATCGTTCAGGTCTCGCTGCTCGACTTCCTGCGCTGAGCCGACCAACGAAGGGAGCGAACCTTGCAGACCGTCAACAGCACTCGCTTCGGCGAGCTCGAGGTGCCCGAGGAGGCGATGATCGAGTTCCCCGACGGCCTGATCGGCGTCGGCGGCAGCCGCTTCGCGCTATTGACGCGCGAGGAGAGCGGCGCCTTCAAGTGGCTGCAGGAGGCCGAGCGGGCGGAGCTGGCGCTGCCGGTCACCGACCCCTTCGCCTTCTTCCCCGAGTACGAAGTGCGGATCTCCGACGCCGAGGCCGAGCGGATCGGGATCGAGGACCCGGCCGACGCCGACGTGCTGGCGATCGTCCGCGCCGCCGAGGCGCTGGAGGACTTCAGCGTCAACCTGCTGGCCCCGATCCTCGTCTCGCGCGGGGTCGGCCATCAGGTGATCAACGAGGCACCCGCCCCGGTGCGCGTCCCCCTGCTGGCCGGGATGGCCGCAGAGGGCTCCGCCTGAGCACCGCGAAGTAGGAACCGGCAGATGTTGACCATCACCCGCCGCCCGGGCGAGAAGATTCTGATCGGAGACGACGTAGTCGTCGAGATCGTCGAGGTCACGGGCACCACCGTCCGCGTCGGCATCACCGCCCCCCGCGAGAAGCAGATCTACCGCGAGGAGCTCTGGGAGCGGGTCAAGCAGGAGAACGAGGAAGCGGCCCAGACCGATCCGGAGCGGCTCGGGGGGATCAAGCCTCCGGGGGAGTGAGCCCTGCGCAGGCAGGGATGCGGGTGCGCCTCCGCGTGAATTGAGTCGCGTCCCTATGTCGGGACGGCTCCGCGATGTTGGAGCCCGCCTATGGCGGGCCCTAAATCAGATTGCATATCGCCGCTTCGCGAACATTCCCGCGGAGGCGCACCCGCATCCCTGCCGACGGAGGGCTTGCCCCGGGATTGGTTTGAGCCCGCGT
>JBEHWY010000104.1:0-12894 GCA_048498975.1 Actinomycetota bacterium | reverse complement strand
CGAGGTGCTGGCGATGGTGAAGCCGCAGTTCGAGCTCGGCAAGGACCGCGTCGGCCGCGGCGTCGTCCGCGCCGACGCCGACCGCCACGAGGCGATCCTCGCCGTCGCCCGCGCCGCCGCCGAGCTCGGCCTGCCGGTGCGCGGCTTCGCGCCCTCGGGTCTGCCGGGGCCGAAGGGCAACCGCGAGACCTTCGTCTGGTGCGGCGGCGACGGGCCGGAAGTCCCCGACCTGGAGGCGGCCCTGCTCGCCGCCGAGGAAGGGGAGGAGGGATGAAGACCGCCGACCTGATCACCCACTCGCACCCCTCCGCCGCGACCGAGGCGGTGGCGATCGCCGTCGCCGTCGCCCAGGAGGCGGGCTGGCGCCTGGTCGCCGACCAGGAGGAGTTCGACAAGCACGGTTCTGCCGCCGAGGGCATCGACCTGGTCTCCGACGCGGACCGCCCCGACCTCTGCCTCGTGCTCGGCGGCGACGGCTCGATCCTGCACGCCCTGCGCCGCTACGCCGGCACCGAGACCCCCGTCTTCGGCGTCAACTTCGGCACCGTCGGCTTCCTCGCCGCCGTCGACCGCGGCGAAGCGGCCGCCGGCATCCGCCGCGCCCTCGCCGGCGAAACCGAGATCGTCGTCCTGCCCGGCCTCGAAGTGGACTGCCGCGGCCAGCGCTCGCTCGGCTTCAACGACATCACCCTCGCCCGCCGCCCCCACGACCGGGTCGCCGAGCTCAGCTACTCGATCGCCGGCAAGGAGGTCGGCCACGTCCGCTGCGACGGGCTCGTCGCCGCCACCCCCGCCGGCTCCACCGGCTACAACCTCGCCAACCAGGGCCCGATCCTGGCCTGGGGCGTGAAGGGGTACGTGGTCAGCTACATCGCGCCGCACTCGCTGACCGCGCGGGCGCTGGTCGTCGCCCCCGGCGACGTCCTGCAGGTCGGCAACGCCGCCGCCCGCGAGCCGGTCGAGGTCGCGGTCGACGGCAACCTCTTCGGCCTGCTGCCCTCCGGCGACTCGCTCGAGGTCCGCTTCGTCGACTCCGTCGGGCGGCTGGCGCAGCTCCCCGGCAGCAGCTTCTACCAGCGAATCCGCGAGAAGTTCGGCCACCTGGCGGTCTGAGCCGCGGCCTCCCGCTCAGCCGACGTCGGCGGTTGACTAGGGTGCCGACGATGGAGCGAAAGTGGTGGACCCTGGTCCTCGTCTCGGTGGCGACCTTCATGCTGCTGCTGGACGTCACCGTCGTCAACGTCGCCCTGCCGGACATCCGCACCGAACTGGGCGCCAGCCTCTCCAGCCTGCAGTGGGTCGTCGACGCCTACTCGCTGATGCTGGCGGCGTTCCTGCTCACCGCCGGCTCGCTCGGCGACCGGCTCGGCCGCCGCCGCGTCTTCACGATCGGGTTCGGCGTCTTCACCTTCGCCTCCTTCCTCTGCGGCATCTCCGGCGACCCGACCCTGCTCAACCTCGCTCGCGGCCTGCAGGGGATCGGCGCCGCCGGCATGTTCGCCACCTCGCTGGCGCTGATCGGCCAGGAGTTCCACGGCAAAGACCGCGCCACGGCGTTCGGGGTGTGGGGGGCGACGATCGGCGGCGCCGTCGCGATCGGCCCGCTGATCGGCGGCGTCATCACCGAGAGCTTCGGCTGGGAGTGGATCTTCTTCGTCAACATCCCGATCGGCCTGACCGCGATCGTGTTGACCGAGCGCAAGATCGTCAACGTCTTCGCCGACGATCCCGAGCCGGTCGACGTCCCCGGCCTGCTCACCTTCTCGGCGGGGCTGTTCCTGCTCGTCTTCGGCCTGATCCGCGGCAACCCCGAGGGCTGGGGCAGCGGCGTGATCCTCACCTGCCTGATCGGCGCCGCGCTCCTGCTCGTCGCCTTCATCGTGATCGAGCGCCGCTCCGACCACCCGATGCTCGACCTCTCGCTCTTCTCGAACCCGGCCTTCAACGGGGTCTCGATCGTCGCCTTCTCCCTCTCGGCGGGGATGTTCGCGATGTTCCTCTACCTGACGATCTACCTGCAGGGAGTGCTCGACTTCTCGCCGCTGGAGGCCGGGATTCGCTTCCTGCCGATGACGGTGCTCTCCTTCATCGCCTCGCCGATCGCCGGCACGCTCTCGCACAGGGTCCCGATCCGGATCCTGCTCGGCACCGGCCTCGGCCTGGTCGGGGTCGGCCTGGCGCTGATGCACGGCATCTCGGTCGACTCCGACTGGACGACGCTGCTGGCCGGCTTCCTCGTCGCCGGCGTCGGGGTCGGCATCGCCAACCCCGGGATCGGGCAGGCCGCGATCGCGGTCGTCCCCGTGCAGAAATCCGGGATGGGGTCGGGCATCAACACGACCTTCCGCCAGGTCGGGGTCGCGACCGGCGTCGCCGCCCTCGGCGCGATCTTCCAGTCGCAGGTCAACTCGAAGCTGAGCGAACTGCTGCCGCACGCCCAGCACGGGCTGGGAGAACTCGTCGCCTCCGGCGGCTCGAAAGCGGCCGGCGAAGTGACGCCCCCGGCGCTGCGGCCCGCAGTCGAACGAGCCTCCGACGTCGCCTTCGTCCACGGCCTCAACGAGATCATCCTGATCGCCGCGATTGTCTCCATCGTCGGCGCGGCGCTCGGCTTCGCCCTCACCCGCTCGCGCTTCTTCGTCCAGCAGACCAGCGGCCCGGCCGAGCCGGCCGCCGCCTGACGTCCGAGTTGAGCTGAGCGCAGCCTTTCCGTACGAACTGTTGTCAGGCGCTGGGTTTGCGCGCTACGGCGTGCAGGACATCGCCATGTCCGTGGTACCGGTCGGCGGCGCGTCCAAACAGGCCCAAAACCGGCATCACCATCATCAGTGCGTAACCAACCAGTCGTGATGATGGAACCGGACGTTGAGTGAGCTTGTGATAGATGGTCATCGGCAGACCATCGGGGCTGCTGGTGGTGCTCATCTCGATCTGCGTGAAGCCGGAGTCGGTGAGCAGCTGCTGCAGGCCCGGAGACGTGAAGTGCGTACGGTGCCGTGGGACGTCCAAATGCCTCCAGTTGGCTTGGAAGCGGCGTCGCTGCCAGGACCCGAAGTTCGGTACGGAGACGATGAGAACGCCTCCTGGGCGCAGCAGCTCCCAGGCGCGATGAATGTCCTCTCGGGGTACGGCCACGTGCTCTAGCGAGTGCTGAAAGAGGATGGCATCGAAGTGCTCCGGCGGGAAAGGTGCCTCCTCCAGCGTTCCCGCAAACGCGTCTATGTTGCGCTCGCGGGCGCCTATGCAGGCATCTTCGGAAGGCTCGACACCGCTTACGGTCCAGCCGCGGGCGACGAAGGCCGAGCCGATATCGCCGCGCCCGCAGCCCACATCGAGGAGCTTGCCCGCGGGCATCGACGCCAACACGCTCAGCGGAGAGCCGCGCAGTGCCTTATCGCCTCGACGACGGATCAGCATGAGCGCGAGCGCACGTGTTGGCCATCCCTTCGGCAGGGTGTATGCGTAGTAGCCGTCCGGGTAGAACTGCCCGAGCTCGGAAGTGGGGAGAAACGGTAACGTGACCCCTGAGCCGCATTCCGTGCATGTCGCAACGGTGAATGCTCCCGGCAGTCCATGCATGAAATCGCGGCCGACCATCTGCTCGCCAGCCACACTCAGCTTGCCGCAAGCGGGGCACGCGTAAGTTGATTGCGCTGAGCCCATGCTTTAGATGCATAGGAACGTATCAGGTATGGCTTTGCTCTTCGCGCGTCACACTGAGTTGCCTCCGCGCTTCGCCCTCACCCGCTCGCGCTTCTTCGTCCAGCCGACCAGCGGCCCCGCCGAGCCGGCCGCCTGAGTCGGCGGCTGCCGCAAATTGCGGCCCCGCGGGCGGGTTCGATCCGGGGCCGTTGCTACACAGAAACGGTGCTACGTGAGCTGCGGATCGAGAACCTGCTGCTGATCGAGCGCGCCGAGCTGCGCTTGGGCGAGGGGCTGAACGCGATCACCGGCGAGACCGGCGCCGGCAAGACGGTGCTGGCCCACTCGCTCGACCTGCTGATGGGCGGCAAGGCGCGGCCCCAGATCGTGCGCCCGGGGGCGGAGGAGGCCTGGGTCGAGGGCGTCTTCGACCTGCCGCCGGGGCTGCTGGCGGAGCCGGAGCTGGCCGAGCTCGCCGAACGGCTGCCGGAGGGCGCCGAGGAGGTGGTGCTCGGGCGCCGGGTCTCGGCGGGCGGGCGGACCAGCGCCTTCGTCGCCGGCCGCGCCGCCAGCGCCGCCGACCTGAAGCTGCTCGGCGGCCGCCTGCTCGCCTTCTTCGGCCAGCACGAGCACCGCAAGCTGACGATCTCCTCGGCCCAGCTCGAGATCCTCGACGGCTTCGCCGGGGCCGAGCACCTGACGGTGCGGGAGAGCTACCGCGAGGCGCATCGCGAGTGCGGCCGGCTCGCCGCCGAGCTGGCCGAGCTGCGCGAGCGCGAGGGCTCGCGGGAGCGCGACCTCGACCTCTACCGCTACGAGCTGGCCGAGATCGAGGAGGTGTCACCGACGCCGGAGGAGCGCGAGGAGCTGGGCGCGCGACGCGAGCGCCTGCGCCATGCCGAGGGCCTGCGCGAGGCGGCGGCCGGCGCCCACGCCGGCCTCGCCGGCGCCGAGGAGGACGGCGGCGGCGCGGCGGCGGCGCTGGGACAGGCCGAAACGCTGCTGCACGGAGCGGCCGGGCTCGACCCCGAGCTCGACGCGCTGGCCGAGCGGGTGGCGGCGCTCGCGGTCGAGCTCGGCGACGTCGGCTCGGAGCTGCGCGCCTACGTCGAGGGGGTCGAGTCCGATCCCGGCGAGCTGCTCGCGGTCGAGGAGCGGCTGGAGGCGATCGACCGGCTGGAGCGCAAGCACGGCGGCAGCGTCGAGTCGGTGCTGGCCCACGCCGAGCGCTGCCGGGCCGAGATCGAGCGGCTGGAGGGCGCCGAGACGCGCGGCGCCGAGGCGGCGGCGGCGCTGGAGGCGGCCGAGGCGCGCCGGGCCGAGCTGGGCGAGCGGCTGAGCGCCGGGCGGGCGGCCGCCGCGGCGCCGCTGGAAGAGCGGGTCGCCGCCGAGCTCGAGCAGCTCTCGATGGCCGGTGCCCGGCTCGAGGTCGCGCTCGAGCCGCACCCCGACGGCTTCGGCGCCAACGGGCGCGAGACGGTCGAGCTGCGGGTGGCGCCGAACCCAGGGATCGAGGCGGCGCCGCTGCGCGACGCGGCCTCCGGCGGCGAGCTCTCGCGGGTGATGCTGGCGCTGAGCGGGCTCGGCGCCGGCGAGAGCGCCGGCACGCTCGTCTTCGACGAGATCGACGCCGGCGTCGGCGGCAACACGGCGCGGGTCGTGGGGGAGAGGCTGCGGGCGCTGGGGCGCGAGCGCCAGGTCCTCTGCATCACCCACCTGCCGCAGGTCGCCTCGCTCGCCAACGTCCACTTCCGGCTCGAAAAGGACGTCGCCTCCGACCAGGCGGTCGCCACCGTCGAGAAGCTCGACGGCGAGGGCGTGGTCGAGGAGATCCGCCGCATGCTCGGTGGCGGTGACTCCGACGAGGCGGCCCGCGAGCACGCCCGCGAGCTGCTGGCGGCTGCGTAGGGGGTCGGATCCACAGCCGAGCGGAGGGGAGGGTGCTCGCCACCCTCCGTGGGCAGGTAGGGCGGCGAGCACCCTCCCCTCCCTGGGGCCTGGGCGGGGGGTCCGCTCGGTGAGTGCGCAGTTAATCCCGCATACCGGGAGCAAATGCACACTCAGCGCCGGGGCCGAGCCGTGAGAGCGCATTTGTCCCCGCATACCGGGGAGAAGTTCGCACTCACCGGTAAGGCGGGGAGAAGTGCGCACTCAGCGGGGCGCTTCCGTGCTCGCGGGCGGGCCGGCGCACCTACCTGCCCTGTGGGTGCGTCGGGCCGCCCGCCGACGCCAACCTGGAACCCTCGCTTGGGCACCTACGGGTTGACGGTTCTCCTTCGCGCCATCGACTTTTTGCCCCGTAGCGGGCAAAAAGTAGGAATCGCTAAAGCCTCCGAGTAATCTGCGCGGGTGGCCACTACCAGTCGCCGTCGTCTTCCCGCCCTGCTCGGGCGCCGGAACGGCGGGCGCTCGGATGCGCCGATCGAAGGCACCGCCCGCCTCGGCGAGCGCACCAAGGACCTGGTCAAGCGCCTGCGCCCCGGCGACGTCGCCGTCATCAACCACGTCAACATCGACCGGATCGCGGCCGAGGAGCTGATCGAAGCCGGGGTCGCCGCCGTCCTCAATGCCTCGCCGTCGTCCAACGGCAAGTACCCGAACACGGGGCCGCTGATGCTGACCCGGGCCGGCGTCCGCGTCATCGACGCTCCCGGCGCCGGGCTCTTCGAGCTGCTGCGCGACGGCGAGCGGGTGACGCTCGACGGCGGCACGGTGCGGGTCGGCGACCAGGAGGTCCTGCGCGGGCGCGTCCTCACCGAGCCGGAGCTGGAGCTGGGGCTGGTCGAGCAGCGGCAGCGGATCGACGAGGCGCTGGCCGAGTTCGCCGAGAACACGGTCGCCCACGTGCGCCAGGAGACCGACCTGCTGACCGGCGCGATCGACTTCCCGCCGACCAAGGCCTCCTTCCGCGACCGCCACGTGCTGATCGTCGTCCGCGGCGAGCACCACCGCCGCGACCTGAAGGCGCTGCGCGCCTACATCCGCGACGTGCGGCCGCTGATCGTCGCCGTCGACGGCGGCGCCGACGGGGTGCTGGAAGCGGGGCTGAAGCCCGACCTGATCCTCGGCGACATGGACTCGGCCTCAGACCGGGCGCTGCGCTGCGGCGCCGAGCTGATCGTCCACGCCTACCCCGACGGCCGCGCGCCCGGCTGCGAGCGCCTCGAAGCCGCGGGGCTGGCGCACCGGATCGTCCCCGCCGCCGGCACCAGCGAGGACGTCGCGATGCTGATGGCCTTCGAGAAGGGCGCCGCCCTGATCGTCAGCGTCGGCGCCCACTTCAACCTGATCGAGTTCCTCGACCGCAAGCGCGGCGGCATGTCCTCGACCTTCCTCACCCGGCTGCGGATCGGCGAGCGGCTGGTCGACGCCAAGGGCGTCTCCCGCCTCTACAACCCGAGCGGCACGCTGACCCCGGCGCTGATGTTCGTCGGCGCCTTCGTGGTCCTGCTGACGATCCTGGTCATCACCTCGCCGGCGCTCAACGACGTCTTCCAGCTGGTCTGGCTGAAGATCCGGATCTGGCTCGGGATCTGAGCAGAAACCCCCGGAAATCGCAGCCGACCGTCTAGCCTTCGGCAGTCGATGGGTTACAGCGCCCGCTACCACGCCACCTCGCTGATCGCCGTCTTCCTCTCGCTGGCGATCGGGATCCTGATCGGCGCCGAGTTCGGCGGCGACGCGCTGACCGGAACCCGCAAGGACCTCGAGCACAGCCTCGTCGGCAACCTCCAGGACGCGCGCTCCAAGGCCGACGAGCTGAGCGGCGAACTGGGCCGCGCCAACGAATTCGGCGACCGCGTGTACCCGGTGCTGACCGGCGACAAGCTGGACGGCAGGCGGGTCGCGATCGTCGCCCTCGGCGGCCTTCCCGGCGAAGTCTCGACCGCCGTCGAGGAAGCGCTGGCGCCGACCGGGGCGCAGCTGGTCGGGGTCGGCGTCGTCCGCGAGCCGGTCGACATCGTCGGCCTCACCGACGACCTCTCGCAGACGCGCTTCTACGACCTCGAAACCAACCCGGACCAGCTGACCGCGCTCGGCAAGGGACTCGGCCGGCAGCTGGTGATCGGCGGCACGCTGCCGGAATTCGTCCGCAGCCAGCTCTTCTCCCGCGCCAGCGGCAGCTTCGGCGCGCTCGACGGGGTGATCGTCGTCCGCGACCAGCCGCAGGACCTGGGCCCGGTCCAGCGCAGCAAAGCCAACCAGTTCGAGTCGGCGCTGCTGGCGGGGCTGGGCGGCACGCGGACGCCGGTGGTCGGGGTCGAGACGATCGCCACCGAACCGTCCTCGATCTCCTTCTTCAACTCCAACGACCTCGCCACCGTCGACGACGTCGAGCTGACCTCGGGCAAGGTGGCGATGGTCTTCGCCCTGCTCGGCGCCGAGGGCAGCTTCGGGGTCAAGAGCAGCGCCGACCGGCTGCTGCCGGACCTGCTGGCGCCGGGGGGCTGAGCGCTGTACTGGATCGGGTTGCCGCTGGCGATCGCGCTGAGCCTGCCGCTCGTCCCCGCCGGGGCGCGGGGGCTGCGCGACGCCGGCCTGGTGCGGACCAACTACCGCGGCGCGCTGCTCGCCTTCCCGCTCGGCGCGGTGCTGGCGACGGCGGCGCTGGTGACGCTGGCGCCGCTCGCCTTCCTCAACGACCGCGCCGACCTCGACCTGCTCGACCCCGAACTGCGCCGCTGGTTGCCGTATCTGCTGGGAATCGCCTTCCTCGGCTTCCTCGACGACGCGCTCGGCCAGGGCGAGGCGGCGGCGACGCCGCGCGGCTGGCGGGGGCACTGGGCGGCGCTGCGCGGGGGCTCGCTCTCGACCGGGGCGATCAAGGCGATCGGGGCGCTGGCGCTGGCGGCCTACGTCACCTCCGGGCGCGGGCTCGAATCCTGGCGCTACATCGCTGACGTGGCGCTGCTGATCCTCGCCACCAACCTCTTCAACCTGCTCGACCTGCGCCCGGGGCGGGCGGAGAAGGGGCTGGTCGCGCTCGGGGTCGGGCTCTGCCTCGGGGTCTGGACCTGGGCGCCGTTCGAACTGCTCGGCATCTTCGTCGGCCCGGTCCTGGTCGGCGCCTGGCTGACGCTGCGCGAGAAGGCGATGCTGGGCGACACCGGCTCCAACCTGATCGGGGCGATCGCCGGCGTCTGGCTGCTCACCGTTCTGGGCGAGGACGCGCGGCTGGTGGCGCTCGCGGTGGTCGCCGCGGTGACGATTTACGGGGAGTTGCGGTCTATTTCGGCGACGATCGATTCGGTTCCGCCACTGCGCTGGTTAGACTCGCTCGGCAGAGCATGAGTCCACTTAACAAAGGCGACACGAGATTCATCTTCGTCACGGGCGGAGTGGTCTCGGCCCTCGGCAAGGGGATCTCCGCCGCCTCGATTGGACGCCTCCTCGTCTCCCGCGGCTTCCGCGTGCAGCTGCAGAAGTTCGATCCGTACATCAACGTCGATCCGGGAACGATGAGCCCGTTCCAGCACGGCGAGGTGTTCGTCACCGAGGACGGGGCGGAGACCGACCTCGACCTCGGCCACTACGAGCGCTTCACCGACTCCAACACCTCGCGGGCCTCGAACGTCACCGCCGGCGCCGTCTACAACTCGGTGATCCGGCGCGAGCGCCGCGGCGACTACCTCGGCGCCACGGTGCAGGTGATCCCGCACATCACCAACGAGATCAAGCAGAAAATCCTCATCGTCGCCGAGTCGCAGTCGGTCGACTTCGTGATCACCGAGATCGGCGGCACCGTCGGCGACATCGAGTCGCTGCCGTTCCTCGAGTCGATCCGCCAGCTCTACACCGACCTCGGCCCGAAACGGGCGATGTTCATCCACCTGACGCTGGTCCCCTACGTCGGCCACGCCGGTGAGCTGAAGACGAAGCCGACGCAGCACTCGGTCAACGAGCTGCGGCGGATCGGGATCCAGCCGCACGCGCTGGTCTGCCGCTCCGAAGGGCGCCTGGACCGTGAGATCCGCAGCAAGATCGCGCTTTTCGCCAGCCTTCCCGTCGACAACGTCGTCTCCGCCCACGACGTCGACAACATCTACAAGGTGCCGCTCACCTTCCGCGCCGAAGGCGTCGACGACATCGTCCTCGACCACTTCGGGATGGAGGCGCCCTCGCCCGACCTCGCCGAATGGGAGGCGATGGTGCGCCGCGCCGACGCCGCCACCGGCGAGGTGAAGATCGCGATCGTCGGCAAGTACGTGCAGCTCGCCGACGCCTACAAGTCGGTGATCGAGGCGATCGAGCACGGCGGCATCCATCACGGCGTGCAGACCAAGATCGAGCTGGTCGACTCCGAGCACCTCGACCCCGAGGCGCTCGAGGGCTGCGACGGGATCCTGATCCCCGGCGGCTTCGGTGAGCGCGGCATCGAGGGCAAGGTGGAAGCGGCGCGGATCGCCCGCGAGCGCTCGATCCCATACCTGGGGATCTGCCTCGGGATGCAGATCGCGGTGGTCGAGTTCGCCCGCCACGTGGTCGGCATGGACGGCGCCAACTCGGCCGAGTTCGATCCGGAGACGCCCTACCCCGTCGTCGACCTGCTGCCGGAGCAGAAGGAGGTCTCCGACATGGGCGGGACGATGCGGCTCGGCGCCGATCCGGTGAAGCTGCACGAGGGCACCAAAGCGCGCGAGATCTTCGGCGAGGCCGTCATCTACAAGCGCCACCGCCACCGTTTCGAGGTCAACAACCAGCTGCGGCGCCGGCTCGAAGACGAGGGCCTGGTCTGCGGCGGCACCTCGCCCGACGAGCGCCTGGTCGAGATGATCGAGCTGCCCGACCACCCCTTCTTCGTCGCCTCCCAGTACCACCCCGAGTTCAACTCGCGCCCCAACCGGCCCGAGCCGCTGTTCCGCGAGTTCGTCGGGGCGGCCGCGCGCCACGCGGGGGAACAGCCGGTTGACGGGGGCGAGATACAGTCGGAGGATGCTTCCGAGTCCCACCTGGCGCGGTCGAGGCAGCGCTAGGCAAGGACGCAGGGAGCGCCGCGTGCTCTGCACGCAAGCGACTGAGGACGCCGCATAGCGATGTCTCGACCCGCCAGCGCCCGGCTCTTCGAGACGTTCACGCGCCTCTGCGAGATTCGCAGCCCGACGGGTGAGGAGCGGGAGATCGCCGACACGCTGGCGGCCGAGCTGCGGGCGATGGGCTACGAGGTCAGCGAGGACGACGCCGCCGGCCCGGCGGAGGCGGGCGCCGGCAACCTGCTGGCGCGGCTGCCGGGCTCGAGCGAGACGTGGGCGATGTTCTGCGCCCACGTCGACACCGTGCCGCACCAGGGCCGGGTCGAGGTGGTCGAGGACGAAGGCGTCTATCGCAGTGCCGGCGAGACGATCCTCGGCGCCGACAACAAGGCCGCGGTGGCGGTTTTCATGGAGCTCGCCGCGCGGCACGCCGAGAGCCCGGGCCCGGTCGGGATCGAGCTGCTGCTGACCGTCGCCGAGGAGCAGGGCCTGCGCGGGGCGAAAGCGTTCGACCCGGCGGCGCTGCGCTCGCCGGTCGGGTTCGTCCTCGACCACGCCGGCCCGGTCGGCGAGGTGATCGACACGACGCCGACCCAGCAGAAGATCCGCGCCGACTTCGTCGGGGTCGAGGCCCACGCCGGGATCAAGCCCGAGGACGGCAACAGCGCGATCGCCGCCGCCGCGGCCGCGGTCGCGCGGATGGAGCTGGGCCGGCTTGACGAGGGGACGACCGCCAACGTCGGCCTGATCAAGGGCGGCACCTCGGGCAACGTCGTCCCCGGGCACTGCTTCATCCACGCCGAGGCGCGCAGCCTCGACGCCGAGCGGGCGGCGGAGGTGGCGGGGAAGATCGCCGACGCCTGCGCCTGGGGCGCCAGCGAGCACGGCTGCGACGTCGACGTGCGGATCGAAGAGCTCTTCCGCGGCTACCGGCTGCCGGGCGACTCGGCGGCGCTGGGCTTCGCCGAGGCCGGACTGCGGGCGGCTGGCGTCGAGCCGCAGCGGGTCGCGATCGGCGGCGGCAGCGATGCCAACGCGCTGCGCCTGGACGGCTTCGACTGCGTCCTGCTCGCCAACGGCACCGACAAGGTCCACACCGCCGACGAGATGGTCGCCAAGCGCGACCTGGAGAAGATGCTCGAGGTCTGCGAGGGCATCGTCGCCGCCGTCGCGGCCGCGAACGGCGACGTCGCCGCGGCGTGAGCGGCCGGCTCGAGCTGCGCCGCGGCGTCGTCGTCAGCGCCGACCCGCTGCTGGTCGAGGTCGCCGGGGAGCGGCGGCCGGCCTGGGCCGACACGGCGCTGCTGGGGGAGATGCGCGAGGGCGACGAGGTCGTGGTCAACGTCTGCGCGGTCGAGCTCGGCCTGGGCAGCGGCGGCTTCGACGTCGTCCACGTCAATTTGACGCGTGGCCTGGCGGGGGGCGAGCGCGGCTCCGAGCACGTGATCAAGCTCAACTACACCTCGCTGCAGCACCCGGTGGCGCCGGTGGAGGGTGCAAAGGCGCCGGTCTCCAAAACCGGCGATTCGGTGGCGGTGGCGGTGCTGCCGCTGCACGGGCACCTGGCGCCGGCGGCCTGGGCGGCGGCGCAGGCGGCCCCGGGGCTGCGCGTGGGCTACGTGCAGAGCGGGGGAGGGGCGCTGCCGGGCTCGCTGTCGCGCGACGTGCGCGAGCTGCGCGAGCGCGGCCTGCTCTGTGGCCACGTCACCGCGGCGCCTGCCTACGGTGGCGAGCAGGAGGCGATCAGCGTCGCCGGCGCCCTCGACGCCGCCGCCGGCCTCGGCTGGGACGCGGTCCTGGTCGGCCCCGGCCCCGGCATCATCGGCTCGGACTCCGACTTCGGCCACGGCGGCATGGCCGCCCTCGACAACGCCCACGCCTCCCTCGCACTCGGCTTCCCGACCCTGATCTCTCCGCGACTCTCGAGCGGCGACCCGCGGCAGCGCCACCGCGGCCTCAGCCACCACACCGCCACCGTCCTCTCCCTGCTCCTCGCCCCGGTCGACGTCGCCGTCCCGGTTGGGTTCCCGGAGCTCGCTCCGGAGCTCAGCGCGGCGGCGGGCAGTCGTCACCAGCTTCGCGAAGCCGAGGCGGACCTCGACGCCTACGCGGCCTCGGGCCTCCCGACGACCACCATGGGCCGCAAGCTCCAGGAGGACGAGCTCTTCTTCGCGGCTCCCCTGGCGGCGGGCCGCCTGCTCGGCGAATCTCGGTCGGCTACCTGAGCTCGCTCAAGACGGAGGCGTGGCGGGGAGGGTGCTCGCCACCCTCCGTGGGCAGG
>JBEHWY010000103.1:0-12929 GCA_048498975.1 Actinomycetota bacterium | reverse complement strand
AGGGCACGTAGGTGCGCCGGCCCGCCCGCCTCGAGGTCCCGCCCCCGAAAGTCGCGGTTCCTTTGTTGCTCATGGGGCGACAAAGGAACCGCGCGATTGAGATCCAGCCGTCCTCTTCATCCCGTGGTTCCTTGGTTGCGCATATGTCAACCAAGGAACCACGGGACGGCGAAGCGTTCGGAGTCTCGATCCCGTGGATCGCGCGCGCCTAGATCCGAACCTGCGATGGGAGGGTTCTCGGCGCCCTACCTGCCCATGGAGGGTGGCGAGTACCCTCCCCGGCTGCGCCCGGGTCGAGGACCGCGCCAGGTTGAGGAGTCGGTGTTCAGACCGGGTAGCGGAGGATCGCTGCGGCGGGGCCGCCGCCGGGGACCTCGTCGGCGCGGACGGCGAGGACGGTGCCGTCGCTGAGGATCGTGCGGCGGCAGACCTCGTCGATGACGCCGTAGTCGCCGGGCTGCTCGGGGTCGTCGAGGCTGACGGCGCCGCTCTCGGGGTCGACGCTGCCGGGCAGCTTCGCGTCGATGTCGACGAACAGTGTGTCGACGGCGCCGTAGGTGGCGGCGCGGGCGACGTCGTTGATCTCGACCGCGGTGCGGCCGGCGGCGCCGCGTTCCTCGAAGCGGGCGGCGAGCTGGCGCAGCTGCGCGGCGTAGATGCCGTCGAGGAGCGGGCGGGCGGCTTCGCCGAGCTCGGCATCGGAGCGGCCGTCGGGGCTGCCCTCGAGCGACTCCGCCGCCAGCTGCGGGTTGGAGTTGACGGCGCGGAAGATGCCGTCGATCGGCTGCGTCGCGGCGAGGATCAGCGGCAGGTCGTGGCCGGCGAGGACCGGGCGCAGGGCGCGGTCGACGCTGCGGCAGTAGCTGCGGATCAGCGTTTTCTGGCCCTCGGAGCCCTGCAGGCGGCGGGCGGGGGAGCGGTCGGCGATCGAGGCCTTGCGGGCGTCGCCGGCGGCGTCGGCGGGCAGGTCGGGGACGGCGACCTCGTAGGTCGGCAGGTCGGGCGTCACCTCGAGCAGCCGCACCGAGCCCTCGGCAAGGGCGAGGACGAAGGCGGCCTGGGGGAAGGTGACCGCGCGCAGCAGCGGCTTCACGTAGTAGCGGTCGGCGACCTGGACGGCGGCGGTCAGCCGGTTCGGCAGCCGGAAGCTGTTCAGCCCGGTGGGGCTGGCGAAGACGGCGAGGCTGTGCGCCTGCAGCGCCCAGAAGTCGAAGTCGTCGTGGAGGGCGGCGAGCTCGTCTTCGATCGCCTCGCGCTCCTCCTCGCCGGCACCGGCGGCGCGCAGCCGCTCGGCCACCTCGGCGGCGAGGTTCTTGAACTCGATCCGGTCGGCTTCGGCGTCCGGCGTGATCGGCGTCGTCGGCAGGTAGATGGAGACCAGATGGTCGCCCTGAGACTGAAGCAGGCGCTCGATCTGGCGGCGGCTGGGGATGTCGGTGTGGAGGGCCATGGTCAAGGAAGCTATCGCGGTGCGGCTCAGCCGCGCAGTGCCCGCAGGGCGTTGAGGATCACGGCCAGGTCGATGCCCTCCTGCAGCAGGGCGCCGGCCAGCGGCGGCAGGTAGCCGAAGGCGGCGACGACCATCGCCGCCAGGCTGAGACCCATGCCGGCGATGACGCTCTGGCGGGCGATGCTGAGCGAGCGGCGGCCGGCGTGGACGGCGTCGGCGACGCGGTCGACGCGGTCGACGGTGATCACCGCGTCGGCGGTCTCCGAGGAGACGGTCGCGCCGGCCGCCCCCATCGCGATCCCGAGGTCGGCGATGGCGAGGGCCGGGGCGTCGTTGACGCCGTCGCCGACCATCATCACCGGCCGCAGCTGCGGGTCTTCGCGCAGGCGGCGAATCACCGCCAGCTTGTCCTCCGGGCCCAGTTCGGAGTAGACGCGGTCGACGCCGAGCTCGCGGCCGATCCGCTCGGCGACCGAGCGGCGGTCGCCGGAGACCATCGCGACGTGGCGGATGCCTTCGGCGCGCAGCCGTTCGACGATGCCGCGGGCGTCGGGGCGCAGCTCGTCGGCCATCGCGATGACGCCGCCGAGACGGCCGTCGACGGCGACCAGCACCCGCGCCTCGCCGGAGCCGCGACCGTCCATCAGCGCCGCCGAGTCGAGGTCGGCGGCGGGGATCTGCTCGGACTCCATGAAGCGGCGGCTGCCGACGGCGACGCGGCGACCGGCGACGGTGCCGACGATTCCCTGCCCGGGGTCCTCGTGCGTCTCGCTGGCGCTGCCGAGTTTCAGTTCCGCCTCCTCGGCGGCGCTGACCAGGGCTTCGCCGAGCACGTGCGCCGACATCCGGTCGACCGAGGCGGCGAGGCTGAGCAGCTCGGCGCCGTTGAAGCCGGGCAGGGTCAGCACCTCGCGCACCTCGGGGCTGCCGACGGTCAGCGTGCCGGTCTTGTCGAAGAGCACGGTCCGCACCTGGCCGAGGGCTTCGATTGCGCTGCCGCCCTTGACGACGACGCCGGCCGCGGCGGCGCGGGAGACGCCGGAGACGAGGGCGATCGGGGCCGCCAGGATCAGCGGGCAGGGAGTGGCGACGACGACCACGGCGAGGGCGCGGACCGGGTCGCCGCTGAACGCCCAGGCGAGGCCGGCGAGCAGCAGCGTCGCCGGTAAGAAGAAGCCCGCGTAGCGGTCGGCGAGCCGCACCATCGGGGCGCGCTCGGTCTCGGCCTGCTCGACCAGGCGGACCAGCGCCGAGTAGGCGCTCTCGGCAGCGGGCCGCTCGGCCCTCACCTCGAACGGGGCGCCGGCGTTGGCGCTGCCGCTGAGCACCTCCATGCCGCGGCTGACGGTGACCGGCAGCGGCTCGCCGGTGAGGGTGCTGGTGTCGAGCACCGCCTCGGCGCTGAGCACGGTGCCGTCGACCGGGACGACCTCGCCGGTGCGGACGAGGGCGACGTCGCCGGCGTCGACCTGCTCGACCGGGACGTCGCGCAGCTCGCCGCCGATCCGGATCCGCGCCACCTTCGGCGCCCGTTCGACCAGCCTGGTCAGCTCGCGCCGGGCGCGGGCGGAGGCGACTTCCTCCAGCGCCATGCCGCCGGAGAACATCAGCCCGATCACAACCCCGGCCAGCAGTTCGCCGAGCGCGAGCGCGCCGGCCATCGCCACCAGGGCGATCGTGTCGACCCCCATGTGACGGTCGACGACGACGGTGCGGAAGACCTCGACCGCAAGCTCCAGCGTCAGCACCGCCAGCGACGCGGTCCAGACTGCGTTGCCGGCGCCTCCCTGCCCGGCCAGGTGGAGGGCGCCGCCGGCGACGATCGCCAGCAGGGCAAGCGCGGCCAGGATCCGCGCCCGGTGCCCGAGCAGCCAGCGGCCCGCGTCTCTGGAGTGGATGCTCACGGCCCGGATGTTGCCGGTCGGGCTGCCGGGGGCCATCCGTAAATCGCCACCGCCTCCGCGGGCCACGACTCCTTTACAGGAGGGTTCCCACAAACTCGATATAAGTTGAACGCTCTGCGGGACAGGCGCCAAAATCGAAGTGGGGGAGGATCTCTGTGCGGCTAGTTCGGGTTCTTGCTGTGGCAACCGCTCTGCTCGCGCTGGGGTCGATCTCCGCCGCGACTGCCGCCCAGGCGGCGACCCTCTCGGGAGTCGTCGAAGGCCAGCGCGCCGGCAAAGAACCCGAACGCCTCCCCGGTATCAAAGTCGTCGTCACTAAAGCCGGCGGCGAAGAAGACGTCGCGACGACGGCCACCAACGAACTCGGCAAATACGCGCTCGAACTGCCCGAAGGGACCTACGACGTGCGCTTCCAGCCGGGCGCCGAAAGCCAGTACCAGGCGATCACCGTGCACGAAGTCGAAGTCATGTCGAGCCACACTTTGAACGTCGTCCTTGCCACGGCCGAATTCATCCGCATCTCCGGCGCCATCCACGACTCCGCCGGCGAACCGGTCGCCGGCGCGCACCTGGTGCTGGTCAGCTCCGCCAACAAAAAGAGCTTCGCCACCACCGCCGAAGACGGCTCCTACTCCTTCGCCGTCCCCGCCGACTCCTACACCCTGAACATCAGCGGCCAGGGCATAGCCGGGCTGCCGACGAACTGGAGCCTGTCGACGAAATCCTTCGCGCTCGAAGCCGACCGCACCCTCGCCTTCGCTCTGCCGGCGACCCACCAGGTGACGGTCGAAGTCCTCGGCAACAAAGGGGTCCCGCTGGCCGGCGCCCGGGTCCAGCCACCCTCGTTCGCCGGCACGCTCGAACAGGGCGGCGTCGGCGCCTTGAGCCTCGGCGCCTCACCTGCCCAGCTGATCGCCGATGAAGCCGGCCGCGCCAGCTTCCTCACCTTTGTCGCCACCAGCGACGCCAAAGCCGGCGAAGTGACGCCCCCGAGCGGCAGTGGCTATGGCTCGGCCACCTTTACGGTCGGGACCGTGGAAGGGGACGCGACGGTGGTGGTGCAGCCGCCGCTGCTGCCGCCGATGCCGGTGATCTCCGGCGCCATCCACGACTCCGCCGGCGAACCGGTCGCCGGCGCGCACCTGGTGCTGGTCAGCTCCGCCAACAAAAAGAGCTTCGCCACCACCGCCGAAGACGGCTCCTACTCCTTCGCCGTCCCCGCCGACTCCTACACCCTGAACATCAGCGGCCAGGGCATAGCCGGGCTGCCGACGAACTGGAGCCTGTCGACGAAATCCTTCGCGCTCGAAGCCGACCGCACCCTCGCCTTCGCTCTGCCGGCGACCCACCAGGTGACGGTCGAAGTCCTCGGCAACAAAGGGGTCCCGCTGGCCGGCGCCCGGGTCCAGCCACCCTCGTTCGCCGGCACGCTCGAACAGGGCGGCGTCGGCGCCTTGAGCCTCGGCGCCTCACCTGCCCAGCTGATCGCCGATGAAGCCGGCCGCGCCAGCTTCCTCACCTTTGTCGCCACCAGCGACGCCAAAGCCGGCGAAGTGACGCCCCCGAGCGGCAGTGGCTATGGCTCGGCCACCTTTACGGTCGGGACCGTGGAAGGGGACGCGACGGTGGTGGTCGGTCTGCAGAGCTCGGCGGCTGATGGCGAACCCCCTCAGCTTCTCGAATTCGGGTTCGAACCGGGACTGATCGACGTGAGCGCCGCGCCGCAAACGGTCTCTGTCTACGCCCACATCGCCGATGAGCTCTCAGGCGTGAAATGGGCGCAGGTCGTCTTCGCCGCGCCGGGCGGGAAAACCCAGGTTTCCGGGCAGCTCGAACGCGTCTCGGGCGGATTTCATGCCGGTGACTACCGAATCGATCTGCCGTTCAACGGAGAACTCGAATCCGGTACCTGGACGGCGAGCGTGATCCTCGAGGACGAAGCGGGCAACACACGTCAGCTCGACGGTGGCCAGCTGGAGGAACTCGGCTTCCCCAGCACGCTCCAAGTCGAAGGCGGCGAAGAAGAATCCGGAGAAGACACGACCGCACCGAAAGTCGACGAACTGAGCCTCGAGCCGGGAGCCATCGATGTCAGCGCGGGGCCGGGGGAAGTCGGGGTCAAAGCCCACGTCACCGACGATCTGTCCGGGGCCGAAGAAGTCCGCGCCACCTTCACCGCGCCGAATGGGGAAACGCAGACGAGCCGGGTGCTCGAACGGCTCGGCGGCAGCGCGACGAACGGCAATTACTACGCGGCCATCCCGTTCGAACAGTTCAGCGAATCGGGCACCTGGCGACTGAGCCTGCGGCTGGTCGACGCCGCCGGCAACGTGCGCGAACTCGGTCCGGGGCAGCTCAAAGAAATGGGCTTCCCGAGCGAAGTGCAGGTCTTCGGCGGCGAAGAACCGGAAGACAGCGAAGCGCCGCAGCTGCACGGGATCGAAATCGAATCGTCGGAAATCGACACCGGCAGCGAAAAACAGCTCGTCAGCTTCTACCTCCAGATCAGCGACGACCTCAGCGGGGTCAAAGAAGGCCGCGTCTACCTGCGCTCGCCGAGCGGCAAACAATCGCTGTTGGCCGCCGGGTCGGAAATCGTCTACGGCAGCGATACGAACGGGATCGTTCGCGCCCAGGTGACCTTCCCCCGCTACAGCGAGGACGGGGCCTGGCAGATCGAATCGGTGCGGCTCAACGACCGCGCCGGCCACGAAGCGGTGATCGATAACGCGCAGCTGAAAGAAGAAGGGTTCCAGCGCTTCGTCCACGTCGAAGGCGAAGAGGACGTCGAACCGCCGCACCTGACCGTGCTTGGTATCGAACCGGAATCGGTCGACACCTCGAGCTCGAATCAGACGGTGATGGTCGTCGCTCACGTCACCGACAACCTCTCCGGCTTCCACAAAGGTCGCATTTTCTTCCGACCCCCGAGCTCCGAACAGCTGGCGGTCGGATCCGAATTCGCGCGGGTCTCCGGCGACGCCAACGACGGGATCTACCAGATACCCGTCACCTTCAAAGAAGGCGGCGAACTCGGCGAATGGCGGATCTCCCAGATCCAACTTGTCGACGAGACCGGCAACGAAGTGACGGTCGGGCTCGAACAGATCGAAGAAGAAGGCTTCCCGCACACGGTCACGGTCGGCACCCAGCCGCCGGCCGTGACCGCGGTCGAACCGGGGTCGGGCCCAGAAGCCGGCGGGACCAAAGTCCAGATCAGCGGCTCCGGCCTCGGCGGCGCCAAAGAAGTCCGCTTCGGCTCGACGCCGGCACTCGAATTCGGCGTGCAGTCGCCGACCTCGATCGTGGCGGTCGCGCCGCCGGGGACCGGGACGGTCGACGTCACCGTGACGACGCCGGCCGGCACCAGCGAAGCGAGCAGCGCCGATCGCTTCCGCTACGCGCCGCCGGTGACGCTGAGCAGCTCACCCAACCCCTCGGTGCACGGGCAGAAAGTCACCTTCACCGCGAAAGTCGCGCCGCTCGCCGAAGGGGCGCCGACGCCGCTCGGCACGATCGCCTTCGTCGAGGGCTCGACCACGCTCAAAGTCGTCAACCTGACGAGCAAAGGCACGGCGACCTTCAGCACGACGACGCTCGGTGCCGGCAAACACCCGGTCGTCGCCCAGTACAGCGGCGACGCCAACTTCGCCGCCGCCGAATCCGAAGCGGTGACCCAGGTCGTCAGCAAGGCCGCGACGCAGCTGACGCTCGCCAGCTCGCTCGACCCGGCACCGTTCGGCTCCGGCGCGACGCTGAAAGCGACGGTCGCCGCCGTGGCGCCGGGCGCCGGCACCCCTGCCGGGACGGTGACCTTCAGCGAAGGCGAAACGGTGCTCGGCACCATCCAGCTCTCGGGCGCCAACGCGAACCTGTCGCTGAAAACGCTGCCGGTCGGCAAACACGAAATCACCGCCGTCTACAGCGGCGACGCCAACGACGAACCGAGCAAAGCCGGCCCGGTCACGCAGACGATCGTCAAGGCGAGCACCGAAACGACGCTGACCAGCACGCTCAACCCGGCGCCCTACGGCTCCTCGGCGACGCTGAAAGCGACGGTCGACGCGGTGGCGCCGGCGCTCGGCACGCCGGCCGGCAACGTCACCTTCCGCGAAGGCGAAACTGTGCTGGCGACCTTGCCGCTCGGCGCCGGCGGCAGCGCCAAATACGCACTGAAAACGACGCCGCCGGGCAGCTACCCGATCACCGCCGAATACGAAGGCACCGCCGAATACGAACCGAGCGCAGCGGCGATCGAACAGACCGTGACCCAGGCGGAAACCGAAACGACGCTGACCAGCACGCTGAACCCGGCGCCCTACGGCTCCGCGGCGACCCTGAAAGCGACGGTGAAAGCGATCGCTCCCGGTGGCGGCACGCCGAGCGGGACCGTCACCTTCTGGGAAGGCGAAACCGTGCTGGCGACGGTGCCGCTGGCCAGCGGCAGCGCCAAACTCGCGATCAAATCGTTCGACCCCGGGACCCACTCGATCAAAGCCACCTACAGCGGCGATCCCAATTACGCGGTGAGCCTTGCCGGGGTCGAACAGGTCGTGACCAAGGCGGCGACGACGCTGAACCTGACGAGCACGAAAAGCCCGGCGCCCAAAGGCTCGAGCGGGACGATCAAAGCGACGGTCAAAGCGGTGGCGCCGGGGGGCGGAACGCCGATCGGCACGGTCGTCTTCCGCGAAGGCGAAACGGTGCTGGCGGTGGTGCCGCTGTCGAGTGGTTCGGCCACCTACCCGCTGAAATCGCTCGCGGTCGGCACCCACGAAATCACCGCCAGCTTCGGCGGCAGCGCCAACTACGAAGGCAGCGAAGACGCGATCAGCCAGGTGATCACGCCGTAGGCCCCGGGGGCCGGGCGCCCGCTACTTCAGCGTCCAGCCGCCGTCGGCGGCGAGGTTGACGCCATTGACGGCGCCGTTGCGGAGCAGGAAGAGGGCGGCCTCGGAGATCTCGCGCATCGTCGTCAGGCGGCCGGTCGGGGTGCGCTCGGCGACCGGGTCGAGGACGCCGGCGGGCTTGTCGGCCCAGTAGGGGCTGTCGCCGACGACGCCGGGGTGGAGGCCGTTGACGCGGATCGGGGCCAGCTCGACCGCCATCGTCCGCACCATGCCGAGGACGCCGCCGTTGACGGTCGAGACGGTGGTCGAGCCGGGGTAGGGGCGGGCCTGCGCCTGGCCGCCGTAGACGACGATCGAGGCGTCGGCGTCCATGCGGGGGAGGAGGGCGTGGACCGCCTCGGTGTAGCCGACGAGCTTCAGCGTCACCAGGCTGATCGCCCGCTGCAGGTCGTACTCGCGGACGCTGTTCTCGTCGCGGGCGATCGCGACCAGCGCCAGGTGGCGGACCGGGCCGACGCCGGCCAGCGCCGGGCCGATCGTCTCCGGCTGGCTGAGGTCGAGGGCGACGTGCTCGCACTCGCCGCCGAGCTCGCCGGCGACGTCGCCGCAGCGGGCGTCGTCGCGGCCGGCGATCACGACCCGCTCGCCCTGCTCGAGGCAGAGCGCCGCCAGGTCGCGGCCGAGGCCGGCGGTGCCGCCGATGACAACCGTCGCGGAGCGCTCCATCGGCGCGTACAGTAGCGCTTCACGACTGGGGTTAACGGTAGGCAAGCTCGATTAGCGGCGCTAGTGTCGAGCGATGCGATCTCTTCGAGTCACCGTCCTGCTCGCCTCCCTCGTCTGCGCGGCAGGGGCGGTGGCGGCGCCCGCGGCGATGGCGATCGACGAAATCGCCTACCGCTGCGACCTCGACATCTGCCTGCTCGACCCGGCCAACCCGAGCGCGGTCACCAACCTCACCGACAACGGTGCCACCAGCCTCGACGAAGCGCCGATCTGGTCCCCCGATGGCAGCAAGGTCGCCTTCGTCAGCAACTTCACCAAATCGGGTCTCAGCCAGTGGAACGTCTTTGTGATGCAGGCGAGCGGGACCGGAAACGAAATCAACGTCGCGACGCAGGTCACGCCTTACACGTTCCCAGGCAGCAAACAGCTCGTGAAGATTTCCGACCTCGCCTGGTCGCCCGACGGCAGTCGCATCGCCTACACCCGCGGCAACAACGCAGGCGCCGATGCGGTCGAACTGGTCAACGCCGACGGCACCAGCGTGTACCCGTTGCCGATCGGCGGGCCCGGCTCCAACCGGCACCCGAGCTGGTCGCCCGACAGCTCGAAGATCGCCTACGCGACCACCAAAAACGGGCCGGAACAGATCTACGTGGTCAGCTCCGGCGGCGGCATCGGCCCATCGCTCGCCAACGGCGTCGGCCACGAACCGAATTGGTCGCCCGACGGTTCGCAGATCTCCTTCGACGGCTACCAAAAAAGCAACTTCGGGCCCGTCGACCTCCACGTCGTCAACGTCGACGGCAGCGGTACGCCACTGATCGTCACTCCCGGGAACAACACCGAGTGGACCTTCAGTGCCTGGTCGCCGGACAGTCAGCGCATCGCCTATCGGGCGAACACCGGCGTGCCGACCCTCTACCGCGTGATGAACCGCAACGGCACCGGCGACCATCCCGTCGCGGTGCCGGGCGAAGGCGACCCCCGCCACGTCTCGTGGTCTCCGGACGGCTCTCGCCTTGCCTACGAATTCGCGCCGCTCTCCGCGCTGACGACGGAGAACCTCTACGTCGCCAACTCCGACGGCTCCGGCGGCGTCCAGCCCCTGACCAGCGACGGCAAAAGCTACGAACCCTCCTGGCGCGTAGTCCTCAGCACCCCGCAGGCGCCGCCGCCGCATCCGGGCGCGCAGAAACCGAAAGTCGTCTGGATCACGAAACGGATCCCCTGGCAGCCCGGGCCGCCGCCGTACGTCGCCGCGGTCTTCTGCAATGCCCCCACCTGCAACTTCTCGGGCACCGGCAGCTCGAGGGCATCTCGCGCCGCTGGCCTCACGATCCGGCCCTGGGCGCGCAGCGCGAGCGCCAAGCCGAAGGGAGGCAAGAAGCCCAAGTGGGTCGTCGTCGGCCGCGGTCACCTGAAGCTGAAGGAAGGCGAGACCGGCAAGCTGCCGCTGAAGCTGAACAAGACCGGCGTCGCGGCGATCAAAAAGCGCGGCAAGCTGACGATCAAGGTGACGATCGCGACCAAGGTTCCCGGTCGCGCCAAGCCGTTCAAACAGTCACACACGGTCCACTTCTTCCTCAAGAAGACGAAGAAGAAGCACTGAGCGGGCGCTAGCGGCGCGCGGCGCCCTTGGCGGCTTCCATCACCGCGTCGAGCTCCTCCATCGAGAGCGCCCGGCCGGGGAGCGGCTCGGCGTGGCCGGCGCGGATGCCGTCGAGGACGAGGGGAAGGAAGCGGCGCCAGGTCTCGGCGGTGGCCTCGCTGGCGGGGTCGGAGACGACGGTGAGCATCAGCTGCACGACGACCAGGTCGGTGACCTCGATCCCCTCGCGCAGGGCGCCGGCGGCGTGGGCGCGGGTGACGAGCTCGTCGACGCGCGGTTTGAGCTGGGCGCGGGCCTCTTCGACGAACTGGCGGTGGTGGGGGGAGCTGAGGACGAGCTCCTTGAGGCCGCGGTCGCAGGCCTGCAGCGCGATCGAGCCCTCGAGGTAGCTGACGATCCCTTGCCAGGGGTCATCCTCGGCGAGGGCGCCGTCGACCACCGCTGTCAGTTCGGCGATCCGGTCCTGGAAGAGGGCGGCGATCAGCTCGTCCTTGTTGGCGAAGCGACGGTAGGCGGTGCCGACGCCGACCCCGGCGCGGGCGGCGATCGCGTCCATCGTCGCCTCGAAGCCCTGCTCGGCGAAGACCTCGCGCGCCGCCTCGAGCAGGCGGCGGCGGTTCTCCTCGGCGTCGCGGCGCAGCGGCCGGGCCGGGGAGGGGGCGGGGGTCTTCGTCTTAGTGGGCATCGATCACAGAGTAGTCGAAGCGGAGGTTAGCCCTCCGGTTTTCTGCTAGCTTGAATTGAAAGCGGAGATAACCCCTCCGCTTGTGCTTCTCCTCACTTGTCCGCCCCGATTCTCCCCCATGAGGCCGCATCCATGAACCCCACGCACAATCCTCATCACGAGCGCCGCTGGCTGATCCTCGCCGTCCTCGGCCTCGCCCAGCTGATGGTCGTGCTCGACGCGACCATCGTCAACATCGCCCTGCCCTCCGCCCAGGAAGCGCTCGGCTTCTCCGACTCCGCCCGCCAGTGGGTGGTCACCGCCTACGCGCTCGCCTTCGGCAGCCTCTTGCTGCTCGGCGGCCGGATCGGCGACATCTTCGGCCGCAAACGCGTCTTCGTCGTCGGCCTGATCGGCTTCGCCGGCGCTTCGGCGCTGGGTGGGATGGCGCCCAGCTTTGCCGTGCTGATCGGCGCCCGCGCCCTGCAGGGAGCCTTCGGCGCGATCCTCGCCCCGGCGGCGCTCTCGCTGCTCACCACCACCTTCACCAACCCCGACGAGCGCGGCAAAGCGTTCGGCCTGTACGGCGGCATCGCCGTCGCCGGCGCCGCCGTCGGGCTGCTGCTCGGCGGCATCCTCACCGAGTACCTCTCCTGGCGCTGGTGCCTGTACGTGAACATCCTGATCGCGGTGCCGACCGTGTTCGCAGCGCTCTCGCTGCTGCATCACCAGAGCCACGGCAGCGGGGTGAAGCTGGACATCCCGGGGACGCTGACCGCCTCGGGCGGCCTGCTGGCGCTGGTCTACGCCTGCTCGGAGGCGGCCAACCGCGGCTGGGGAGATCCGCTGATCCTCGGCCTCTTCGCCGTCGCCGCCGTCCTGCTGGTCTCCTTCGTCGCGATCGAGCGCCGCAGCGCCCACGCGCTGCTGCCGATGCGGGTGGTGCTCGACCGCAACCGGGGCGGCTCCTACGCGGCGATGGGGATCGCCGGCGCCGGCATGTTCGGCGTCTTCCTCTTCCTCACCTTCTACCTGCAGGACACGCTCGGCTTCAGCCCGGTGCAGAGCGGCCTCGCCTTCCTGCCGATGACGCCGGCGATCATGCTCAGCTCCGGCCTGGCGAGCACCAAACTGCTGCCCCGCTTCGGGCCGCGGCCGCTGGTCGTCACCGGCATGCTGGCGACGATGGTCGGGATGGTGCTCTTCACCCAGGTCGGCGTCGACAGCTCCTACTGGACCCACGTCCTGCCGGGCCTGATCGTCAGCGGCCTCGGCATGGGGCTCGTCTTCGCGCCGGCGATGAACACCGCGACCGCGGGCGTCTCCGGCGACGACGCCGGCGTCGCCTCGGCGATGGTCAACACCACCCAGCAGGTCGGCGGCTCGATCGGCACGGCCCTGCTCAACACGCTGGCGACCAGCGCCGTCACCTCCTACGTCGCCAGCCACGGGGCGAAACCGCAGGCGCTGGCGGAAGCGGCGGTCCACGGGTACACGACTGCGTTCTGGTGGTCGGCCGGGATCTTCCTCCTGGGCGCGATCGTTACTGCGGCGTTGTTGCGGCCGGGGGTGCCGGAGGTTGACGTGAGTGCGCAGCCGGTGCTGGCGCACTGAGGGGTTGCGGGAATACGGCGAGGGACGAAGGTGGGCGGTGCCCGCCTGACCTGCACCCCTGCTTGGGCAGGTAGGGGTGCAGGTCAGGCGGGTCGGGCGGTTTGGGGTGGAC
>JBEHWY010000102.1:0-13061 GCA_048498975.1 Actinomycetota bacterium | reverse complement strand
GGGTCCCGGCCGCCCTACCTGCCGATGGAGGGTGGCCGGCACCCTCCCCGACTCCGCTGTCGACTTTGTGGCCCCTCTGGGGGCTCAAAAGTCGGCAGCGATGATCTGTGCGATCCGCTCCGCGGCATGGCCGTCCCAGAGGGGCGGCGGCTCGCTGGGTGCGGGACCGCGGCTGGCGAGCGCTGACGGGATCGTGGCGATCGCGGCCGGGTCGAGGCCGAGCAGGGTGTTGGTGCCGGCGCGCAGCGTGATCGGGCGCTCGGTGTTGTCACGCAGGGTGAAGCAGGGGATGCCGAGGTAGGTCGTCTCCTCCTGGATGCCGCCGGAGTCGGTGAGGACGGCGCCGGCGTCGGCCATCAGCGAGAGGAAGTCGAGGTAGCCGAGCGGCTCGACCAGCTCCAGGCCGGGGTGCTCGGCGTCGACCGCCTCCATCATCTTGCGGGTGCGGGGGTGGACCGGGAAGACGACCGGCATCTCGCGCGCCAGCGCCGCCAGCTGTGCCACCGTCTCGGCCAGCAGCGGGCCGTCGACCAGGGCCGGCCGGTGCAGCGTGACCAGCGCGTAGGCGCCCGCTTCGACGCCGAGCCGCGCCGCGGTCTGCACCGCGCGGAAGCGGTCTTCGAGCGCGACCAGCGTGTCGATCATCGTGTTGCCGACGAAGTGGGCGCGCTCGGCGGGAATGCCTTCGGCGCGCAGGTTGGCGATCGCCTCCTCGCTGTGGAGGAAGAGGTAGGCGGCGAAGCGGTCGGCGACGATCCGGTTCACCTCCTCGGGCATCGTCAGGTCGAAGCTGCGCAGGCCCGACTCGATGTGGGCGACCGGGATCCCCATCTTGACTGCGGTCAGCGCCGCCGCCAGGGTCGAGTTGACGTCGCCGGGGACGACGACGACGTCGGGGCGCTCGGCTTCCAGCACCGGCTCCAGCCGCTCCATCGTGCGCGCCGTCTGCACCGCGTGGCTGCCGGAGCCGACCTCGAGCATGTGGTCGGGCGCGGGCACGCCAAGCTCCTCGAGGAAGACCTCCGACATCAGCCGGTCGTAGTGCTGGCCGGTGTGGACGATCGTGTGCGTGCCCTCCGGCAGGCGCGCGCGCAGGGCGCCGATCACCGGCGCCGTCTTGACGAAATTTGGGCGGGTTCCGACGACGTAGACGATCCGCATCGCGGCGCCAGCGTACTGGCAGGATCTGTCAACGCTGGGTGTCACATCCGTCGAACCGCGCTGTCTGCTTCAATAGCGGACCGCATGCCGAAGATGAAAACCCATTCCGGCGCCAAGAAGCGCTTCAAGAAGACCGCCACCGGCAAGCTCCGGGGGCGGCGCGCGTTCTCCAGCCACATCCTGGAGAAAAAGTCGCCGAAGCGGAAGCGGCGGATGGCCCGGCCGGTCGAGATCTCCCCGAACGACGCGCCGACCGTGCGCAAGCTGCTGGGGGGCAAGTAGATGGCCCGCGTCAAGCGCTCCGTCAACGCGCGCAAGAAGCGCCGCAAGGTCCTCAAGGAAGCGAAGGGCTACTTCGGTCGCAAGCACTCCTCCTACCGCTTCGCCAAAGAGCAGGTGCAGCGGTCGGGGATGTACGCCTACCGCGACCGGCGCAACCGCAAGCGCGAGTTCCGCAAACTCTGGATCACCCGGATCAACGCCGCCGCGCGGCTCGAGGGCATGAGCTACTCGGAACTGATCAACGGCCTCAACAAGGCCGAAGTCGAGGTCAACCGCAAGATGCTGGCCGATATTGCCGTGCACGACCGCGAGGCCTTCCGCCGATTTGTCGAGCTAGCCCGGGAGGGTGCGGCCGCCTGAGCGGCTCACCCACACTCCACTCTCCCGGGCGGGCCGTGAAAACGGCCCGCTTTTTCGTTCCAGGACTTCGACCCGAGGAAAAGAAACACACCCCGCCGAGACGATGATCGCCAGCCCCCACAACGAGAAGCTGAAGCTGGTCCGCAAGCTGCGCGAGCGCAAGCACCGCGAGCGCGAGGGCCTGTTCGCCAGCGAGGGGGAGGACCTGGTGGCGGCCGGGTTGGCGGCCGGGGCCGAGCCGCGCTTCCTCCTCACCGCCGCCGGGGCCGGCCTCGGCGGCGAGGAGGTCGAGCCCGAGCTGCTGGCAGACGTCTCGGCGCTCGGCTCGGGGACGCGGGCGATCGCCGTCTGGCCGCTGCGCTGGGCCGAGCAGCCGAGCGCGCCCTGCCTCTACCTGCACGGCGTCGGCGACCCCGGCAACGTCGGGACGATCGTCCGCACCGCCCACGCGCTGCTGCACGGGACCGTCGTCCTCGGCCCCGACTGCGCCGACCCCTACTCGCCGAAGGCGGTGCGGGCGAGCATGGGCTCGATCTTCGCCCAGCCGCCGCTGCGCGCCGGAATCGCCGAGACGCCGACACCGCGGGCCGCCCTCGTCGCCCACGGCGGCGCCGGGCTCGAGCGGCTCGACGGCGCCCAGACGCTCTGCCTCGGCGCCGAGCGCGAGGGACTGCCGGCGCAGGTGCTCGCCGAGTGCGAGGCGGAGGTGACGATCGCGCTGCGCGAAGGCGGCGCCGAGTCGCTCAACGTCGCCGCCGCGGCTGCGATCGGCGCGCAGCGGATATCGTCGGCGGCCATGCCGAAGGACGCGCCCCGTGCTTGAGCGGATCGAGAAGATCAGGAGCGAGGCTGCGGCGGCGATCGGGGCGGCTTCCTCGAGCGCCGAGCTAGAGGAGCTGCGGGTCCGCCACCTCGGCCGCAAAGCCGAGCTGACCACGATCCTGCGCGGGATCGCCGAGCTGCCGGCGTCCGAACGGGGCCAGGTCGGCGGCGCCGCCAACAAGGCGCGCAAGGAGCTCGAGGCGCTGCTCGAGGAGAGCGCCGCGCGCCTGGACGCCGCCGAGCTCGACGCCAAGCTCGTCGCCGACCGCGTCGACGTCACCCTGCCCGGCGCGCCGCCGCACCCGGTCGGCCACGCCCACCTGATCGCCCGCACCACGCGGCAGATCGAAGACATCATGGTCGGGCTCGGCTACCGCGTCGCCGAAGGCCCCGAGATCGAGCACGACTACTACAACTTCACCGCCCTGAACCACCCGCCCGGCCACCCGGCGCGGATGCTGCAGGACACCTTCTACGTCCAGTCGCACCCCGACGTGCTGCTCCGCACCCATACCTCGCCGATGCAGGTGCGGGCGATGGAGTCGCAGCCGCCGCCGATCTTCATCGTCGTCCCCGGCAAGGTCTACCGGCGCGACTCCGACGCCACCCACAGCCCGATGTTCCACCAGATGGAGGGGCTGGCGATCGCCGAGGGGCTGACCCTCGCCGACCTCAAGGGGACGCTGCTGGAGATGTGCCGCGGCCTCTTCGGCGCCAGCCGCGAGCTGCGCCTGCGGCCGCACTTCTTCCCCTTCACCGAGCCCAGCGTCGAGGTCGACGTCTCCTGCTTTCAGTGCGAGGGCACCGGCACGCTGCCCGGCGGCGAGCGCTGCAACCTCTGCAAGGGCCAGGGCTGGATCGAGATCCTCGGCGCCGGCATGGTCGACCCCAACGTGCTCGGCTTCGTCGCCGCCTCGGGCTATGACCCGGAGAAGGTGCAGGGCTTCGCCTTCGGGCTCGGCGTCGAGCGGGTGGCGATGCTGCGCCACGGCGTTCCCGACCTGCGCCGCTTCTTCGACAACGACGTGCGGATGCTGGAGCAGTTCTCATGAGGGGCAACCGATGAAGGTCCCGTACACCTGGCTGCGCGAGTACTGCGACCCGGGCATGGCGCCGGAGGAGCTCGCCGACCGGCTGGTGATGACCGGCACCGAGGTCGAGCGGATCGCCGTCGCCGGCCCGCCCAAGGCCGACGGCTTCGTCGTCGGCAAGGTGCTGGCGGCCGAGCAGCACCCCGACGCCGACCGGTTGCGGGTCTGCCGGGTCGACGACGGCGAGGGCGAGCGGACGATCGTCTGCGGCGCCCCCAACGTCGCCGCCGGCCAGACCGTCGCCGTCGCCCTGCCCGGGGCGCGGATGCCGGGCGGCGAGAAGCTGCGCAAGGCGAAGCTGCGCGGCGTCGCCTCGGAAGGGATGATCCTCGCCGCCGACGAGCTCGAGGTCGGCGAGGACCACGAGGGGATCCTCGTCCTCGACGAGGCGCTCGCCGCCGGCACGCCGCTGGCGCAGGTGATCCCGCTGGCCGAGCCGGTGCTGGAGATCGAGGTGACGCCGAACCGGAGCGACTGCTTCGGCGTCTTCGGCGTCGCCCGCGAGGTCCACGCGATCACCGGCGCGCCGCTCGCCGCCCACCCCTGGGCGCAGGATGCGCCGGCCGAGGGCGAGGGCGAGGTCGGCGACTACGCCTCGGTCGCCGTCGACGTCCCCGAGCTCTGCCCGCGCTTCACCGCCCGCGTCTTCACCGACGTCACGATCGGACCCTCGCCGCTGTGGCTGCAGGCGCGCCTCGCCGCCGCCGGCCAGCGGCCGATCAACAACGTCGTCGACATCACCAATTACGTGATGCTGCTGACCGCGCAGCCGCTGCACGCCTTCGACCTCGACAAGGTCCCGAACGGGGCGCTCTACGTTCGCACCGCCGAGGCCGGCGAGAAGATGACGACCCTCGACGACGTCGAGCGCGAGCTCGACGCCGAGACCGTGCTGGTCTGCGACCGCGACGGCCCGACCGGGATCGCCGGGATCATGGGCGGCCAGGTCTCCGAGGTCTCCGCGCAGACGACGCGGGTCCTGCTCGAGGTCGCCAACTGGAACGGGACCAACATCCTGCGCACCTCGCGCCAGCTCGGCCTGCGCTCGGAGGCCTCCTCGCGGTTCGAGAAGCAGCTGCACCCCGACCTCTGCCTGCGCGCGCAGGCGGTCGCCTCGCAGCTGATGGTCGAGCTCTGCGGCGCCAAGCTGGTGCCGGGGACGATCGACGTCGCCGCCGAGATTCCCGCGGCGCCGACGCTGCGGCTGCGCGCCGCCCGCGTCGACGGCCTGCTCGGGATGGAGATCTCCCAGGACGAGCAGCGGACCTACCTGGAGCGGCTCGGCTTCGGCGTCGAGGCCGCCGGCGAGGACCTCGACGTCAGCGTGCCGCCCGACCGCCACTACGACGTCACCCGCGAGGTCGACCTGATCGAGGAGGTCGGCCGCGTCCACGGGATCGACGAGCATCTGCCGACGACGCTGCCGGCCCTCGCCGGCCAGGTCGGCGGCCTCGGCCGCGAGCAGAAGCTGCGGCGGCGGGCCGAAGACGGCCTCCGCGACCTCGGCTTCGACCAGGTCGTCGGCTGGAGCTTCACCCACCCCGGCGAGCCGGCGCGGCTGCGGATCCCGTTCGACGACCTGCGCTCCAGCGCCGTGATGATCTCCAACCCGCTCTCGGAGGAGCAGTCGGCGATGCGGACGATGGTGCTCGGCTCGCTGCTCGACGTCGCCGCCCGCAACCGCGCCCGCGGCGCCGATCGCCTCGCCCTGTTCGAGGCCGGCAGCGTCTACCTGATGGAGGAGCCGCCGGTGCGGGCCGGGCTCGACGAGGAGACGCTGGCGCGGCTGGCCGGGCCGCTGGCCGGCGACTTCCCCGGCGAACGGCTGGCGCCGGTCGCCGAGCCGCATCGCTTCGCGGCGCTCGCCGCCGGGCCGCTGACCGCGCGCTCCTGGCGCGGCGCTGGCGGCAGCTATGACTTCTTCGCCCTCAAGGGCGTGCTCGAGGCGCTCGCCGGGAGCCTCGGCGCGGATGTCGCCTTCGAGCCGGCGGCCGAGCCGTTCCTGCACCCGGGCCGCTCGGCCGCGGTCGAGCTCGGTGGCGTCGCCGCCGGCTGGCTCGGCGAGCTGCATCCGCTGGTCTGCCGCGAGTGGGACCTCGACGCCGCCGTCGGCTTCGAAATCGACACCGCGCCGCTGCTCGCCGCCGCCAGCGCCGGCGAAGAGGACTACGCCGACTTCACCACCTTCCCCGCCGTCTACCAGGACCTGGCGGTGCTCGTCCCGGCCGCAGTCAGCGCCGCCGAGCTGCGCGCCGCGGTCCTCGCCGGCGGCGGCGAGCTGCTGCACGGGGCCGAGGTCTTCGACCTGTTCGAAGGCGAGCAGCTGGGGGAGGGCCGCAAGAGCCTGGCGCTGGGGCTCGAGTTCCGCGCCCCCGACCGCACCCTCACCGACGAGGAGGTGGCCGGGTTGCGGGAGGCGATCAAGGCCGAGCTCGAGCAGATCGGGGGAACCCTGCGTGAATGACCTCTCCAGCCAGCCGCTCGTCGGCGAGCCCGCGGCGCGGGTCCTCGTCGCCGGCGCCAACGGCTTCACCGGTGCCCTGGCGGCGAAGATCGTCTGGGAGCACCCGCGCCTGCAGCTCGCCGCCGCCACCTCGCGCAGCGAGGCCGGCAAGCGGATCGACGAGCTCTATCCGCGCTACCGGGTCCCGGTCGAGCTGACCGAGCTCGACCCCGAGAACGTCGAGGGAGTCGACGCGGCGATCGTCGCCTACCCGCACGGGGCGGCGGCGCCGACCGTGGCGGCGCTGCGCGGCCAGGGGATCAAGGTCGTCGACCTCTCCGCCGACTTCCGCCTGCGCGACATGGAGACCTACGAGCGCTGGTACGGCGAGCACGGTGCCCCGGACCTGTTCGGGACCGGCGTCTACGGACTGACCGAGATGTACCGCGAGGAGCTGCGCGGCGCCGACCTCTGCGCGACGCCCGGCTGCTACCCGACCGCGACCGTGCTCGGCCTGGCGCCGCTCGCCGAACAGGGGCTGCTCGGCGAGGTCTTCGTCTCGGCGATGCAGGGGACCTCCGGCTACGGCCGCAGCAGCGACGACCTCGTCCACTTCTCGGCGATGACCGAGAACGCCTTCCCCTACAAGACCGAGGGCCACCGCCACCGGCCCGAGATCGAGCAGGAGCTGGCGGCGCTCGGCAGCCCGGCGCCGGTCACCTTCGTCCCCCACCTGCTGCCGCTCGACCAGGGCGAGCTGGCGAGTTGCTTCGCGACGCTGGCCGAGCCGACCTCGCGCGAGGCGATCGTCGCCCTGTACGAGGCGCGCTACGCCGAGGAGCCCTTCGTCCACCTGCTCGACAAGCCGCCCAACCTGCGCGCCCTGCGCGACACGAACGAGTGCCACGTCTACGTCACGGTCGAGGAGCGGGGACGCGTGATGGCCTTCTCGGCGATCGACAACATCTGGAAGGGCGCCTCGAGCCAGGGCGTGCAGAACCTCAACCTGATGCTCGGCCTCGACGAGAGGGAGGGGCTGACGTGAGCGGGGGGGACGGCTTTTTCCGGTCGCGGTGGGTCGACGCCCCCGCCGGCGTCGAGGAGCTCGACCCGGCCCGGCTCGCGCCCGGGTTCCGGGCCGGCGGCGCCCACTGCGGGCTGAAGGGCGGCGGCCGCACCGACGTCGGCATCGTCGTCTGCGACGCCGAGGAGGTCAGCTCGGCGATGGTGCTGACCCGCAACGCCTCCGCCGCCGCGCCGATCCGCGTCTGCCGCAAGGTGGTCGACCTCGACGACGTCCGCGCCGCCGTCGTCAACTCCGGCAACGCCAACGCCGAGACCGGCGAGAAGGGCTTCGCCGACGCGCTGGCGATGTGCGAACGGACCGCCGACGTGCTCGGGCTGGAGGCGGCGCAGATCGCCGTCGCCGAGACCGGCGTGATCGGCGTGCCGGTGCCGATGAGCGCCGTCCTGCCCGGCATCGACGCGGCGGCCGAGACGCTGGCGGCGGACGGCGGCGACCTCTTCTCGGAGGCGATCATGACCACCGATCGCTGGCCCAAGCGCTGCACCCTGACCCTGGACGGCGTCACCCTCTCCGCCCAGGCCAAGGGGGCGGGGATGATCGAGCCGAAGATGGCGACGATGCTCTGCTTCGTCCAGACCGACGCCGTGCTCGCCGACCCCGGCGCCGAGTTGCAGGCTGCGGTCGACGCCTCCTTCAACCGGATCACGGTCGACGGCCAGATGAGCACCAACGACTGCGTCCTGCTGCAGGGGACCGGCGCCAGCGGCAGGCCGCTGCCGGCCGGGCTGCTGGAGGCGGTGCTGAAGCAGCTGGCGATCGAGATCGTCCGCGACGGCGAGGGCGCCGCCCGCATCGGCCGAGTCGAGGTCAGCGAGGCCGCCAGCCAGGACGAGGCCGAGCGCGTCGCCCGCGCGATCGCCAACTCGCCGCTGGTCAAGACGGCGCTGTTCGGCCGCGACCCCAACTGGGGCCGGATCGCGCAGGCAGCGGGCGCGGCGCTGGTCGGCGAGGACCTGGAGGAGATCGGCGAGGAGCGGATCGACGCCGCCGAGCTCGGGGCGGAGACCGAGGAGGCCGAGATCGGGCTGCGGCTCGGCCGCGGCGGCGCCCGCGCCCACGTCTGGTTCAGCGACCTCGGCTACGAGTACGTGCGGATCAACGGCGAATACACCACCTAGAGGAAGCGAGCGAGGAGCAAGTGATGACCGAGCAGGCCCCGCAGTCGCGCGCCGCCGGAGCGAGCGTCGAGACGCTGCTCGAGGCGCTGCCCTACATCCGCGAGTTCCACGGCCGCACGGTGGTGATCAAGTACGGCGGCGCGGCGATGCTCGACGACGAGCTGCGCGAAGCCTTCGCCACCGACGTCGTCCTGCTCAAGTACGTCGGGCTCAACCCGATCGTCGTCCACGGCGGCGGCCCCGAGATCACCCGCTACATGGAGAAACTCGACCTCGAGGTCCGCTTCCACGAGGGCCTGCGCGTCTCCGACGCCGACACGGTCGAGGTGGCGAAGATGGTCCTGGTCGGCAAGCTCAACTCGGAAATCGTGCAGCGGCTGAACCGCCACGGCCAGGCGGCGGTCGGCCTCGCCGGCGAGGACGGGACGCTGTTCGAGATCACTCCGGTGCCCAATGCCGACGAGGTCGGCTTCGTCGGCTCGATCGACCGGGTCGACGTCGACGTCCTCAACCACATCGCCGCCGACTACATCCCGGTGATCGCCTCCTCCGCCTCGGACCGCAGCGGCCAGCCCTACAACGTCAACGCCGACGAGGCGGCGGGCAAGGTCGCCGCCGCGCTCGGCGCCTACAAGGCGATCTTCCTCACCGACGTCGAGGGCTGGCTCGCCGACCCCGCCGACGAGGCCTCGCTGATCTCGCGCGCGACCGTGGTCGAGGTCGAGGAGATGCTGGCCGGGATCGAAGGCGGCATGCGGCCGAAGCTGACCGCCTGCGTCGAGGCGATCCGCGGCGGCTCGCAGTCGACCCACATCATCGACGGCCGCAAGCCGCACAGCCTCCTGCTCGAGCTCTTCACCGACGCCGGCATCGGCACGATGGTGACGCCATGAGCCAGGGCCTGGAGGAGACGCAGGCGCTGGTCGAGCGCTACCTGATGCGCACCTACAAACGGGCGCCGGTCGACTTCGTCCGCGGCGAGGGGGCGATCCTCTGGGACGACGCCGGCAAGGAATACCTCGACTTCCTGACCGGGATCTCGGTCTGTTCGGTCGGCCATTGCCACCCGGCCGTGGTCACCGCCGTCTGCGAGCAGGCGAGCCGGCTGATGCACGTCTCCAACCTCTTCTACACCGAGCCGATGGCGCGACTGGCGCAGCGCCTCTCGGAGTCGAGCCTCGGCGGCCGCGTCTTCTTCGCCAACTCCGGCACCGAGGCCAACGAGTGCGCGATCAAGATCGCCCGCAAGCACGCCCACGCGCGGGGCATCTCCGTGCCGGAGATCGTCAGCTTCGAGGGCGAGTTCCACGGCCGCAGCTACGGCTCGCTCTCGGCGACGCCGGGGCTCGCCCGCGACGAGAAGCTGGGGCCGATGCTGCCGGGCTTCCGCTCGGTGCCGCTCAACGACGTCGAGGCGCTGCGCGCGGCGGTCGGCGAGAACACCGCGGCGCTGTTGCTGGAGCCGATCCAGGGCGAGTCCGGGGTCTGGGCGACGAGCGACGAGGCGCTCGCCGCCGCCCGCCAGCTCTGCGACGAGGCTGGCGCCCTGCTGATCCTCGACGAGATCCAGACCGGCATGGGGAGGACCGGTTCGCTGTGGGCCTACCAGCAGACCCCGGTGCGGCCCGACGTCATCACCAGCGCCAAGGCGCTCGGCGGCGGCTACCCGATCGGCGCCTGCATCACCGCGCCGGCGGCGGCCGAGGTGCTGGCGCCGGGCGACCACGGCTCGACCTTCGCCGGCGGCCCGGTCGCGACCGCCGCGGCGCTCGCCGTCCTCGACCTGATCGACGAGCCCGAGCTGCTGCGCGGCGTGCGCGAGCGCGGCGCGGAACTGCGCTCGGGCCTGGAGGCGCTCGACGGCGTGGAGGAGGTCCGCGGCCGAGGCCTGATGGTCGGCGTCGGCCTCGCCGAGGGGATCGATGCTGCCGCGGTCGGGGCGACCCTGCTGGAACGCGGTCTCGTCGTCAATGTCCCGCGCCCGGACACGATCCGGCTGCTGCCGCCGCTGATTGTCGATTCCGCCCAGGTGCAGCGCGCGGTTGGCCTGATCGGCGAAGCGCTCTAACCTTCGCCGCAACCATGGGCGCCAAGGACCAGCGCATCAAGCGCGAACAGCTAGAGGAGACGACCGCCGCCCGCCTGGCGGAGATCGTCGCCGCCGCGGAGCGCGCGGCGACGCAGGTGATCGACGAAGCCGAGCGCGAGGCAAGCCGCCAGCTCGCCGACGCCCAGCAGCAAACGGAGGCGCTCGCCGCGCAGACCGATTCGCTGATCGCCCAGGCGGAGGAGATCCGCCAGCGCTCCGAGCAACTGCTGAGCGCGCTTTCGCGGCTGAAAGGCGAGCTCGAGGCGGACGCTGCGGCACCGCGACCGATCCGCGGCTCTCATCTCAGCGCCGTTGCCCCAGCGCCGGAGGCCGAGGAGGCCGAGGAGGTGAAGCCGCGGCAGCTGCGCGAGGACCGCGACGGCTCCCCCGGCGCGCGCCTGCTGGCGACTCAGATGGCGGTCTCCGGCAGCAGCCGGGAGGAGATCGCGGGCCGCCTGCGAAACGGTTTTGAAATCGACGACCCCGAGGCGATCCTGGACGCGATCCTCGGACCGGAGGAGTAAGTGCACGAGGACCCGACCCGCATGATGAGGACCAACGGCGAGCCCCCGCACGGGCGGCCGCACGGCAACATCCGGCTCGTGATCGCCGGCCTGATCGCCGTCATCGTCGGCCTCGTGATCGCGATCCTCGTCATCTCCGGCGGCGACGGCGGCAGCACCACGACGACGACCGTCACCACCTCCGAAACGACGACGCCGACGACCACGACCGGCAGCACCAGCACCTCGACCGAACCGACCACCGAAGAAAACGAAGAAGGCGGCATCGAACCGGTCGAACCCGAAGAAGAAGGCGCGATCGAACCGGTCGAACCGGAAGAAGAAGGCGCGATCGAACCGGTCGAACCCGAAGGCGGGGGCATCGGCCCCGAATAGCCGGTGGCACGCGGCGCCGCCGAGGCCCCGCGTGCGAGACTTGCGCCTGTCTTGACCTCCGAGCCTCTCCAGACTCCCCGCACGGCCAGCTACGAGGCCGACCCCGAGAACGTCCACCGCGTCCTCCTGCTCTACTCGGGCGGGCTGGACACGAGCGTGATGCTGAAGTGGATCCAGGACTCCTACGAGGCCGAGGTCGTCTGCCTCACCGTCAACCTCGGCCAGCCGGGCGAGGACTACCAGGTGATCGAAGACAAGGCGCTGAAACTGGGCGCGATCGAGTGCTACGTGGTCGACGCGCGTGAGCGCTTCGCCCACGAGTTCCTGGCGCCGGCGATCAAGGCCAACGCCGTCTACGGCAACGGCTACCCGCTGTTCACGGCGCTGGGCCGGCCGCTGATCGCCCAGCTCGCGGTCGAGCACGCGCGCCGCACCGGCTGCGACACGATCGCCCACGGCTGCACCGGCAAGGGCAACGACCAGGTCCGGATCGAGGCGACGGTGGCGACGCTGGCGCCGGAGCTGCGGACGATCGCGCCGGTGCGCTCCTGGCAGATGGGCCGCGAGGAGGAGATCGCCTACGCCCGCGAGCACGGGATCCCGGTCAAGGGCGGCACCGAGGTGGCGCCGTACTCGATCGACGACAACCTCTGGGGTCGCTCCTCGGAGGGGCGCTGGATCGAGGACCTGGGCCACGCGCCCGACGACGACGTCTTCCAGCTCGTCACCCGGCCCGAGCAGGCCCCCGACGAGCCCGAGCTGGTCACGCTCGGCTTCGAGCGCGGCCTGCCGGTCTCGCTGAACGGCGAGCGGCTCGACCTCGTCGACCTGCTCGAAGCGGCGGCGGAGATCGGCTGCCGCCACGGGGTCGGCATCGTCGACCACATCGAGGACCGGATCGTCGGCCTCAAGGTGCGCGACATCTACGAGGTGCCGGCGGCGGCGCTGGTCCTGACCGCGCACGAGGAGCTCGAGCGCCTGGTCGGCACGATCCACCAGAACCAGTTCAAGCCGGCGCTCGACCAGAAGTGGGGCTACCTGGTCTACGCCGGGCTCTGGTGGGAGCCGCTGCGCAGCGACCTCGACGCCTACATGGACGCGGTCAACGCGCAGGTGACGGGGGAGATCGGCCTGCAGCTCTACAAAGGCAGCGTCCGCGTCGTCACCCGCTCCTCGCCCAACGCGGTCTACGACGCCGAGCTGGCCAGCTTCGCCCAGTCCGGCGGCCTCTTCTCGCAGTCGGCCTCGCCCGGCTTCATCGAGCTCTGGTCGCTGCAGTCGAAGATGGCCCACATGGTCCGCGAGCGCGAGGCCGAGAAGGGGGGAGAGTGATGTACGACCGCCTTGGCAAGGCCGCGCTGCGCTTCGCGATCACCTACATTCGCCTCCGCTACCGGCGCGAGATCCGGATCGGGATCGGCGTCGCCGCGGTAACCGTCGGCATCGGTGCCTACCTGGCGACCCGCAACGTCCGCGAGGGCTGAGCGGGCGGTCTCGGTCCGCCGCGGCCGGGGACTTCTATGCCGCTCGCGAGATTGACCCCACCAGGGGCTAGTCAATGTCGCGAGCGTGACGGGGAGGGTGCTCGCCACCCTCCATGGGCATGGTAGGGCGGCGAGCACCCTCCCCTCCCCAGACAAGGCGTGCGAATCGCGTGCGCGCGGATCCCGTGGTTCCTTTTTTGCCCCGGGCGCGACAAAGGAACCACG
>JBEHWY010000101.1:0-13098 GCA_048498975.1 Actinomycetota bacterium | reverse complement strand
GGTGCGCCGGGCCGCCCGCCTGGAGCCGCGCGCAACGCCCCTCGCCGTCCCCCAGGCGGTCGTGGAGCTGCTGACCTAGACCGGGAACCCGGACAGCACGTCCGGGATCGCCCAGTCGGCGCCGGCGGCCTGCTGTTCGGCGACGCTGTAGTCGCCGGTGGCGACGCCGACGACGCGGATGCCGGCGCCGTGGCCGGCTTTGACGTCGCGTGGGGTGTCGCCGACGGCGATCGTCGCCTCGGGCGCCAGCGGCTCGCCGCGGGCTTCTCCCCCGCGCTGCACGGCACGGCGGGTCAGCTCGGCACGGTCGCGGGCGTCGGAGCCGAAGCCGCCGAAGCTGAAGAAGCGGTTGAGGTCGGCGCGGGCGAGCTTGATCTCGGCCGCCCGCTGGACGTTGCCGGTGACGATCCCGAGCAGGATGCCGGCGTCCTCGAGCCGGGCCAGCGTCTGCTCGATCCCCGGCATCAGGCGGTAGCCCATCGACTCAGCGACGGCCGCCGGCAGGTGGCTGAGGTAGCCCTCGATCGCCTGCGCGTGCTCGGCATCGGTGCCGGGACGGCCGACCACGTCGCGGAAGACGATCTCGACGATTTCCGGGTCGGTCATCCCCGAGCGGGTGTGTTCGGCGATGTTGGCTTCGACCTCCCAGATCTCCTGGAAGGCGCGCTGCCAGGCGACCGCACCGGCGCCGCCGGTGACGAGCAGGGTGCCGTCGATGTCGAAGAGGACTGCCTCGATCACGGCGGGGGAACCTATTCGATGGCGCCGCTCAGCGGTGCGAACGTCGCGGGCGGTGGGCGCCGTGGCGATCGTGGCGGCCGTGGCGATGGAGCAGCCGCGATTTGCCGGCCCAGATCGTCTCGCCGCGGACGACGCGGTGGGCACGCCTGGGTCCCACCGGAACCGGGCCCGGTTCGGCGCCGGCTCCCGTCCCAGCCAGGGCCGCGCTCAGCGTCGCCGCCGGCCCGGAGACCCGCAGCATCGCCAGCTTGGCGCCGGCGGAGTCGGGAGCGAAGCGGACGTGGACCGCGCACTCGCCACCGGGTGCGAGCGTGGCGCCGGTGCACTCGTCGCCGCTGAGCGCGAACTGGTCGACGTCGGCGCCAACCAGGCCGACGCGGTCGAGAGCCAGGGGCGAGGCGCTGTCGTTGCGGAAGACGAAGGCGTGGGCGGCGCTGCGGGCGCCGGGGGTGAGGGAGCCGAAGTCGAAGCTCGAGGGCAGCAGAGTCGCCGCCGCCGCAACCCCGTCGCCTTCGACCTGGACCATCATCCCGCCTTCGCCGTCGCCGAAGAAGGCGAGGCGGGCGACCTTGTGGCCGGGGCTGTCAGGGGTGAAGCGGACGTGGGCGGTGCAGCTGCCGCCGGGCGCCAGCGGGACCAGCGTGCAGTTCTCGTCGAGCAGGCGGAAGCTGGCGGCGTCGCCGCCGGCGAGGACGCCGATGAAGAACGCTTCCGGCAGGTCGCCGACGTTGCGCAGGGTCACGGTGCGCACTTCGCCGCCGCTGCCGACCGTCGTCGGCGCGAACCCGACCGGGTTTTCGAGCGCTTCGGTCACCGCCGCGCCGCCGCGGCCCGAAATCGGCGCCGCAAAGGTCGAGCCGTTGACCGTGGCTCGCACTTCGGCTTCATACGTGGTGCGCGCCCGGGGGCCGAATTCGACCTGGACCGCGCAGGACTGCCCCGGCTCCAACCAGGCTCCCCAGCAGTTGCCGCCACCCAGCCAGAAGACTTCGTGGCCGGGGCCGACGATTTCGAAGCTGCTGGTCTGCACGCCCGCCTCGCCCGTGTTGGTCAACTCCAGCATCGTGCCGCTCGATTCGCGGTTTACCCGGTGCAGGCCGAAGTCGTATTCGGCCGGGGTGAAGCTGAGCTGCGGGGCGACGGCGCGACCGCTGAGCGCGAACGCCGCCGAGGGGCGCAAGCCGAACTGGACGACCAGGTAGGCGTGCTTTTCGCCGACGGTAGTGGGCTTGAGGCCGACCCAGGCTTCGCAGCTCTGGCCGCCGGCGAGGTAGCCGCAGTTGGACCCGTTGAGGAAGAACTCACCCGAGTCTTCGCCCTCGACCGTCACCTTGTCGATGAAGACTTCGCCTTCGCCTTCATAGCTGAGCTTCACCGTCTGCTGGACCGACTGGTAGCCGGCGGTGGTGGTCGGCAGCGCGATCGGTTCGGCCGGCGAGACCGTGAGCGTGCCGTCGCCTTCCTCGGGCGCCGCGGCGGCGAGCGCGGGCAGGGCGCCGAGGACGAGCAGGGCAAGGACGAGGACGAGAGCGCCGGTCCGCTTCGAGGGGGCGATCGGCAGGGTGGCAAAGGGGTTCATGCCCGTCGCATCGACCCCCTCCCCCACCCCACCTGACTTTGGATGGGAAGACCCATCCAAACCGCATCGGAGAGCCGCCTGAATTACGTATGAATCAGCTCTCGTGCTCGAGCAGGTCGCGCTGGGTGAGCACGTAGAGGAGGCCGAGCGAGGGCAGGACGAGGACGGCGGCGATGGCGAAGACGATGAAGACGACGGTCAGGGTCGGGTCCGGCGCGGCCGCTTCGCCGATCTTCAGGCTGGTCGGCAGCAGGTAGGGGAACTGGGCGACGCCCCAGCCCCAGATCACGGCGACGACGGCGCCGGCGGCGAGCGGCCGCAGCGGCCGGCGGCCGCCGCGCAGGAGCACCGCCAGCAGCCCCAGCCCGCAGAGGGCGGAGACGATCACCAGTGGCAGCCCCTCGGCGACGAGGCGGTCGAAGACGTAGCGGGCTTCGGCGTGCAGCTCGACCAGGCCGGCGGCGGCGGCGACGCCGGCGACCGCGGCGGCGGCGAGGGCGCGGCGGACGAAGTAGTGCTCCATGTCGTCTTCGCCCGCACGCCGGGCATCGCCGACGAGGAAGACGGCGGACAGGTAGGCGCCGGTGGCGACGAACATCAGCCCGGTCAGCAGCGGCAGGGGCTGGAGCCAGCTGGAGAAGGCGTCGCCGTAGCCGTCGGCGGGGACGTTGCCGGCGGCGATCGCGCCGACCGCGGCGCCCATGAAGAACGGGGTGAGGACCGAGGAGAGGGCGAAGGTCGCGCCCGCCGCGCGCCGCTCCGCCAGGCCCTCCAGCGACTTGCGGAAGGCGAAGCCCGAGCCGCGCAGGACGATCCCGACCGCGGCCAGCGCCAGCGGCACGTACAGCGTCGTCATCACCGCGTAGAAGGCCGAGGGGAAGGCGGTCCAGAGGACGACGAGGCAGAAGATCAGCCAGACGTGGTTCGCCTCCCAGACCGGCGTCAGCGAGCGCTGGATCAGCGCCCGCGGCCGCTCCCCCTTCTCAGCGTCCCCGGCGAGGAGGTCCCAGAACCCGCCGCCGAAGTCGGCCCCCCCGAACAGCGCATAGAACGTAGCCCCCACCCACAGAATCGCCGCCGCCGCGTCAGCCTTGCTCACGCCCCCACCTCCCGGGGTCGACGGGACGATTTCGGGTGATATGCGCCTGAAATCGGCCCGTCGGCATCATGCTCCTGCCTCCGCGGTCGGCGGGGCGTAGGGGGCGCCGGTTTCGTCGGTGTCGGCGCCGGCTTCGCGCCAGCGGCGGGACATGCGGCGCAGGACGAGGATCGCGACGGTGCCGATCGCCGCGTAGAGCAGGATGACGAGGGCGAAGGCGAACCAGATGCCGCCGGCGTCGGTGACCGCTTCCTCGGTCCGCATGTAGCCCTGGACGATCCACGGCTGCCTGCCGACCTCGGTCACGATCCAGCCGCACCACAGGGCCAGGACGGCGCCGGCGCCGGAGACCTGGACCGCGCGCAGGAACCACGGCGTCTGCGGGACGTCGCGCTTTTTCCACCACGCCCAGCCGAGCCAGAGCCCGAGCAAGAGCAGCGCCGAGCCGATCCCGACCATCGCGTCGAAGGCGAGGTGCAGCAGCGTGTTGGCCGGCGGCCGTTCGTCTGCGGGGATGTCGTTCAGCCCGACGACCTTGGTGTCGGCGCTGAAGCCGACGAGGAAGGAGTCGAGGTCGGGGATCGGGATCGCCAGCTTCACCCCGTCGGAGGTGCAGATGCCGCCGACGTACTCGGTCTGGTGGGTGCCGGTTTCCTGGATGCACTCCATGCCGGCGAACTTGGCCGGCTGGTGGTCGGCGACCGAGCGGGCGGCGGTGTCGCCGACGAAGAGCTGGATCGGCGTCGCGATCAGCCCGATCGTCAGCGGGATCAGCAGCCCCAGCCGGTGCAGGCGGTCGCGCCGCCCTTTCAGCATGCCGCTGGCGTAGATCGAGGCGACGAGGAAGCCGACGACCATGTAGGCGGCGAGGATCATGTGCGGCACCTCGTAGCCGGTCGCCGGGTTGATCAGCACCTTCAGCGGTTCGACGTCGCTCACCTTGCCCGCGGCGTCGAGGACGAATCCCTGCGGCTGGTTCATCCACGAGTTGGCGGCGACGACCGAGAAGGCGCCGCCGATCCCGGTGATCACCATCGGCACCCCCGACCAGAAGTGCGCCCAGCCGGAGAGCCGCTTCCAGCCGTAGATGTAGATCGCGAGGAAGATCGCCTCGAGGAAGAAGAAGATCCCCTCGATCGCGAAGGCGACGCCGAAGGCCGCCCCGTAGCGGTCCATGAACTCGGGCCAGAGCAGGCCGAACTCGAAGGTGAGGACGGTGCCGGTGACGGCGCCGACGGCGAAGGTCACCGCCATCGCCTTCGACCAGCGTTTGGCCAGCTCCATCGCGTCCTCGTCGCGCTTCTTCAAGCCGAGGTAGTTGGCGAGGAGGATCGTCGCCGGCAGCGCCACCCCGAGGCAGGAGAGGACGATGTGGAAGCCGAGCGTGAACGCCATCTGCTCCCGGGCCGCGAGCAGATTGGATGCCGACGCGGCCAGCGGGAGCGCGTCGAGCGAAAGCATCAGCCGGGGACTCTATTCCCCGCGGCGGGCGTTCCTGTAGCGGCGGATCAGCGCGTTGGTCGAGCTGTCGTGGCGCAGGTCCGGCTCGGCCTCGGCCTGCAGCTCGGGGATGATCGCCTTGGCCAGCACCTTGCCCAGCTCGACCCCCCACTGGTCGAAGGAGTCGATCCCCCAGATCGCCCCCTGGGTGAAGACGCTGTGCTCGTAGAGGGCGACCAGCTTGCCCAGCGTCGCCGGGTCGAGGCGGTCGGCGAGGATCGTGTTCGAGGGCCGGTTGCCCTCCATCACCCGGTGCGGCACGACCTCCTCCGGCGTCCCCTCGGCCCGCACCTGCTCCGGCGTTTTGCCGAAGGCGAGCGCCTCGCCCTGGGCGAAGACGTTCGACATCAGCAGGTCGTGGTGGTTGCCGAGCGGGTTGTTGGAGTGGAAGAAGCCGATGAAGTCGCAGGGGATCAGGCGCGTCCCCTGGTGGATCAGCTGGTAGAAGCTGTGCTGGCCGTTGGTCCCCGGCTCGCCCCAGAAGATCGCGCCGGTGTCGTAGTCGACGTGGGCGCCGTCCAAGGTGACGTGCTTGCCGTTGGACTCCATCGTCAGCTGCTGCAGGTAGGCGGGGAAGCGCTTCATGTACTGGTCGTAGGGCAGCACCGCGCAGGTCTGGGCGCCGAAGAAGTCGCCGTACCAGACCGAGAGCAGCCCCATCAGCATCGGCAGGTTGGCGGCGGTGGGCGCTTCGCGGAAGTGCTCGTCCATCGCGTGGAAGCCGGCCAGCATCTCCTCGAAGCGCGCCGGGCCGATCGCCAGCATCGTCGAGAGCCCGATCGCCGAATCCATCGAGTAGCGGCCGCCGACCCACTCCCAGAAGCCGAACATGTTGTCGGTGTCGATCCCGAACTTCGAGACCTCCTCGGCGTTGGTCGAGACGGCGACGAAGTGCTTGGCGACCGCCGCCTCCTCGCCGCCCAGCCCGGCCAGGCTCCAGTCGCGGGCGGTGTGCGCGTTGGTCATCGTCTCCAGCGTGGTGAAGGTCTTCGAGGAGATGACGAAGAGCGTCTGCTCGGGGTCGAGGTCGCGCGTCGCCTCGGCGAAATCGGTGCCGTCGACGTTGGAGACGAAGCGGAAGGTCATCTCGCGGCGGCTGTAGTGGCGCAGCGCCTCGTAGGCCATCACCGGGCCGAGGTCCGAGCCGCCGATGCCGATGTTGACGACGTTGCGGATCGGCTTGCCGGTGTGGCCGGTCCACTCGCCGCCCCGCACCCGCTCGCAGAAGGCGGCCATCCGGTCCAGCGTCTCGTGCACCTGCTTGACCACGTCGACGCCGTCGACGATGAGCGAGCGCCCGCGCGGCATCCGCAGCGCCACGTGCAGCACGGCGCGGTCCTCGGAGACGTTGATGTGCTCGCCGGCGAACATCGCTTCGCGGCGCTCGGCCACGCCGCGCTGGCGCGCCAGCTCGCCGAGCAGCATCACCGTCTCGTCGGTGACGCGGTTCTTGGAGAAGTCGAGGTGCAGGCCGGCGCCGTCGGCGAGGAGCCGCTCGCCGCGCTGGGGGTCGGCGGCGAAGAGGTCGCGCAGGTGCGTGCCCTCGATCGCCTCGAAGTGCGCCTGCAGGTCCGACCAGGCCGGCGCCTGCCGCAGCCCGGCGCCCGCGGGGCTCATCAGCCCGCCGCGACCCCGCGCTGGGAGGAGATCGACTTGAGCAGCTCTTCCCAGGACTTGTTGAAGCTCTGCTTGCCCTCCTCCTGCAGCCGTGCGGCGAGGGCGGCGACGTCGATGCCGGCGTCGGCGAACTCGCCGAGGACCAGCTCGCAGTTGCCGCCGTCGGCGGCGAGCAGGTCGCCGACCTCGCCGTGGTCGGCGAAGGCGAGCAGGGTGTTCTCCGGCATCGTGTTGACGGTGAAGGGCGAGGCGAAGGCCTCGATGTAGAGCGTGTCGGAGGCGTTCGGGTCCTTGGTCCCGGTGCTCGCCCAGAGCAGCCGCTGCGGGCGCGCGCCCTCGTTCTGCAGGCGGCGCTGGCGGTCGGAGGCGAGCAGCTCGTTGTAGGCGCGGTAGGCGCGGCCGCCGATCGCGATGCCGAGCCGGTTGTGGAGGTCGTCGGAGACCTCCTCGGCGACGGCGACGTCCCAGCGGCTCATGAAGATCGAGGCGACCGAGGCGACGTCGGGGTCGAGCCCGGCCTCGATCCGCCGTTCGATCCCCCGCATGTAGGCATCGGCTGCGGCCAGGTACTGGTCGGCGTCGAAGAGCAGCGTCACGTTGACCGGGATGCCGGCGAAGATCGTCTCCTCGATCGCGGGCAGGCCGGCGCTGGTGCCGGGGATCTTGATGAAGAGGTTCTCGCGCTCGGCCTTGGCGTGCAGCGCCGCCGCCTGCTCGATCGTCGCCTCGGTGTCGTCGGCGAGCAGCGGCGAGACCTCGAGCGAGCAGAAGCCGTCGACGCCAGCGGTGCGCTCGTGGACCGGGCCGAAGAGCTTGCAGGCGTCGCGCAGGTCGGCGACGGCGAGCTCGAAGAAGATCCGCTCCTGGGCGTTGGCGCCGACGCCCTCGCCGGCTTCGGCGGCGTCCGCCACCTCGGCGATCTGGTCGTCGTAGCTGTCGCCGCCGGAGATCGCCTTGTCGAAGATCGTCGGGTTCGACGTCAGGCCGGTGACCGAGAGCTCCTCGATGTAGCCCTGCAGCGTCCCGTCGCCGAGCATCTTGCGGGTGATGTTGTCGAGCCAGAGGCTCTGCCCCAGCTCGTGAAGCTTCGCGGTGGCCTTCATCGGAGTGCCTCCTTCGCCTTCGCGGCGATCTGGTCGGGGGTGAAGCCGAACTCGGCCTCGACGTCCTTGAACGGCGCCGACTGCCCGAAGGTGTGCATCCCGATGACGACGCCTTCGTCGCCGACGTAGCGCTCCCATCCCAGGGTAGCGGCCTCCTCGATCGCGACCCGGCGCTTCACCGCCGGCGGCAGCACCTCGTCGCGGTAGGCCTTGTCCTGGCGGTCGAAGAGCTCCCAGCAGGGGAGGCTGACGACGCGGCTGCGGTGGCCTTCGGCGAGCAGCTTCTCGTGGGCGAAGACCGCGAGCGAGACCTCGCTGCCGGTCGCGACCAGGATCAACTCCGGCTCGCCCTCGCAGTCGGCCAGCACGTAGCCGCCCTTCTGGACCCCCGCCGCCGGGGCGTACTTGCTGCGGTCGAGGACCGGCACGTTCTGGCGGGTGAGGACGAGCGCCACCGGGTCGTGCGTGCGGTTGATCGCGAGCTTCCAGGCCTCGGCGACCTCGTTGGCGTCGGCGGGCCGGATCACGTCGAGGTGCGGGATCGCCCGCAGCGAGGCGAGCTGCTCGATCGGCTGGTGCGTCGGCCCGTCCTCGCCGAGCCCGATCGAGTCGTGGGTGAAGAGGTGGATCACCGGCAGCTCCATCAGCGCCGAGAGCCGGATCCCGGGTCGGCCGTAGTCGGAGAAGGTGAGGTAGGTCGACCACAGCGGCCGCAGCTTGCAGAGCGACATCCCGTTGCAGGCGGTGACGGCGGCGTGTTCGCGGATCCCGAAGTGGATCTGGCGGCCGCCGAAGCTGTCGGGCTCGAAGTTTTCGACGCCGTCGAAGTTGAGCCGCACCGAGGTCGAGTCGGTGAGGTCGGCGGAGCCGGCGATCAGCCAGGGCACCCGCTCGGCGATCGCGTTCTGGACCTTGTTGGAGGCCTTGCGGGTGGCGAGGCCCTTCTCTTCGTCGGCCTCGAAGCTGGGGATGCCCTCCTCCCAGCCGGCGGGCAGGCCGCGGTGCTGCATCAGGTCCAGCTCCTCGGCCTTGCCGGAGGCGGCGAGCTTCTCCTTCCAGGCGGCGCTTTCGGCCGCGCCGCGGGCGCCGATCAACTCGTCGAAGCGCTCGCGGACGCCGTCGGGGACGAGGAACTGGGCGTCCTCGGGCCAGCCGTAGGCGCGCTTGGTCAGCTTGACCTCCTCCTCGCCGAGCGGTTCGCCGTGCGCCTTCTCGGTGTCCTGCTTGTTGGGCGAGCCCCAGCCGATGTGGCTGTCGACGACGATCAGGGTCGGCCGGCCGGTCTCGGCCTTGAAGGCGTCGAGGGCGCGGGCGAGGAGGCCGGTGTCGTTGGCGTCGCCGACCCGCAGCACGTTCCAGCCGTAGCCCTCGAAGCGGCTCAGCACGTCGTCGCCGTAGGCGAGCGAGGTGTCGCCGTCGATCGTGATGTGGTTGTTGTCGTAGAGCCAGCAGAGGTTGTCGAGCTTGAGGTGCCCGGCGAGCGAGGCCGACTCGTGCGAGACGCCCTCCATCAGGCAGCCGTCGCCGGCCAGCGCGTAGGTGTTGAAGTCGAAGAGGTCCTCGCCGTAGTGGGCGGCGAGCCACTTGGAGGCGATCGCCATCCCGACCGAAGTCGCGATCCCCTGGCCGAGCGGGCCGGTCGTCGTCTCCACCCCGGTGGTCCAGCGGTACTCGGGGTGGCCGGGGGTGCGCGAGTGCAGCTGGCGGAATTCTTCGATCTCGTGCAGTGAGCAGGCCGGCTCGTCGGTGATGTTGTACTTCTCGTCGACCTTCCTGACGCCGCTCAGGAAGAGCATCGAGTAGAGCAGCATCGAGGCGTGCCCGGCGGAGAGCACGAAGCGGTCGCGGTTGGGCCAGATCGGATCGGCCGGGTCGTAGCGCAGGTGGTTCTGCCAGAGCTCATAGGCGACCGGCGCCAGCGACATCGGCGTCCCCGGGTGGCCGGAGTTCGCCTTCTGGACGGCGTCCATGGAGAGCGTGCGGATCGTGTTGATTGCGAGCTGGTCGATCTCGGAAGGCATAAGAGGGGTCGATCCTAATGACTATCGGCCGACGGACTTGCGACGTTCCCGTGAGCGGCCCGCCGGACAGGGGGTCAGGGTTCGATGCGGGACACGGTCCCGTCACCGTTGTTGCCTACCCAGACCCTCAGTAGCGGTAGTGGTGGGGCTTGTACGGGCCCTCGACCGGGATCCCCAGGTAACTCGACTGCTCCGGCGTCAGCTCGGTCAGCTCGACCCCGAGCGAGGCGAGGTGCAGGCGGGCGACCTTCTCGTCGAGGTGCTTGGGCAGGACGTAGACCTGCTTGTCGTCGAACTGGCCGTCGGCGTTGGCGAACATCTCGATCTGGGCGATCACCTGGTTGGTGAACGAGTTCGACATCACGAAGCTCGGGTGCCCGGTCGCGTTGCCGAGGTTGAGCAGCCGCCCTTCGGAGAGGACGATCACGGCGTGGCCGTCGGGGAAGGTCCACTCGTCGACCTGCGGCTTGATGTTGACCCGGACGGCGTCGGACTCTTCCAGCGCCGCCATTTCGATCTCGTTGTCGAAGTGGCCGATGTTGCCGACGATCGCGTTGTGCTTCATCTGCGCCATGTGCTCGACGGTGATGATGTCCTTGTTGCCGGTGGCGGTGACGAAGATGTCGGCGCTCTCGACGACTTCCTCGAGCTTGCGCACCTCGTAGCCCTCCATCGCCGCCTGCAGGGCGCAGATCGGGTCGATCTCGGTGACGATGACGCGGGCGCCCTGGCCGCGGAGGCTGGAGGCGCAGCCCTTGCCGACGTCGCCGTAGCCGCAGACGACGGCGACCTTGCCGCCGATCATCACGTCGGTGCCCCGGTTGATCCCGTCGACCAGCGAGTGGCGGCAGCCGTAGAGGTTGTCGAACTTCGACTTGGTGACCGAGTCGTTGACGTTGATCGCCGGGAACAGCAGGTCGCCGCTCTCGGCCAGCTGGTAGAGGCGGTGCACGCCGGTCGTCGTCTCCTCGGTGACGCCCTTGATCTGGGCGGCGATCTTGGTCCAGCGCTGCGGGTCCTCGGCGAGCGAGCGCTGCAGGGTCGCCAGGACGATGCGGAACTCCTCCGATTCGGCCGTGGCCGGATCCGGCACGGAGCCAGCCTGCTCGAACTCCACCCCCTTGTGGACGAGCAGCGTCGCGTCGCCGCCGTCGTCGAGGATCATGTTCGGGCCCTCGCCGTCGGGCCAGACCAGGGCCTGCTCGGTGCACCACCAGTACTCCTCCAGGGTCTCGCCCTTCCAGGCGTAGACCGGGATGCCGGCCGCCGCGATCGCCGCCGCGGCGTGGTCCTGGGTCGAGAAGATGTTGCAGGAGGCCCAGCGGACCTGGGCGCCGAGGGCGACCAGGGTCTCGATCAGGACCGCGGTCTGCACGGTCATGTGGAGCGAGCCGGTGATGCGGGCACCTTTGAGCGGCTGGGAGGGGCCGAACTCCTCGCGGGTCTGCATCAGGCCCGGCATCTCGACCTCGGCGAGCGAGATCTCCTTGCGCCCGAAATCGGCGAGGCCGATGTCGGCGACCTTGTAGTCCTGGGTTGCGGTGCCGCTGGTCATCTGGTTCCGGTTTCTCCTGGTCGTGTTTCTCGAAAACTGGGCGTGCTCAAAAGAGTATGGCCGAATAGAGTTCGGCCGGTGACTGGAGCTGAAACTGAGAAGCGGGTGGCGGCGGAAGCGGCGGCGGAGCTGGTCGAGGACGGGATGACCGTCGGCCTCGGCACCGGCTCCACCGTGGCTTTTCTGCTGCCGGCCCTGGCGCAGCGCGGTTTGAGCGGGATTCGGTGCGTCGCCACCTCGGTCGCGACCGAGCAGCAGGCGGGCGAGCTGGGCATCCCGGTCGAGCCCTTCGACTCCCTGCAGCGGCTCGACATCGCGATCGACGGCACCGACGAGGTGACGCCCGACGGCTGGCTGATCAAGGGCGGCGGCGGCGCCCACCTGCGCGAGAAGATCGTCGCCGCCGCGGCCGAGCGCTTCGTCGTCATCGCCGACTCGAGCAAGCCGGTGGCGGCGCTGCGCGGCCCGGTGCCGCTGGAGCTGTTCGCCTTCGGCAGCGCCTCGGCGCTCGCCCGGCTCGGCGAGGAGGTGAGCCTGCGCGAGGTGCCGGCCAGCCCCGACGGCGGCCTGATCGCCGACTACCGCGGCCCGGTCGGCGACCCGGAGGAGCTGGCGGCGCGCTTTGCCGCCGACCCCGGCGTCGCCGCCCACGGCCTCTTCCCTCCGACGCTGGTCAGCGAGCTGTTCGTCGGTCGCGGCGAGGACGTTGAGAGGTCGAGCTTCGGCGGCTGATGGACCACCTGGTCGAGCGCGAGCAGGAGTTGGAGGCCCTCACCGGGCTGCTCGACGCACTCACCGAGGGGCGCCCGCGGATGGCGCTGATCGAGGGCCCGGCCGGGATCGGCAAGACGCGGCTGCTGACCGAGCTGCGAGCCGAGGCGCAGCGGCGGCGGATCGCCTCCCTGGGAGCGCGGGGGTCTGAGCTCGAGCGCGAGTTCCCGTTCGGGATCGTGCGCCAGATGCTGGAGCCGGCGTTGCTGGCGCGACCCAACCGGACCGAGCTGTTCGAGGGCGCGGCGGAGATCGCCGGCGCCGTCTTCGCTCCCCCCGACAGCAGCTCGCTCGGCGGCGACGCCTCCTTCGCGGTCCTGCACGGCCTCTACTGGCTGATCCTCGACCTGGTCGGCGACAAACCGCTGCTGCTGACGATCGACGACCTGCACTGGTGCGACCGGCCCTCGCTGCGGGCCCTGGCTTACGTCGTGCGGCGGCTGGAGGGGCTGCCGCTGCTGATCGTCGCCACCGTGCGCAGCACCGAGCCCGGCACCGACCCGGCGCTGCTGGCCGAGATCGCCCAGGACCCGATGACCGAGCGCATCCACCCCGGCCCGCTGAGCCCGGCGGCGATGCCGGCGCTGGTCGAGCGCCGCCTCGGCGCCGCCCCCGACGGCGCCTTCGCCGCCGCCTGCCACCAGGCGACCGGCGGCAACCCGCTGCTGCTCGACGAGCTGCTGAAGGGGCTGGCGGCGGAGGGGATCGAGCCGCGCGGCGAGCAGGCGAGCGTCGTCCGCGACCTCGGCCCACGGGCTGTCTCGCGGGCGGTGCTGCTGCGGCTGGCGCGGCTCGGCGACCGCGACGTCGCCGTCGCCCGGGCGCTGGCGGTGCTCGGCGAGGGGGCGGAGCTGGCCGAGCTGGCGGCGCTCGCCGAGGTCAGCGAGGCCGAGGTGGCGGCGGCGACCGGGGAGCTGGCGCGGGTCGAGATCCTGCGCCGCGAGCGGCCGCTCGGCTTCGTCCACCCGCTCGTCCAGGACGCCGTCTACGACGACCTGCCGCCGGCCCAGCGCGAGCTCGAACACGCGCGGGCGGCACGGATCCTGCGCGACGCCGGCGCCGCGGCCAACCACGCCGCCGCCCCCTCCCCGCGGATGCCGGATGTCGGCGAG
>JBEHWY010000100.1:0-13266 GCA_048498975.1 Actinomycetota bacterium | reverse complement strand
TGCGACGCTGAGTGCGCACTTCTCTCCGCTATGCGGGGATAAGTGCGCACTCGCCGGGCGCGTCATCCGGGTGCGCCTGGTCGTGGAATCAATCATCTAAAGGGTGCGAGATGCGTAGGTCTCGGCGACACCGGCGATGAGCAGGGCGGTGAGGCTCAGGTAGACGATGGCAACGGCGACCCTGGTCCCCATCGGCACCGAGTGATACTCGCGGCTCTGCTCCGAGTGCCGATTCTTGAAGCGGTGGTAGAGCTCGGGCCCGCCGAGCAAGAGGACGAAAACAAGCATGAACGGGCCAAGGAAGATGGCGGAGGCGGCGACCGCTATGAGGATCCCGGCGATCCAGACCAAGGGGCCGAGGACGGCCATCGCACGACCGCCATCGAGGGGCAGTACCGGCATCAGGTTGATCAGGTTGATGAAGAAGCCGACGTAGGCCAGGGCACGCCAGAGATCGCTGCCGGTCGCCAGCCAGATGGCAAGCGGCACCAGAGTCCCCGCGGTGCCGAGGATCGGGCCGGCCAGACCGACCCGGGCCTCTGCTGCGGCGTCCTCGCCCATGGACTTGGCCGCAATCACGGCGCCGACGAAGGGGATGAAGATCGGAGCCGAAGCCTCGACTCCCTCGCGGCGCAACTGGATGACGTGGCCCATCTCGTGGATGAAGAGCAGAAGGACGAAGCCGACGGCAAAGGGCCAGCCGAAGGCCAGCGCGTAGGCGGCGATCGAGACGAACATCGTCCCCAGCGTCGACACGGCCTTGATCTTGGCCAGCGCCAAGAGCAGGACCTTGCCCTTGGCGACCAGCAGGGCGAGTGGAGCGAGAAGCCCGCCGAGCTTCTCGAGCTGCGACCGCGTTCGCTGCTTGTCCGGCGCCAAGGCGGTGTCGGCTCCCACCGCTTCGGCCTGCTGTTTACTCAACTCCATTCCCGGACAATAGGCCGTATCGCAGGAACGGCAGCGCAGGTAGTGGTGTTGCGGCGACCTCAGTCCAGCAGGCGTCGTTCGGTCGCCCAGCGGCTCAGCTCGTGGCGGTTGGAGAGCTGGAGCTTGCGCAGGACGGCGCTGACGTGGGCCTCGACGGTCTTCGGGGAGATGCCGAGCTCGAGGGCGATCTCCTTGTAGAGGTAGCCGCGTGCGATCAGCCGCAGGACCTCGCGCTCGCGGGGGGTGAGCTGGTCGAACTCGGGGTCGATCTCGGACTCGGGGATCTCGCCCTGGAAGGCGTCGAGCGCGAAGCCCGCGAGCCGGGGTGAGAAGACCGCGTCGCCTTCGCTGACGCGGTCGACCGCGTCAGCGAGCTGCTCGGCGGAGATCGACTTGGTCACGTAGCCGCGGGCTCCGGCCCGGATCACCGCGATCACGTCCTCGGCGGCGTCGGAGACGGAGAGGGCGAGGAAGCGCTGCGCGGGCCGCTCGCGGGCCACCCGGCGAATCACCTCGACCGCGCCGCCACCGGGCATGTGGACGTCGAGCAGGACCACGTCGGGCTCCTCGCGCAGGGTGGTCGTCACCGCCTCCTCGACCGTGCCCGCCTCGGCTCGCACGTCCACCAGCCCATCCAGTTCCGCCCTGACCCCGGCGCGGAACAGCTCGTGGTCATCGACGACCACCACGCTCGGCAACGGGCCGCTCATCCGCGTTCGCTCTCCGGCGCGGCGCCGGGACGGGGGATCTCCAGGCTCACCTCGGTCCCCTCGCCGGGCGTGGAGCGCACCTCGGCGCGGCCCCCCGCCCGCTGCATGCGGCCGACGACCGACTCGCGCACGCCGCGCCGGTCCGGCGGGACGCTGTCGGGGTCGAAACCCGGCCCGCGGTCGCGCACGAAGACCTCGACCCGGTCTCCCCGAACCTCGGCGTAGACGCGAATCGGGCCTGGCTCGGGAGCGTGCTTCGCGGCGTTGAGAAGGGCCTCCCTGGCAGCTCCGAGCAGCGCTCTCGCGGCCTCGTCCATCTCGCAGTCGCCGACGACGACGACGTCCACCGCCACCCGGTGGTCGTCTTCGACCGCCTCGGCGGCCGTCCGCAGCGCGGCGGCGAAGCTCTCCTCGGCGGAGGCGCGGCCCTCGCCGGCCAGCCAGTCGCGCAGCTCGCGCTCTTGGCGCCGGGCCAGGGCCGCCACTTCGCGGGGGTCCTCGGCGCGCTTCTGCATCAGGGTCAGCGTCTGCAGCACCGAGTCGTGCAGGTGGGTGGCCATCTCGGCACGCTCCTGGGAGCGCACCCGCTCGGCCCGCTCGGCCGCCAGGTTGCGCCCCAGCCGCCAGAGGAAGGGGGCGAGGATCAGCGCCACGGCGACCATCACCACGACCGCGGTCAGCGCCGCGTCGCGGACGCCACCGAACACCCGGTTGGAGGAGAGCACGAGGAGTCCAGCCCCGATCACCAGGAGCACCCCGAAGACGCCGCGATACAGATCGGCGACGGCGGCCTGGCGACGCTCCACCGGCTCCACGTCGGCCGGGGCGACGGCGGGCTCGTCGGCGGCCCAGGCTCGCGGCGCTTCCCGTGCGAGGTCGGACGACCGCGAGCGTCCCCAGAGCAGCGCCGCCCCGAAGGCGACCAGGGCCAGCGGCCAGATCAGGGCGTCGCTCCACCAGATCCCCAGCTGGCGGAAGGCGAGCAGAATCGAGAGGACCAGCAGCCCGACGCCGGCCCCGACCCGCCAGTCGCTGCTCACCTGGAGCCGGGCGAGAGGGCGGACCGCCGCCCGGCTCTCGCCGCTCGCCGGCAGCACCGCCCAGGCGACCAGGTAGGGCAGCAGCAGGAGCCCGCTGGTCGCCACCGTGGCGACCACGAAGAGCACCCGCAAGATCGGCAGGTCGACCCTGAGTCGGGGGGCGATGCCGGCAAGCACTCCCCCGAGCAGGCCGCGCCGCATGTCGCGCCGGAGAGGGGCCTGGCGCCGCAGCGGTGGGGTCTCGGCTCCGGTCACGAGGCTCACCGGTCATCCTGACGCTTCGGATCGCGGTCCACCAAGCCGCTCAGCAGCAGGATCACCCCCACTGCGGCGGTGAGGGCGACCGCCATCCATCCCGGCGGGACCGAGAGCGCGTGCGCGGAATCGAGCACGACCAGGGCGCCGACGGCGATCAGCGCCGCGCCGGCTCCCAGGCAGACCGGGTCGACCCTCAGCCGACCCCGCATGCCCTCGCCTCCGCCGCCCGCAGCGGTGCCGTGTCCTCGTGGAACGGGCCGGGTCCGTAACCGGGGTTGTCGACGCTGGCGGTGTCGCTGTTGATCACCCGCAGCTGGCCGAGTTCGACTTCGGCGTCGAGCTGCAGTTGCGGCATCGCGCCGAGCGCGGAGCCGATGCCGTGGTCGACCCCGACACCGCTGTTGCGCTCGCCGACCACCTCGCTCTCGCCGGCGCCGACGTGCGTGCTGCCGGTCACGCAGACGTCGGCGGGGACGAAGACGTCAGCTTGACCCGCGCCGAGGCGCAGCTTCAGGTGCACCACACGTTCCATCTGCCAATCGAGCTGACGGAGATCCACGACCAGCCTCCCGATCCCGAAGTCGTAGCCGTCGGCGGGAATGTCCCTGGCGGTCAGCGGCTGGTATTCGCGGTCGCCGACGCCGCCGCGGAAGTTCAGGTCCGAGGCGGAGGCGACGCCCGCCCCGATCGCGATCGCGATCGCCGGAAGGATCAGCCAGTGGGCGCCGCCGCCCCGGCGGGCGGCGAGCACCAGCAGCGCCCCGATCGCGATCACCGCGATCCCGACCGCCACGCCCCAGCCGAGGGCGACGACGACGGCCGCGGCGCCGGTCAGGGCGATCAGCCCCGCCATCGCGAGCAGGGCGATCGCGATCGTGGCGAGGCCGCGCCACAAGCCCCTGGCCTGCAGCCGCCTGCCCAGCCGCTGGGCGAGGTCGGGCTCGCCGTCGGTGGGGACGAGGAGCGCCAGCAGCAGGTAAGCGAGGGCGCCGACGCCGCCGAAGAGCAGCGAGACGCCGAAGCCGATCCGAAAGATGATCGGGTCGACGCGGAAGTAGCGTCCCAGGCCGCCGGCGACGCCCGCCAGCACGCGGTCGCTGGAGGAGCGCCGCAGGCGGCGGGGCGGCGCCTCGTCGGTCTTCGCTTGCTCGATGGTGGGATTGTCGTCGGTCATCGGATGCCTCCCCTGGAGATCTGGTCAGTTTGCATCTCCAGCCTGCCGACGGTGCCCCGTCCTGCCTATTGGGGATCTCCCCTAGTCGAGCCGAGGGATCTCCCCGAGCTCGGCGCTGCCTACCGGCGTCGCGAGTGGCGATGGGGGAGGACCGTGATCGCGAAGGTCGCGGAAGCCTCGCGAACCAGATCGACCGGGATGACCGCCGTCTTTGCGGCGCTCCGCGGTGGTTTGCTCTTGCCGAAGAGGGCGATGGAGACGAGCTGACCGCGCGGGTCGTGGCGGGCTTTGTAGCGGATGCCGTCATAGCCGGCTTCTTGCAGGGCGAGAGCCCAGTCCTGGGTCAGGTTGTAGTCGGTCGTCGAGTGGATCTCGGCGGTGAGGCCGACAAGTCCGAGGACGGAGGGGTCGGTCAAATCGACGACCTCTGCTTTTGGCGGGCGGAGCTTCGACAGTCGCTGGGTGTCCACCAGCGGCTCTGGGATCACCCCGCCCGGCCGCAGCAGGCGCCCGAACTTCTCCACGAAGGCGCCAATCGGCTCCTCGGCGAGGTAGCAGGTGCCTGGCTCGGCAAGGTTGAACCTGCCATCTGGGCCGACGTCGAAGAACCAGGGGGCGACATCGGCGGCATGGATCCGCCACAGGGGTCCCGTCCCGAGCTCCGTGCCGGGGAGCTCGGGCATGTCGTCCGGAGGAGCGGGCAGGCCGCGCGGGCTCAACGCTTCAGGTCGGCCACGGTGCGATGAGCCGAGAGAAGCAGGGGCTCGATGTCGGCGTCGGCAAAGGCGTCAACCGGCGCCCGGTTGCCGAGCTCCGGCTGGGGGGTGGTGGCAAACGAGGCGAGCGTCCACGAGTCGAGCCCCGCATCGCCGAAGATCTCGTTGAGCCTCTTGACTGCCCCGTAAGGTCTTCCGCTGGCCGCATCGAACTGCCAGCGCGGGTAGCGAACCAGGCCGGCGTCATCGCGCAGCGCGACCACCGACCCGCTGACGACCCGCTTGCGCAGCGCCTCCCGGCTGATCCCCCCGAGCAGGACCCGCGCCTCGGCGCTGGTCAGCAGCTCTCCAAGCGCCCGTTCCCAGGCACCGCCGGCAAGCACGACCATCGCCGCACGCCGGCCGAGAGCCTCGGCATCGTCAGCCGAGTTCGGCTGGCCGCCGATCTCGGTGAGGGTGCGGCGGAACTCTTCGACGGTGCGATCGAGAAGGGCCGGATTCGCTGCCATTGCCCACCGGACGGTACCGTCAACCCCGTCAACGGTCAAGGCCGGAGGGTTGGCCCGGGTGAGCCCCACGCGATGCCGGCGACGAGCTCCTCGTCGTAGTGGCGCGCGGCCTCGGCCCAGGCCTCTACCAGCTGCGGCGGGCCCGGAACGTCTCCTGGATGTAGCCGGCGACCGAGATCGGTGACATGAAGAGCTGGTAGGTCAGCAGGTAGCCGAGGTAGCCGAGCCGGTTCTGGCGGACGTTGAGGCCGACCTCGCGGAAGGCTTGGCGGCTGAGGTGGAACATGATCATCGAGAGGGCGATGTTGAGCGGGATCACCGCCAGCGTCATCGGGCCGACGATCGCGAAGTTGCCGAACAGCGCCAGCACGAGGCCGATCGGGAAGGCGATCGAGTAGACGCTGTCGACGAAGGGGAAGAGGAAGTTGACCATCACGGCGTGGGCGTTTGAGCGGTGGCCGGCGATCAGCGCCCGCCCGTGCTCGCGCAGGCCCTCGATCATCCCCCGTGCCCAGCGGCGTCGCTGGCGGGCGAAGTGCGCGAGGTCTTCCGGGGCGCCGGTGAAGGCGATCGCGGTGCGCTCGTAGCCGACCCGGCCGCCCGCGCGCATCATCGCCCAGGTGAGGACGATGTCCTCGCCGATTCGGTCGGGCCAGCCGCCGACCGCCCGCACCGCGTCGGCGCGGTAGACGCTGAACGCGCCCTGGGCGACCATCGTCCCCTGGAACAGGCCCTGCTGGCGCTTGACCGAGGCGATGCCGAGGAAGTAGTCCCACTCCTGGGCGCGGGTGAGGAAGTTGCGGCGCGAGTTGCGGACGAAGACGGCGCCGGCGACGGCGACCGTGTCCGGCGGGGAGATCAGCAGCCGGCAGACGATCCGCTCCAGGGCGCCGGGCATCAGCAGCGTGTCGGCGTCGACGGTGGCGACCAGCGGCGTCTCGACGAGGTCCATTGCCGCGGTCAGGGTGCGCGCCTTGCCGCCGTGGGGGAGGGTGGCGACCGAGATCCGGTCGTCCTCGCCGGCTCGCGCCCGGGCCAGCTCGGCGGTGCGGTCGGTCGAGCCGTCGTCGGCGACCAGGAACCGCAGCTCGGCCGGGTACTCCTGCTTGCAGGCGTAGTCGAGGGTCTCCTCGATCGTCGCCTCCTCGTTGAAGCAGGCGATCACCACCGTGAGCGGGGGCAGGCTGAGATCGAAGCGCAGCGGCGGCGGCCGGTCGATCAGCAGCGAGGAGATCAGGTTGGCGTTGAGGTAGCCGGGGATGATCGCGATGCCGAGGATCACCGCGGTGGCGACCGGGACCGTGATCGATTCGCCGAGATCCTCGATCCAGGGGATCGCGAGCCACAGCGAAAGACCCGCCCAGGCGAGGGCGATGCCGATCACCAGCGCCAGCTTGAGGTGCAGGCCGACGTAGATCCGACGCCGTTCCCCCGGGGTTCGCTCGAGGTCTCTGACCCCTTCGCTGCGCGAGGGGTCGAGGACGAGCGCGAGGCGCGGGTGCTCAGCCGGCGGGGTGGCGCGTTTGGTCTCGGTGCTCTGCATGGTCTCCTTGCTTCGCCGAGGGGGCGGTTTCCGAAGTCGATGGCCCGCCGAGCTCGAAGCCCTGCACGAGGTCGACGCCGAGGTCGCGAACGAGGGCCAGGGTCTCTTCGTCTTCGACTCCCTCGGCGACCGTCTTCTGCCCGAGGCCGCGGGCAATCGAGACGATCGCTCCGACGAGCTGCTGGTCGCCCGGGTTGTGGCTCAGCTCGCGGATGAACTCGGTGTCGATCTTCAGGTACTGGGCGGGGATGTGTTTGAGGTAGGTGAAGGAGGAGAAGCCGGTGCCGAAGTCGTCGAGAGCCAGACTCGCCCCGATCTCGTGGATTCGCCGGGCGAAGACCTGCGCTTCGGCCATGTTCGCCACGGCTGCCGTCTCGGTGATCTCGAAGTTGAAGAGCCCCGGATCGAGCCCGCCGGCGATCGCCTGCTCGAGGGCCTCGAAGTAGCGGGGGTCGTTCAGCGTCCGCGCCGAGACGTTTGCCGCCACCGCTTTGCCCGAGCGCGCCAGCTCGATCGCGCGCTCGAGGACCAGGAGGTCGATCTCCTGGATCAGGCCGAAGCGCTCGGCGGCGGGCAGGAAGGACGCCGGCGGGATCTTGTCCCCGTGCTCGTCGAGCAGTCGGACCAAGAGCTCTTCGCGCACGACGGCGCCGCTGCGCAGGTCGACGATCGGTTGGCAGTCGACGATCACCCGACCCTCGTGCAGGGCGTCACGGATCCGTTCCACCCAGGTCAGTGCTTTGCCGCGTTGGCCGGTATAGAGGATCGCGGACCCTCCGCCGGCCTCCTTCGCTTCGTAGAGGGCGATGTCGGCGGCGATCAGGAGGTCGTCTGGCGTGCGGCTGCCGCCACCGTCGAAGGGGGCGGCCCCGATACTGGCGCCCACCGTCGGCTCCGAGCGGCTGCGGATCGCTGCGATCAGCTTCTCGGCAACCTCGATGCCCTGGGCTCGATCGGCCTCGCGCAGCAGCACCGCGAACTCATCGCCGCCGATGCGGGCGACGACGTCGGTCTCGCGCACGCTCGCCTGCAGCACCGCCGCGACGTCACAGAGCAGCTTGTCGCCGACCGGGTGCCCGAAGGAGTCGTTGACGAACTTGAACGAGTCGAGATCCATCATCAGTAGCACGCCCGGGCGCCGGTAGCGCTGCGCGTAGAGCAGTTGCTCGGAGACCTCCTCGGAGAGGCGTCGCCGGTTGTAGAGGCCGGTGAGGCTGTCGTGGTCGGCCTGCTCGCGCAGTTGCTCGCGCAGGTTGCGCTGGCGGGTGACGTCGTCGAAGACGACGACGACGCCGACGATGCGCCCGCCTTCCCGCACCGGCGCGGTGGTGTAGTCGACGGCGAGGCTGGTGCCGTCCTTGCGCCAGAAGACCTCGTCGGAGACCCGGTGGGTGGTGCCGTCGCGCAGCGTCTTGTTCGACGGACACTCGGCGGCTGGGTAGGGGGCGCCGTTGGGCCGGGTGTGGTGGAGGAGATCGTGGCTGCGTTGGCCCAGCACCTCGGCGAGGGTGTAGCCGAGCATCCTCAGGGCGGCCGGGTTGGCGGACGTGATCCGGCCGTCGGCGTCGGCGCGGTAGATGCCCTCGCCGGCGGCGGCGATGATGCTCTCGTTGTCGCGTGCGAGGCGGTCGTTGTCGCGCACGGCGAAGATCAGCCGCACGACGATCAGGCACGGGACCAGGGCGGCGAGGACGATCACCACCGGGTCCTGGTCGTGGAGCGCCTCCTGCAGCAGCAGCCCGAAGGAGAGGCCAAATGCAGCCAGGATCGCGAGGTTGAGCGCTGTGCCCCGCAGGGCGCTGATCTTCTTCAGGGAAGTTCCGAAGCGCGGGGCGAGTCCGAGGAGGACGATCGCGGTCGGCCAGCCCGCGTCGAGGATGGTGCCCGGCCGGTAGCTGCCGTCGGCGAGCTGCTTGACGATCGTGGCGTCGCTTGCCAGGAGCACCGCCATCCCAAGGATCAGCATCAGGTAGGCGCGGCCGACGGCGGCTCGGCTGGGAACGCAGATCAGGGCCAGCAGCACCAGGATCGCGAGGTCGAGGACCGAGTAGGAGAGCTGACCCCCGACCACGGCCGAGGCCTGCGTGATCGCGATTAGGCCGTTGAAGACGAGCTCGTAGGCGAGCGCGCCGAGGGCGATCGCGATGATCGCCGCGTCGAGCGAGATCCCGAGTCCGCCGACCCGGTGCTGACGGCGGACGAGTAGGTAGACCGTGCCGAGCAGGCACGGGTAGAACGCGAGCCAGAAGAAGTCCGCGGTGCTCGGGAAGCTGGTAACCGACTTCTGGGCGTACAGGTAGTAGGCCCAGCCACCGGTGAAGATGAGGATGCCGAGCCCCAGCGCGAGCCAGGCGTCACGGTCTCCGCGGCGAGGGCCGAGGCCGGCGAGGAGGGTCGCCAGGCCGGCGGAGCCCATCGTTGCCAGGACCAGGGCGTCTCTGGTTTCGGTGCGGCCGGGTTCCGAGCCGAAGACGATGAGCGCGATCTCCGCCGCGAGCGTGAGGATCGCGACTCCGAGCAGGGCAGCGCTTCCGACCCGCAGGAACGTCTGGGTGCGGCTCCCGGTAGCGCTTCCGATCGGCCCGGGCATCGGTATCCCATCGACCGATACCGCGATGACCTTGACCGGTATGGAGACCCGCGCCTATGCGGCGGCGGGCACTCGCGGTCGCTTGAGCAGCACGATCGGCCAGGCGACGAGATCGCCGCGTTTGAGCGTGACGCCGACCGCCTCCCAGCCTTCCTCGCCCAGCTGGTTGAGGCGGCTGGGGCTGATGCCCGGGCTCTTCTTCTTCAGCTTGCCCGCTTCCTCGAGGGGGATGACCATGTACTCCCATTTATCCATTGCCGCTCAGCCTTTCGTCCGGATTGGTCGCAGCGACGACCATAGGCGGGCGGTCAGGGGGCCGCATCCGTGGCGAACGCGCCACTCGTTGTGGAATGCCCGTGAACTGGAGCCTCAGGCGCCGGCTTCGAGCATCCGCTCCAGCGTCGCGGTCGCCTCGCCGCCGGTGATCGCGGAGCGGACGCGCTGCAGCCCCGCCTCGATCGAGTCGCAGGCGCCGGCGACCGAGAGGCGCAGCACGGCGCCGAGCTGGACCGCCACCGCGGCGGCGCCCTCCTCGCCGGCCAGGACCTCGCGGGTCAGCTCGGCCGAGCGCTGCGGCGAAGCGCAGTCCGCCGGCAGCCGCAGGGCGAGCTCCTGGGGCATCTCCAGGGCGCCGTCGCCGCTCGCCTGGGGGCGGGCGGGACGGGGTACGTCGGAGCCCTCGATGCCGCGCACCGCGAGCGCCGACTCGGCCCCCAGCACGGTGAGCGCGCCGAGCAGGCGCGGCCCGTAGGGGTGATGCGCGTAGCCGACGACGAAGCGCTCGGCGCCGAGGTGGTCGACCATTTTCTCGGCCGAGTGGACCGGGCCGCGCAGGCCGACCTCGTCGCGGATCCGCGCCAGCCGCTCCCAGCCGGGGATCGCCTCGCCGCAGTGCACCAGCGTCACGCCGCTGGCCGCGAACATCGCCCGCGATTGCTCCAGCGTCGGCCGCGCCGGGCCGCCGAGGGCGGCCAGCACGTCGGCCGGCGTCGTCCCGTACTTGGGGCCCAGCGAGCCGCCGCAGTGGATCGCGCAGGGCGCCCCGGCCGCGGCGGCGAGCACCGCCGCGGCGAGCGAGAGCTGCGGCGACTCGGCGACGCCGTCGTAGGAGCCGGCGCAGGCCAGCGGCCGCACCGGGCCCGGCTCGCGGGAGAGCGCCGCGTCGCGCAGCGCCTGCGCCATCCCGGCCAACTCCTCGGGCTCCTCGCCCTTGACCCGCATCGCGATCAGGAAGGCGCCCGCCTGCGACTCGGTCGTCTCGCCGGCGAGGATCGCGGCCATCGCCTCGCGGGCCTCCTCGAAGGCGAGCGCGCGGCTGCCGCGCGGCCCGGTGCCGACCGCCTTCAGCGTCGCGCGGAAGCCCGCGTAGCGGCTGCGGCCGCGCTGCTCTCGCGTCGCTGGGTTCATCGCTCCACCTCCTGGTCGGTCGCTCGTGCGGTCATAGGTCGAAGCGGTAGCCGACGCCCCGCACGGTCTTGATGTGGCCGGCGTGCTCGCCGCCGAGCTTCGCCCGCAGTCGCCGCACGTGGACGTCGACGGTGCGGGCGCCGCCGTAGTAGTCGTAGCCCCAGACCCGGTTCAGCAGCGCCTCGCGGGAGAAGACCCGGCCGGGGTGGGTGATCAGAAAGCGCAGCAGCTCGTACTCCTTGTAGGCGAAGTCGATCGGCTCGCCGGCGACGGTCACCTGGTAGGTCGCGAGGTCGACCTCGAGCGAGCCGGCGCAGACGGTGCTGACTTCCTCGCCGCCGCCGATCTGGCGCCGAGCCCGCACGATCCGCGCCTCCAGCTCCGCCGGCGTGAAGGGTGGGACCAGCAGCTCCTCGGCGCTCGGCACATGCCCGTCGAGGTCCTCGGGCCGGACCGAGAGCAGGATCGGGACGTCGGCGAAGGCGACGTCCTCGCGCAGGCGGACGCAGAGCTCCTCCTCGCCGATCACCACCGCGATGTCCGGCGGCCGCCCGGCGGCGCCGTCGGCGCCGCTCGGGCGCAGGTTCCCGTTGGACTCGATCAGTCGCGGGGTGAAGCCGAGCTCCGCCACCTGGGACGCCATCTGCGATCCACGGCTGGGCTCGCGGGTGTAGATCCACGCGTCCGCCAAGGCCTAGAGCCACCGCAGGTAGCGGTCGCGGTCGAAGTCGGTCACCGTCGCCCGGTAGGCGTCCCACTCGCTGCGTTTGTTGGCGACGTACCAGTCGCAGAGCCGGTCGCCGAGGGTGTCGCGGGCGAGTTCGGAGGCGTCGAAGAGGGCGGTCGCCTCGCCGAGGTCGCCGGGCAGGCAGGCGGCGCCGGCCCCGTTGGAGCCCGCCTCCGGCATCAGTTCGTAGCCGCGCTCGATCCCGCGCAGGCCGGCGGCTAGCACCATCGCGAAGAGCAGGTAGGGGTTGGCGGCGGCGTCGGGGGAGCGCAGCTCGATCCGCGCCGTGTCGGGCTGGCCCGGCCGTCCGGTGGGAACCCGGACCAGGGGGTTGGTCCCGTCGCGCGTCCAGTTGATCTGGCTCGGCGCCTCCATTCCCGCCGCCAGCCGCTTGTAGGAGTTGACCCACTGGTTGGAGACGGCGGCGGTCTCGGCGGCGTGGGCGAGGATGCCGGCGAGGAAGCGGCCGCCGCGTTTTCCCGCCCAGCCGCCGTCGGCGTCGTAGAAGAGGTTGGTCTCGCCGTCGTAGGCGGAGAGGTGCAGGTGCATGCCGCTGCCGCTGAGGCCGTCGAGCGGCTTCGGCATGAAGGTGGCGAAGAGGCCGAGGTCGCGGGCGACCTCCTTGACGATGATCCGGAAGGTCGTGATCGCGTCGGCCATCGTCAGCGCGTCGGTGTGCTTGAGGTGGATCTCGTGCTGGGAGGGGGCGACCTCGTGATGGGAGGCGGTGACCGGGATGCCGACCTGCTCGAGGTGCTCGATCGCGCGGCGGCCGAAGTCGCTGACCACGTCCTGCACGGTGAGGTCGAAGTAGCCGCCGTTGTCGAGCGGCACCGGCGGCCGCGTCGGGTCCTGCTTCTCGTCGAAGAGGAAGAACTCGATCTCGCAGCCGACCTGCAGCGTCAGCCCCGCCTCCGCCGCCTGGTCGAGCACGCGGCAGAGCGCCTGGCGGCTGTCGCCGGCGAAGGGCTGGCCGTCGGGCATGCGCAGGTCGCAGCACATCCGCGCCGCGCGCGGCTCCTTGGTCCAGGGCAGCACCTGGAAGGAGCTCGGGTCCGGCCAGGCGTAGACGTCGCGTTCGGAGCCGCGCGCGTTGGCCTCGATCGCCGAGCCGTCGACGCCGACCCCCTCCAGCAGCGCCGGTTCCAGCTCCGAGGCCGGCACCGCAAGACTCTTCAGCGAACCGACCACGTCGACGAACCAGAGCCGCACGAAACGCACGCCCCGCTCCTCGACCACGCGCATCACATATTCCGCGTCCGCCTGCACCTGGTCAGCCTAGGTTCGGGGTCCGCGGCCGTTGTTCTCCGCTTGTCCAAAATCGAAGCGGGGCGGATCGCCGCTTCGGCAGGGGGTGTTTCGGGCTCGTTTCGAGCCGGTGAAGGGACGGTGACGGTTAGGCGTGACGCGGAGGGTGGCGGGGGGAGGGTGCTCGCCACCCTCCATGGGCAGGTAGGGCGGCGAGCACCCTCCCCTCCCGGGCCTGGGCGTGCGGATCGCGTGGTTCCTTTGTCCGTACAGGGCGGACAAAGGAACCGCGGGATTGAGAACTCGGCTGGTTTGGCGTCCCGTGGTTCCTTTTGGAACCAGGAGGTCCGAAAGGAACCACGACTTTCGGGGGCGGGGCTTGGGGCGGGCGGGCCGGCGCACCTACCTGCCCTGTGG
>JBEHWY010000099.1:0-13720 GCA_048498975.1 Actinomycetota bacterium | reverse complement strand
GCCGAGCGAGGAGCCGCCGTCGAGGTCGGATTCGGCGGCGGCGGCGAAGACCGGTAGCGAGCCGGCGCCGGCAGCGAGCCGGCGCGCGTAGGCGGCCTCCTCGCGGGCGAAGGCGGGGCCGTCGAGCGTTTCGCCGAGCGAGGCTTCGCCGGCGCCGGCGGCGACGCTGGCGCCGGTGTAGAGGAAGGCGCGGATCCCGGGCACGGCGGCGGCGCGGGAGACGGCGGCGGCGAGCCAGCGATCGGGCCCGACGCCGGCACCGGCCATGTCGGCGCAGGCCGCGGCGCACTGGGCGTTGCCGCCGAGGGCGAAGGTGGCGGCGGCGGCTTCGGCCTGCACCGGGGCGGCGCCCGCGTTGCTCGGCGGCGCCGCCGCCGGCCCGTAGCGGAGGACGCCGGCGGTCTGCACGCTCTTGCCGCGGAACTGGACGAAGGTCCCGGTTTCGCCGCCGACCGCCCAGCCCTGGCTGCCGTCGGGGGAGACCAGCAGCGCCAGCACCGGGTCGGGCCGGCGCGGCAGGTCGTAGGCGGTCTGGCCTTCGACGTGCAGCGGTTCGGGCAGCGCTTCGCGCTGCTCGTCGCGCCAGCCCTCGGCGGTCTGGCGGATCACCGAGCCCGCCCCGGGCAGCGGGTACGGTTCGGTCAGCAGCGGCGCCTGCCCCGGCGGCGGCTGGTCGGTGAGCTGTTCGAGGTCGGTGGCGAAATCGCGCGAGGCCTGCGTTTCGGCGACCGCGGCGACCGCCCGCACCCGGCCGTCTTCGCGGAAGGCGGCGAGGGCCACCGGGTAGCCGGTCCAGACTCCCGGCGCCGTTTCCCAGGCCGCATCGGCGCCCTGGCGGACGATGACGCGGCCGTTGACGAGGCTCGCTTCGCCGAAGCCGAGCGAGGCGATCACGGCGCCGCCGTCGGGCAGGCCGGCGACGCGCTGGGGCGGGGCGCCGGCGAGGGCCGCGTCCGCCTCCTCGTCGACCCGCCAGCCGGAGCCGTCGTCGACGATGACGCCGCCGCGGTAGGTGCTGCCTTTCAGCACCGGGTATTTCCAGGTCGCGATCGCCTCCCCGCCGGCGAAGGCGATCGAGGTGAAGTCGGCTTCGGCGGGGATCGCGGCGGGCAGCTCCTCCTGCGTCCATTCACGCCCGTAGGCGAGCAGCAGCCCCTGCTTGCCCACCGCGTACCCGCGCGAGGGCCGGTCGGGGTCGAAGGCGAGGCCGGTGAAGTTGGCCCGCGCCAGGCTCGGCGGCGCCGCCGGGTCCGCCTGCCACAGCCCCGTCGCCTTCTGCCAGACCCACATCGCCGCGTTGTCGCCGACCGCGAAGGCGCGTTCGGGCTCCGGCCAGGCGACGGCGCGCAGCCGCGGCGTCGCCCGCCTGCCGTTGCCGCGCAGGAGGAATTCGGGTTCCCAGCCCTGACCGGGGACGTAGCGGGCGACCTCGCCTTCCTCGCCGACGGCGATCGCTTCGGAGCCCAGGGCGCCGGTCGCCGCCGCCGGGGCCGGCGCGATCGCGGTCAGCGGCCGCCGGAAGGGAACCGGCCAGGCGCTGAGGCGGGCTGCTTCGGGGTTGCGGGTCAGCTGCAGCGGCGGCTTCGCCCCGAGCCAGCCCTGGTCGGGCGCGGCGAGCGCGGCGCCGCGGCTGCTGCCGGCGTCGCCGCTGCCGACCGCGTCGCGGGCGAAGGAGCTGCCGGAGAGGCTGAGGATCGCCCCCTGGCCGACGCCGGTGAGGACGCGGGTGCCATAGGCCTCGCCGGAGGGCCAGGCGAAGCTGCGGCCTTCGCCGTCGGGCAGTTCGGAGCCGAGCGGCAAGCTGCAGAGCCCGGCCGGCGCCGGCAGGTCGCACCAGGCGGCGGTGAGCTCGTCGGCGCCACGGTCGAAGTAGGCGGTCGCCTCGTACTTGTCGCCGCCGGGGGCGGTGAGGACGGCGTCGAACCAGACTCCGGCGGCGCTCACCGTCAGCGGCTGGCCGTGGTTGCGGGGGGCGACGCCGACGCCGAGCGGCGCCGCTTCCGCGTAGCGCGAGCCGAGCGAGCCGGCGACCCCCAGCGAGCGCTGGTGCCAGACGGCGCCGGGGCCGCTGCCTTCGCGCCGCAGCAGCATGATCCCGGCCGAGGATTCGCGCGCCAGCAGCCAGGCCTCGCCACCGGAGGCTTCGATCGCGACGACGCGGAAGCTCGGCCCCGGCGGCAGGCAGCCGGGGCCTGCGAGGCAGACTTCCTCGCTGCTCCAGGCGCCGCCGGCGTAGACGAGCACGCGCGGGGCGGCGCCGCTCAGCTGTTCGGGCACGACCAGCGCTTCGGTCTGCCCGCCCGGGCCTTCGGCGGCGGCGAGCAGGCGCTGGGCGCCGAACCCGAACAGGCCCTGCCCCGCTTCCAGCAGCGGCGCCGCTTCGCTCGCTTCCCGCAGCGGCCCGCCCGGTTCACGGACGACGAGCACCGGTTCGTCGGCGGCGCCGCTGGCGGCGGCGGCGATGCCGCCGGCGGGGGTCGTCCTCCCCACCCCCGCTTCGGAGGTTTCGAAGGCGACGCTCGCCGCGCCGCCGCCGGCCGCCAGCGGGGCGGCGAGGACTTCCCAGCCGGAGCCGCTGGTGTAGCGGGCGAGCGAGCGGCCGCCGGTGGCGACCGCCCAGACCTCGCCCGCCGCCTCCTGCGGCGAGGCGCCGAGGAAGGCCTGCGCCGGCGCTCCCTGCGCCGGCTGCGCGACCAGGCCGCCGGCATCGGCGCGAGCGCCGGGCGGGCGGTCGACGGCGACCGCCAGCGCGAGGACGACGAACAGGGCCGCGAGCGGCCCGGCGAGGCGGCGAGCGGCGCTCACTTGGACGCGCGCCCCTGCACGGCGTCGACTTCGAGGTCGAGCTTGGTCGGCCAGCGTCGCCGTTCGAGGCGGAGGAGGACGTGCCGGCGCCCCTTGCCCATCGTGTACCGCGGCGAGCAGGCGACGACGCGGCCGCCGCGGCTGGCGAGCAGCCGCACGTGCGAGCGCTTGCGCAGGACGAAGGTCAGTTCCAGCATCGTGCCGTTGACCAGCCGCTGGCCGACGAACTCATACAGCGGCTTTTCACGACGCGTCCGCGGCGTCGCGATGCCGGGTATTTCTTCCTGTTCGGAGGGCTTTTCGTCGTCGAGGCCGGAGACGTCTTCGGGCGGTTCGATCGGCGGCACCGCCGGCAGGCTTTCGTCGACCGGGCGGGTGGTGATCGGCGCCGGGCGCGCCGCCGGGTCGGCGCTCGGGTTGGGGTCGGGCCCGAGATGGAAGAGCCAGCCGCGGCTGGTCGCCATCCAGCACTGCCCGGGCCCGGCGCAGGCGATCGGGCCGGCGAACCCCTTCGGCCCGAGCACTTCGCCCGACTGCGCTTCGCCGCCGGCCGGGAGCACGACCTCCGGCCCGACGCTGCCGTCGGCCGCGACCGGGACCAGGTGGGCGGAGGAGAGCTCCTCGATTTCCCCCTGGCGGCGGACGCCGAGCCAGAGCGGGCCCCCCGCCTCGGCGGCGGCGCCTTCGACCCGCTCGCCGGCATCGGCGAGGAGGCCGCCGGGGTCCGACAGCGCCAGCTGCGTCAGCTGGTCTGCGCCGCTGACCTGGAGGACGACGACGCGGCCGGTGGCGCTGTTTTCGACGCTGCCGGCCACCGCCCAAAGCGGCCCGCCCGCGACCCCCGTCAGCGCGGCCGCGGCGAGCGAGCGCGGGTTGACCGGTTCGCCGCCCGCTTCGATCGGCGCCGCCCCGAACAGCGGCACGAACGGGTTCGCCAGGCCGGGCTCGATCCGGTGCAGCAGCGAGGGTTCTTCGGCTTCGGCGACGGCCTCGGTGTCGCCGCTGCGGACGGCGACGCTCTCGAACAGCGACCCTTCGTGCAGGGCGAGGGCGCCGACGCCCCGGCCCGGATCTTCGATCTGCGGCTGGGCGTTGGTCAGCGAGGGCACCGCGGTCAGGGCGCTGCCGTCCCAGTGCAGGTGGAAGGCGCCCTGGTTGACCGTCGCCGGCAGCCGCTCGCCGGCGAACCAGCAGTCGGCGGCGCCGGCGCAGACCGCGCCGTTCATCTTCAGGTAGGAGTCGCTGCGGCCGATCGGCTTCGCGTAGGAGGCGAGGACCTGCCCGCCCTTGAAGTGGCAGAGGGAGATGCTCGCCGCCGGCCGTTCGCTCGTTTCCTGGCCCTTCTGCTGATCGGAGACGGTCCAGAACTCGTCCGGCCCGACCCAGGCGATGCGGCCTTCGGCGCCGCCGCAGACGGTCGCGTAGCGGTACCAGCCGCGGCCGTCGTAGGCGAAGAGGCCGGCGGCGACACCGCTGTTGCCGCCGGTGATCAGCAGGCAGCGGTCGGCGCTCCAGCACTCGATGTCGCCGACCTTGCCCAGCAGCGGCGCGCCGTTGGCGCCGCTCGGCTGCTCCGAGCGCCACCCGGCGGCGCCCGCCGCGCCCGGCAGCAGGCAGAGGGCCGCGGCGGCCAGCGCCAGCGCCCGCCTCATCGTCTCCCCCGCCGCGGCGCGTGGACGCGGAAGCGGGCCTGCAGCGTGTCCCGCAGCGTCTTGCCGCCGGCGCCCTTGAAGACGACCGCGAGCGTCGCGTAGAGCCCGTCGCCGCGCCGCGCCAGCCGGCGCTCGCGCGGGCGCAGGTGCAGCTCGAGCTGGACCGGCCCGCTCTGCGCCGCCCAGGCGCGGCCGGCGGCGACCTTGCGGCTGCCGGGGCCGCCTTCGCGCTCGGTGCCGGCGCGGGCGATGAGACGGCCGGCGGCCGGGACGACGGCGACCAGGCGGACGCCGCCGTCGGTCAGCGAGAAGGCGGTCAACGTCATCCCCCGCGGCCGCGTCTCCACCGGCTTGGCCGCAAGTTCGGAGAGCTCGACGAGACCTTCCCGTTCGGCTTCTTCGCTGCTTTCGGTGAGGAAGACGTCGCTTGCTTCGTTGCTGTCTTCGGCGACCAGGTTGGTCGCCAGCGAGGCGAAGGCGACGCGGCCGCCGGCCGCGAGGCTGGGCGAAGCGGCGCCGAACCCGCGCGACGCCTTCAGCCCGGAGCCGGCCTGCGAGGGTTCGCTGGCGCCGCCCGTGCCGTGGGTGACGCGCTGCAGGGTCTGGCGCCTGCGGTCGATCACGTAGAGCTCGAGCAGGCCGAGGCTGGAGGGCGGCTCGCTGATCAGGCTGGGCGGCGAGATCGTCGAGCGCTGGCGGCCGGTGGTGAAGGCGATCCGCTGGCCGTCGGCCGAGATGCCGAGGTCGTAGATGTGCCCGTTGAACGGGATGTTCGCTTCGAGGTTGACGTCGCGAAACGGTTCGGCCGGGAAGACGACGACCTCGCGGGTCAGCTGCTGGACCGCTTCGGCCCGGCTCAGGCCGGCCGCCATGTCGACGACGAAGACGTCGGTCGCTTCGGCGGGGTTGCCGATCAGGGCGACGGTGCGACCGTCGGCGCTGAGCTGCGGCACGCCTTCGACCGCCGCCACGCCGAGCCAGCCCTGGGCGCTGTTGAGGTTGGTGTCCTTCGCGGTCAGGTCGCCGAACGGGTCGGCGGCGCCGTCGCCGGCGACGATGCGCCGGATCGGCGCCGCGGGGCCGTCGGCGACCCGGCGCCAGAGCGGCTCGTCGTAGGGCAGGGGCAGCGATTCGAGCTTCGTCGCTTCGGCGGCGGGCATCGCCGCCTGCGCCGCGACGTGCCCCGCCAGCCAGGCGACCGTGCTGCCGTCGGCGCTGAGCGCCGCGCCGGTGAGGACGCCGACGGCCGAGATCAGCGCGCCGCCGGGGACCGGCAGCTCGGTCATCGCGCCGCTGAGCGGATCGCGCTCGACGCTGACCAGCGTGGACGCGTCGGCGTCGAGGTCGCGGAGGACGACCTGGCGGGCGGGGGTCGGCGTCCCTTCGGTGCTGCCCCCGGGGCCGCTGGTGAGGTCGGAGGTCGACCTGGTGAAGAAGACGACCCTGCGGCCGTCGGCGCTGAGCGCGACGCGGCCGGTCGCGGCGCTGCCCGCGCCGTCGCCGTAGCTGAGGCCGCAGGCGACGTGCGGCGCCGGGTCGAGCGGGTCGCAGCCCTCGCGGGCGGAGGCGAGCTCGTAGCGGGGCGGGGTCTGGTCCATGTCGGCGACGTACACGTCGCTGGACCCGCCGCCCTGGTCGTCGCCCGGGTCGAGCGGGGCGACGGTGGTGAAGGCCACGTAGCGGCCGTCGGCCGAGATCGAGGGCGCCGTGCCGGACGCGTCGGCTCCCTGCTGCGCCGCGATCCCGGTGGCGACGGGGACGATCGCGCCGGTTTCGAGGTCAGCCCGGAAGATGCCCTGTTCGGGGCCGACCTGCCCCTGGAAGGCGACGTAGCGGCCGTCGGCGCTGAGCGCCGGCGCCGCGGCCGCATCGGCCTGCTGGGCCGCTCCCCTGGAGACGAGCTCGATCGGGCCGTAGGCGGCGCGCGCCGCGGCGGCGAGGAGGCAGGCCAGCGCGGCGGCGAGGAGAACGGCTGCGAGCCCGGTTCGGGCCGCGGCGCTCACCGGACCCGGACCTCGAAGCTGCGCACGAGGACGTTGCCGACCCGGTCGTGGGAGCGGACCCGGACCGTGTAGCGCCCGGTACGGCCGTAGCGGTGGCTGAGCCTGGTCGCGCCGGTGGCGAGGGCGCCGTCGCCGAAGCTGACCTCGGTCGCGCCCTTGGGGATGCCGGAGTCGCGGTCGATCAGGTCGACGACGGCCGCCCCGCGCCTGAGGTCGACGCCGGCGAGGGGCGCTTCGCCGTCGACCTTGAGCCGCAGCCGCCCGCTGAGCAGCTGCTGGCCGATGCCGTCAGTCGCGAGCACCTGGACCGGCCGGCGCCCGCTGCCGAGCACCGCCGGGCGGAGGCGGAAGCGGCGCGCATGCAGGCCGCGCTTGACGACGCGGCCGCTGACCAGGACCGCGTAGGTGACGGCGCCGGCGTTGCTCCGCGACGGGCTCCAGTGCAGCATCACCCGGCCCGGCCGGATCCACTTCTTCGGCCCTTTCAGCTTGAACGTGGTCGGTTTCGCCGCGACCCGCTCGACCACGATCTGGTAGCGGCCGGGCTCCCCCTGGCGGAACCCGATCAGGGCGTCGCCGGCGCCGGAGCCGTCGGTCCGCAGCTCGTCGATCGGGCCCGACTGCAGGCCGGAGACGAGGCCGCTGAGGACGGCGCCGGAGGCGAATTCCTGGCGCACGGCGAGGGCCGGGCGGCCGTCGCCACCCGGGGTCGGGTAGGCGACGACGCCGCCCCCGCCGGGGTCGAGCGTGGTCACCGATTCCCCACCCGGGATCGCCGCCGGGCCGGTTTCGCCGAGCTGGTCGAGGCTGCCGTCCGCCTTGGCGCGGAACTGGCGCACCCGGTTGCCGGCGACGAAGGCGAGCCGCAGCTGGCCTTCCTGGCCGCCTTTTTCGTAGGCCGAGACGCCGGGGGTGCCGATCCCGGCGCCGGCGTCGGCGCCGAGCACCGTCTCCACCCCGACCAGGGCGTTGGCGGGGACGGCGTAGCCGGGAGGCAGCGTGTTGAGCAGCAGCCGCACCTTGCCGCCGGAGGAGTTGGGCTGCAGCCGCATCGCGAGGCGGGCCTGGTCGAGCGGCGTCACCGCCAGCGAGAAGGCATCGACGTCGCCGCTGACCGGCGCCCCGTCGAGGCTGGTCGGGCTCGCCTGCAGGACTTCGCCGAGGACGGTGCCGAAGATCCGCCGCATCAGGATCCGCGCCGTGCCGCTCTGGTCGGGCTCCTGCCAGGCGACCACCGCGCCGCCGTCGACGCCGGCGCCGATCTTCGGGCCGTTGCCGGCGGTCGGCGGGCGCATCGAGGCTTCGGGGTTGTTGTTGACGGCGCCGAGCCGCGACCAGCGCCCTTCCTTGAGGCGGGCGACGCGGATCTCGGCCAGCACGTCGCCGGGCTGCTTCTGCACCGCCGTGGGCAGCAGGTTGCCGCAGTACTTGGTGCCGTTGAAGATCCAGGTGACGACGCGGTAGGCGACGATCGCCTGGCTGGGCCGCGTGCCCGACAGCGAGGGGTCGACGCCGACGCCCTCGCAGACGTTGGGATCGACCAGCTGCGGTTCGCCGAAGCTCCCCGAGCCGCGACTGAGGCGGGCCGAGTAGAGGCCGTAGCGGATCCGCCTTTCGACGGTCGCCACCTCGCTCACCCAGACGACGAGCAGTTCGCCCCGCGGCCCGGCGGCGATCCGCGGCTGGCTCGCTTCGTAGGGGAGGTCGTCGACCCGGATCGGTTCGCTCCAGCTGCCGTCGAGGTAGCGGTTGGCGAAGACGTGGGCGACGCCGTCGACCGACCGCACGTAGACGGCGCCACCGCTGCCGTCGGTCGCCATCGCCACGCCGCCGAAGTCGGCGATGTCGGAGGCGGGGCCGGCGAGGGTGACGGGCGGCGCCAGGCGGCCGGGGCCGGCGGGGACGCCCGAGGTGCGCGGCACGTTGGTCGAGGGACCTTCCGGTTCCTTGCTCGGCGGCTTCGTCGTTTCGGCGAGGCCGAACTCCGCCGTCACCGACCTGGCGGCGTCGATCGTCACTTTGCAGCTGCCGCTGCCCGAGCAGGCGCCGCTCCAGCCTTTGAATTCCGAGCCGCTCGCCGGCGCCGCGCTCAGCGTCACCAGGGTCCCGTGGTCGAAGGCCGCCGCGCAGGTGGCGCCGCAGTCGATGCCGGCGGGGGAGCTGGCGACCGTGCCGGAGCCGTTGCCGCTGGTCGAGACGGACAGCTGGTGCTGCTCGAGCTCGAAGGTCGCCGTGACTTCGACTGCGGCGTCGAGGGTGACGATGCAGCTGCCAGTGCCGCTGCAGCCGCCGCCCGACCAGCCGCTGAATTCAGAGCCGGCGGCGGCGGTCGCGCTGAGGCTGACCAGCGTTCCCGATTCGAAGCTCGATTCGCAGCTGGCGCCGCAGTCGATCCCGCCGGGGGCGCTGGCGACGGCGCCGGAGCCGTCGCCGGCCTTGGCGACTCGCAGCGTCCGGAAGACCGGGGCGAGGCCGAATTCGGCGCCGACCGAGCGCGCCGCCGTCATCGTCACCGTGCAGGCGCCGGTCCCGGTGCAGGCGCCAGTCCAGCCCTTGAATTCCGAGCCGGCGGCGGCGTGCGGGGTCAGCGTCACCTCGACGCCGTGGGCGAACGGCGCCGCGCAGCTCGCGCCGCAGTCGATCCCGGTCGGGGAGCTGGTCACCGAACCGGAGCCAGTGCCGCTGGTGCTGACCGAGAGCTGGTGCAGTTCGAGCGCGAATTCGGCTGTCACCGATTTCGCCGCGCTCATCGTCACCGTGCAGCTGCCGGTGCCCGAGCACCCCGCCCCGCTCCAGCCTTTGAATTCGGAGCCGGCGGCGGGACTCGCGGTCAGCGTCACTTCGGTGCCGTGCAGGAAGGCGAAGGAGCAGGTCGACCCGCAGTCGACGCCGCTCGGGGCGCTGAGGACGGAGCCGGCACCGGTGCCGGTCTTGCCGACCGAGAGCTGGCGGCCTTCGAGGCCGAATTCGGCGCCGACCGAGCGCGCCGCCGTCATCGTCACTTTGCAGGCGCCGGTGCCGGTGCAGGCGCCAGTCCAGCCTTTGAATTCGGAGCCGGCGGCGGGGGTCGGGGTCAAGGTGACCTCGACGCCGTGCAGGTAGGAGGCCGAGCAGGTCAGGCCGCATTCGATCCCGCTCGGGCTGCTGGCGACCGCGCCGGAGCCGTTGCCGGTCTTCGTGACCGAGAGCTGGTGGCTTTCGAGCGCGAATTCGGCGCTGACGGACTTGGCCGCGGTGACCGTGACTTTGCAGCTGCCGGTGCCCGAGCAGGCACCGGACCAGCCCGTGAATTCGGAGCCGGTCGCAGCGGTCGCGGTCAGCGTCACCTCGGCGCCGAAGCCGAAGGCCGCCGCGCAGGTGGCGCCGCAGTCGATGCCGGCGGGCGCGCTGGCGACGGTGCCCGAGCCGTTGCCGGTCTTCGCGACCGAGATCCCGAGCTGTTCGAGGCCGAATTCGGCGCTCACCGATTTGGCTGCGCTCATCGTCACTTTGCAGGTCCCGATGCCCGAGCAGGCGCCGCTCCAGCCTTTGAATTCCGAGCCGGCGGCCGGGTCGGGCGTCAGCGTGACTTCGGTCCCGTGGGCGAAGAGGGCCGAACAGGTGGCGCCGCAGCCGATGCCGGACGGTGAGCTCGAGACCGAGCCGGTGCCGTTGCCGGTCTTGGTAACGGAGAGCTGGTGCAGTTCGAGCGCGAATTCAGCCGTAACCGCTTTCGCCGCGCTCATCGTCACTTTGCAGGTCCCGGTGCCGCTGCACGCCCCGCTCCAGCCTTTGAATTCCGAGCCGGCGGCGGGGGTCGCGGTCAGCGTCACTTCGGTGCCGTGCAGGTAGGAGACGGCGCAGCTGGCGCCGCATTCGATCCCGCTCGGCGCGCTGGCGACCGTGCCCGAGCCGTTGCCGGTCTTGGTGACCGAGAGCTGGTGGCTTTCGAGGCCGAACTGCGCGGTCACCGATTTGGCCGCGTCGACGGTCACCGTGCAGCTGCCGGTGCCCGAGCAGGCGCCGTTCCAGCCTTTGAATTCGGAGCCGGTGGCGGGGTCCGGCGTCAGCGTGACTTCGGTGCCGTGATCGAATTCGGCGGCGCAGGTCGAGCCGCATTCGATCCCGCTTGGCGTGCTGGCGACGGCGCCGGAGCCGTTGCCGGTCTTGGAAACCGTGAGCGAATGACGTTCGAGCACGAATTCGGCGGAGACGGTGCGCGGCGCCGCCATCTCGAGCCGGCATTCGTTGCCGCCGACGATCTGGTCGCAGCCAGTCCAGACGACCGCTTTGCTGCCGGCGCCGGGGCTCGCCTGCAGGGTCACCACGGTGCCTTCGGTGAAGCCGGCCTCGCAGGTCGGGCCGCATGCGATCCCGCTCGGCGCACTGGTCACCGTCCCGGACCCGTTGCCCGGCTTGGCGATCGTCAGCAGCACTTTGCCCGGGATCAGCGCGAATTCGGCGCTGACCGATTTCGCCGCGCTCATCGTCACTTTGCAGGTGCCGGTCCCGCTGCAGGCGCCGCTCCAGCCTTTGAATTCCGAGCCGGCTGCCGGGCTGGGCGTCAGCGTGACTTCGGTGCCGAGGTCGAAACCGACTTCGCAGTTGGCGCCGCATTCGATCCCCGTCGGCGAGCTGGTCACGGTGCCGCCGCCGCTGCCCGTCCTGGTGACGGCGAGCAGGCGCTGTTCGACCCGGAATTCGGCGCTGACCGATTTGGCGGCGCTCATCGTCACTTTGCAGGTCCCGGTCCCGGTGCACGCCCCGCTCCAGCCTTTGAATTCGGAGCCGGCGGCGGGACTGGCCGTCAGCGTCACTTCGGTGCCGAAGAGGAAGGGCGCAGCGCAGGTCGAGCCGCATTCGATCCCGCTTGGCGTGCTGGCGACCGCGCCGGAGCCGTTGCCGGTCTTGCCCACGCTCAGCTGGCGGCTTTCGAGGCCGAATTCCGCGGTCACCGATTTCGCCGCGCCCATCGTCACTTTGCAGCTGCCGGTGCCTGAGCAAGCCCCGCTCCAGCCTTTGAATTCGGAGCCGGCGGCGGGGCTCGGCGTCAAGGTGACTTCGACGCCGTGCAGGTAGGACGCCGAGCAGGTCGAGCCGCATTCGATCCCGCTTGGCGTGCTGGTGACGGTGCCCGATCCGTTGCCGGTCTTGGTGACCGAGAGCTGGTGGCTTTCGAGGGTGAATTCCGCCGTCACCGATTTCGCCGCCGTCATCGTCACTTTGCAGCTGCCGGTGCCTGAGCAGGCCCCGCTCCAGCCTTTGAATTCCGAGCCGGCGACGGGGCTCGGAGTCAGCGTGACTTCGGCGCCGAAGAGGAAGGGCGCGGCGCAGGTCGAGCCGCATTCGATCCCGCTCGGCGTGCTGGCGACGGTGCCGGCGCCGTTGCCGGTCTTCGAGACGCCGAGCTGGCGGCTTTCGAGGCCGAATTCGGCGCTGACCGAGCGTGCCGCGCTCATCGTCACTTTGCAGGTACCGGTGCCGCTGCAGGCCCCACCCCACCCCTTGAATTCGGAGCCGGTGCCGGGGTTGGGCGTCAGGGTCACTTCGGTCCCGTGGGCGAAGCTCGCGGCGCAGGTCGAGCCGCAGTCGATCCCCGCCGGGTTGCTGGTCACGGTGCCCGAGCCGTTGCCGGTCTTCGAGACCGTCAGCTGGTGCAGTTCGAGCCCGAATTCGGCCGTCACCGATTTGGCGGCGGTCATCGTCACTTTGCAGGTGCCGGTACCGCTGCAGGCGCCCGACCAGCCTTTGAATTCAGAGCCGGCGGCGGCGCTGGGCGTCAGCGTCACTTCGGTGCCGTGGGGGAACGAGACCGCGCAGGTCGGGCCGCATTCGATGCCGGTCGGCGCGCTGGTCACGGTGCCGGAGCCGTTGCCGGTCTTGGCGACCGTCAGCTGGCGGCTTTCGAGGCCGAAGTCGGCGCTGACCGATTTCGCCGCGCTCATGGTGACTTTGCACGTCCCGGTCCCGCTGCAGGCCCCGCCCCACCCTTTGAATTCCGAGCCGGCGGCAGCACTGGGCGTCAGCGTCACTTCGGTCGCGTGGGCGAAGCTCGCGGCGCAGGTCGAGCCGCATTCGATCCCCGCCGGGGTGCTGGTGACCGAACCCGAGCCCGCGCCCGTCTTCGAGACCGAGAGCTGGTGCAGTTCGAGGACGAATTCGGCGCTGACCGATTTGGCCGCGGTCATGCTGACTTTGCAGGTGCCGGTGCCCGAGCATGCGCCGGACCAGCCTTTGAATTCGGAACCGGCGGCGGGGGCGGCCGTCAGCGTGACTTCGGTGCCGTGGGGGAAGAGCGCCGCGCAGGCCGAGCCGCAGTCGATGCCGACCGGGCCGCTGCTGATCGAACCCGTGCCGTTGCCGGTCTTGCTGACCGAGAGCTGGTGGGATTCCAGCCCGAATTCCGCCGTCACCGCTTTCGCCGCGCTCATCGTCACTTTGCAGGTCCCGGTGCCGGTGCACGCCCCGCTCCAGCCTTTGAATTCCGAGCCGGCGGCGGCGCTCGGCGTCAGCGTCACCTCGGTGTCGAGCTCGAACGGGGCCGCGCAGGTCGAGCCGCATTCGATCCCGGCCGGGGTGCTGGTCACCGAACCCGCGCCCGAGCCCGTCTTCGTCACCGTCAGCTGGCGCGACTGCGGCGCGAATTCGGCACTCACCGATTTCGCCGCGCTCATCGTCACTTCGCAGCTGCCGGTGCCCGAGCATCCCGCCCCCGACCAACCGGCGAATTCCGAGCTGCCGGTCGGGGTCGCGGTCAGCGTCACCGCCGTCCCCTGCTGGAATTCGGCTTCGCAGGTCGAGCCGCATTCGATCCCAACCGGGAAGCTGCTGACGAGGCCCGAACCGGACCCGCCCTTGGCGACGGTCAGCTTAAATTTGGGGATCGGCGCGAATTCGGCGCCGACCGATTTGGCGGCGCTCATCGTCACTTTGCAGGTCCCCGTCCCCGAGCACGCCCCCGACCAGCCTTTGAATTCGGAGTCGCCCGCCGGGGTCGCGGTCAGCGTCACTTCTTTGCCGCTTTCGTATTCGGCTTCGCAACTGGAGCCGCAGTTGATCCCGGTCGGGGAGCTGGTGACGGTGCCGGTCCCGGCGCCGGTCTTGGCGACGCTGAGCTTGAACAGCGAGGCCGGCGTGCCCACCGTGAACGTGCGTTCCACCGGGTCGGGGCTCCCCAGGTAAGCCCCGCTCAGCTTCATTTCCAGCCGCACCGTCGCCACGATCGAGGAGGCGTAGGTGTGTTTGGCGGTGGCGAGCGCTTCTTTGTCGGCTTCGCCTTCG
>JBEHWY010000098.1:0-13878 GCA_048498975.1 Actinomycetota bacterium | reverse complement strand
GGAGGGTGCTCGCCGCCCTACCTGCCCACGGAGGGTGGCGAGCACCCTCCCCGCAACGCCCGCGTGCACGGGAAATGAACCCTCGAAGGGGTTGCAGCCGCAGAGATATGATGTACGATCACTTGCCAGTGCCGCCCAAAGAGCAGATCGCGCGTGGGGAGCTGCTCGCCGCCTACGAACGCTGGCGCGAGGCGGTCGCCGAGGTCGAGCCCGCCGCCACCGACTCCGGCATCCCGGTCGAGGTCGCCTACGGCCCCGATCCCGACGCCGCCGACCCCGAGGGCTACCTGGAGCGGGTCGGGTTCCCGGGCCAGCCGCCGTTCACGCGCGGCATCTACCCCTCGATGTACCGGGGACGGCCGTGGACGATCCGGCTCTACTCGGGCTGGGGCACGGCGGAGGACACCAACGAGCGCTTCCGTTACCTGCTCGACCGTGGTCAGACCGGGCTCAGCGTGGCGCTGGACCTGCCGACCCAGATGGGGCTTGACTCCGACGCCGAGCTGGCCCGCGCCGAGGTCGGCAAGGTCGGCGTCGCCGTCGCCTCGCTGGCCGACATGGAGACGATCTTCGACGGGATCCCGCTCGAGCGGATCTCGACTTCTTTCACGATCAACGCCACCGCCCCGATCCTGCTCGCGATGTACCAGGTGGTCGGCGAACAGCAGGGGGTCGACCCCGCCCAGCTGCGCGGCACCGTCCAGAACGACATCCTCAAGGAGTACCTCGCGCGCAAGACCTACATCTACCCGCCGCGGCCCTCGATGCGGCTGGCGGCGGACGTGATCGAGTACTGCGCCGAGACCCTGCCGAAGTTCAACCCGATCAGCGTCTGCGGGTACCACATGCGCCAGGCCGGCTCCGACGCCGTGCAGGAGATCGCGATCGCCCTCTCCAACGGCGTCGCCTACGTCCAGGCGGTGGTCGACCGCGGCATCCCGGTCGACGAGTTCGCGCCGCAGATCTCCTTCAACAACTCGACCATGCGCGACGTCTTCGAGGAGGTCGCCAAGCACCGCGCCGCGCGCCGCATCTGGGAGCGGCTGATCCGCGAGCGGTTCGGGACCAGCGATCCGCGCTCCTGCCGGCTGCGCCTCTACTCCGGCGGCGACGGCACCTCATTGACCGCGGCCGAGCCGCACAACAACATCATGCGGATCGCGCTGCAGGCGCTGACGATCGTGCTCAGCGGCGCCCAGGCCGTGCACACGATGTCCTGGGACGAGGCGCTCGGGCTGCCGACCGAGGAGTCGGTGCTGCTCGCCCTGCGCACGCAGCAGATCATCGCCCACGAGAGCGGCATCGCCCGCACCGCCGACCCGCTCGGCGGCTCCTATTACGTCGAGGCGCTGACCGACGAGCTCGACCGGCGGATCACGGCGATGATCGACCGGATCGAGGAGAACGGCGGCGTCGTCGCCGGCATCGAAGACGGCTCGCTGGAGCAGGCGATCGCCGAGTCCGCCTACGAACAGCAGCGCCAGATCGAGGCCGGCGAGCGGGCGATCGTCGGCGTCAACAAATTCGTCGAAGAGGGGGGAGAGGAGAGCGTCGACACCTTCCAGGTCGGCGAGGACGTCCTCGCCCGTCAACTCGAGCGGCTGCGGCGCCCCCGCGCCGAGCGCGACGAGGAGGCGGTGGCCGCGGCCCTGGCCGGGGTCGAAGCGGCCGCCCGCGGCGCCGAGAACACGATGCCGGCGATCGTCGCCGCGGTGAAGGCCTACGCGACGACCGGCGAGATCAGCGATGCGCTGGTCCGCGTCTTCGGCCGCCACGAGGGATCGCGGGTCGTCTGATGCACGCCCTGCTCGAGGCGCTCGAGCTCGACCACGTCGGGATCGCCGCCGCCGGCGCCGGCACCGAGCTGAGCCGCCTGTTGGGCAGCGCCGAGGTCGACGGGCGCGAGATGCCGAGCGGCGTCGCCGTCGGTCGCTTCGGCCCCGGCCGGCGCCTGGAGCTGGTCTGGGAGGCGCGCGAGGGCTCGCCGGTCGCCGGCTTCCTCGAGCGCCGCGGGCCCGGCCTGCACCACGTCGCGCTGCGGGTGGCGGCGCCGATCGAGGATCTACGCGAGCGGCTCACGGCCGAGTCGGTGCGCCTGATCGGCGACGGAATCGAAACCGCCGCCGACGGCCGCCAGTGCTTCTTCGTCCACCCGTCCTCGACCGGCGGCGTCCTGGTCGAGGTCGTCGAGGGCGAGCCGCGTGGCTGACTACCCGCTCGAGGGGGTCAAGGTCCTCGACCTGACCCAGTACGTCGCCGGCCCGTACTGCACGCAGGTGCTGGCCGACCTCGGCGCCACCGTGCTCAAGGTCGAGCGGCCCGGCCGCGGCGACGTCTACCGCGGCCAGGGGCCGGTCTTCCTGCAGGGAGTCAGCGTCAGCTTCCTCACCCTCAACCGCGGCAAGCGCAGCATCGCCCTCGACCTCGGCAACGAGGATGACCGCGAGACGATCTACCGGCTCGCCGCCGAAGCCGACGTCCTCGTCGAAAACCTGAAGCCGGGGACCCTCGCCCGCTACGGCCTCGGCTACGAGGAATTGAGCGAGCGCAACCCGCGGCTCGTCTACTGCTCGATCTCGGGCTTCGGCCAGGGCGGTCCGCTGGCCGGCGAAGGCGCCTACGACCTGATGATCCAGGCGCTCTCGGGCCTGATGTCGATGACCGGCCACCCCGGCCAGCCGCCGGCGAAGATCCCGGTCGCCGCGCTCGACTTCGGCAGCGCCCTCTACGGCGTGGTCGGGATCCAGGCGGCGCTCTGGCAGCGGCAGAGCAGCGGCCGCGGCCAGTGGGTGCAGACCTCGCTGCTGGAGACGAGCCTGGCCTGGCTCTCGATGCACGTCGCGACGCGGGCGGCGGGCGGCGAGGAGCCGGGGCCGCTCGGCACCCGCAGCCCCTTCTTCGCCCCGTATGAGGCCTACGCCACCGCCGACGGCTACGTCGTCGTCGTCGGCACCGGCGGCGGCGACGGCTGGGAGCGCTTCTGCCGCGCGATCGAGCGCGAGGACCTCCTCGCCGACGAGCGCTTCGCCGACAACTCACTCCGGGTGCAGAACGTCGAGGCCCTGCGGGCCGAGGTCGAGGAGGGCCTGGCGGCGGCACCGACCGCCCACTGGGCGCAGGCACTGCGCCGCGAGAACGTCCCCTTCGCCCCGGTCCAGACCCTCGACGAAGTCCTCGGCTCCGAGCAGGTGGCGAGCCTCGGCAGCGTCCGCGAGCGGGTACACCCCGACGCCGGGGAGATGACCGAGGTGCGCCTGCCGATCACCTTCTCGGCCGCGGCCTCGACCGCCGAGCAGGGCGCCCCGCGCCTGGATGAGCACGCCGAGACCCGCTTCGCCGACAACAGCGAGGGCTAGAACTTCGGCGGGCGGCCCGGCGCACCCACAGGGCAGGTAGGTGCGCCGGCCCGCCCGCGAGCATGGAGAGCGGCGTGGTGAGTGCGCATTTCTCCCCGGTATGCGGGGACAAACCCGCTCTCACGCCTCGGCCCAGCGTGAGAACGCATTTGTTGCCGCTATGCGGGAGGAAGTGCGTTCTCACCGCGCGAACCCCCGCCCAGGCCCGGGAAGGGGACGGTGCTCGCCGCCCTACCTGCCCACGGAGGGTGGCGAGCACCCTCCCCACCACGCAAACCCTGGAAGCACCCGTCTCACCACGCGGCCCGCGCGGTGTCAAGCTTTTTTTTCCACTCGGGTCCGGAGTATGATGTACCGGATGACGGGTTCGAAACTGGAGGCGCGGGCGCTCGACGCTGCCGTTTGCGACGCGATCCGCGAGCGCATCCTCTCCGGCGATCTCCGTCCCGGTGACCCGCTGGTCGAGGCCCAGCTCTCGGCCGAGTTCGGGGTCAGCAAGACGCCGGTCCGCGAGGCTCTCATCGCGCTCGGACGCGACGGCCTCGTCGACCAGGTGCCCTACCACGTCACCCGCGTCGCGACCCCGGTTCCGGGCGACATCAACGAGGCCTGCGAGGTGCGCGGCTGGCTCGAGGGGGAGATCGCGGCGCGCGCGGCGATCGCCGCCAAGCCGGAGCTCTTCACCGCGCTGCGCCGCAGCATCGAGGACTCCCGCAGCGCCCTGGAGCGCAGCGACCTGCACGCCTACACCGAGGCGGTCGAGGCCTTCTCCGACCACCTCCTCGAGGCGAGCGGCAACCGCTTCGCGGTCGAGTTCGTCCAGCGGCTGCGCAACATCCTCGCCCTCACCGCCAACGTCGCCCAGCGCACGGCGGGCCGTCGCGAGCGCTCGATCGAAGAGCACGTGGAGATCCTCACGGCGATGGAGAAGGGCGACGCCGACGGCGCCCGCGCCGCCACCCGGACCCACATGGCGAGCATCGAAAACGATGCCCTCCGCGCCCTCGCGGAGCTGGTCGCCGACCGCGAAGACGGCCACGGCTGAGCGCCCCGCGACGCGCCGCCGCCGCGTTCGCCGCTGACCGCCGCCCTGTGCCGAGCCCGACCCCGCAGTCGGGCCGCTAAAGCGTGGAACTTCGCTGCTTGACAGCGATCAAGCCAGCCAATAGTTTGCCGTATCTCATATTCCATGTCTGACGCAACGCCCACACCGGCTGTCTCACCGGCCCTCGCCCCACTGCCGGGGGAGCGCGAAAAAGCCTCCGCACGCGCCAGGCACGCCGACCGCCTGCGGCTCCTCGCACGCTACGCGCCGGGCATCCTGCTGCCGCTGCTGGTGCTGGCCGGATGGCAGCTCTATACCTCGGCCGCCAACGTCGACCCGACCATCCTGCCCTCCCCGAGCCGGATCGTCGACCAGACCTTCAAGGCGCGCGAAATCGCCTGGGAAAACACCTGGCAGACGCTGAAAGAGACCCTGATCGGGTTCAGCGTCTCGGTCGTCGTCGCGGTCTTGGTCGCGGTGCTGATGGACCAGATGGCCTGGCTGCGGCGGGCGCTGTACCCGATGCTGATCGCCTCGCAGACGATCCCGGTGGTGGCGATCGCGCCGCTGATGATCATCTGGTTCGGGTTCGGGCTGCTGCCGAAGGTGCTGCTGATCGTCCTCGTCACCTTTTTCCCGATCGTCGTCGCCCTGCTCGACGGCTTCGCCGCGACCGAGCGTGAGGCGATGGACCTGCTGCGCACGATGGGCGCCTCGCGCACCCAGATCTTCCGCCTCGTCCGCTTCCCCGGGGCGCTGCCCCAGATGTTCACCGGCCTGCGGATCTCGGCGACCTACGCCGTGCTCGCCGCGATCTTCGCCGAGTACGTCGGCGCCTACCAGGGCCTCGGGATCTGGATGTCGACCTCGAAAAGCGCCTTCCGCACCGACCTCGTCTTCGGCGCGATCGCGATCTGCGCGCTGATCAGCGTCACCCTCTTCATGCTGATCGGGCTGGTCGCGCGGCTGGTGATGCCCTGGTACTACGCGGCGCGGAGGACCAAGTGAGCACCGCCGTCGCCAAAGGCGCCTCCGCCGAGATCGCCATGCACGGCGTCTCGAAGACCTTCCGCGGCGCCCGCGGCGGCGACGTCGCGGTGCTCGACAACGTCGACTTCCGCGCCAAGCCCGGCGAGTTCGTCTCGGTGATCGGCCCCAGCGGCTGCGGCAAGTCGACGCTGTTCAAGCTGATCGCCGGCCTCGACGTCGCCGACGCCGGCAGCACCGAGCTGAACGGCCGGGCGCTGAACCCCAAGGACCACCCCGTCGCCTACATGCCGCAGAAGGACCTGCTGCTGCCCTGGCGCTCGGTGATCCGCAACGTCACCCTGCCGCTGCAGGTCGCCGGGGTCGGCAAGGAGGAGGCGGCCGAGCGCGCTCGCAAACTGTTCCCGCTGTTCGGCCTCGAAGGCTTCGAGGACGCCTACCCCTACGCGCTCTCGGGCGGCATGCGCCAGCGCGCGGCGCTGATGCGCACGGTGATCCAGGAGCGGCCGCTGATGCTGCTCGACGAGCCCTTCGGCGCCCTGGACTCGCTGACCCGGACCGAGATGCAGGAATTCCTCCTCGACATCTGGGACCAGTTCGGCCACACGATCATCTTCATCACCCACGACATCCGCGAGGCGATCTACCTCTCCGACCGGATCTACGTGATGACCGCGCGCCCGGCGCGGGTGCGGATGGTGGTCGACGTCGACATCCCGCGGCCGCGGCCGCTGGACGTGATCGCGACGCCCCGCTTCGGCCAGCTCGAGGCCGAGCTGCTGCACGCGCTGCGCGAGGAGAACCGCCAGCAGCAGCAGGAGGCGACCCTGTGAGCGGCGAGGGCTCCGTCTGTACCGAGCTGCGCGAGGACGCGCTGGCGGTCTGGGAGGAACTGCACCGCCACCCCTTCGTGCTCGAGCTGGCGGCCGGGACCCTGCCGCCGGAGAAGTTCCGCTTCTACGTCGAGCAGAACCTGATGTACCTGCCCGAGTACGCGCGGGCGATCGCGATCGGCGCCGGCCGCTCGCGCGACGGCGAGGAGCTGCGCTCCTTCGCCGCCGCCCTCGACAACATCGTGCGCACGGAGATCCCCGAAAACGAGGAATTCCTGGCGCGGATCGTCGCGCTCGGCGCCGAGGACCGCGGCGGCACCGCCGCGATGGCCCCGGCGACGCTCGCCTACACCAGTTTCCTGATCGCGGCGGCCTTCAAGGGAGGCCCGCTCGAGGTGATGACCGCGATCATGCCCTGCGCTTGGAGCTACGGCGAGATCGCCGCGCAGCTGCAAGCGAACTCGGCCGACCATCCCGTCTACGGGACCTGGCTCGGGTTCTTCGCCAGCGCCGAGTACGCGGAGCTGGTGGAGCAGATGAAAGGGGAGCTCGACGCGCTTGCGCGTCGAGAGCGTGTGCCGGTGGCGGAGCTCAGCGAGACGTTCAGAGCGGGGACGCGGCTCGAGTTGGGTTTCTGGGAAATGGCATACGAGATGAAGCAGTGGCCGGACGTGGCGGTTTCGCCGGCGCCGGCATGACCCAGCAAGCCAAACCCAGAACACGAAAAGGGGACGTAAATTGAGATCGTCAAAGCTGCGGTGGTTCCTAGTAGCTATCGCCGCCGCCCTGCCACTGCTGATCGCCGCCTGCGGCGGCGGCTCCAGCTCGTCCTCCGGCTCGGAATCGACCGAATCCGGCGGCGGGGAAACCCAGGACGTCAGCTTCCAGCTCGACTGGACCCCGAACACCAACCACACGGGGCTCTACGTCGCCCAGGAAAAAGGCTTCTACGAAGAAGCGGGCATCAACCTGAAGATCCTCCCGTACAGCAACGCCGCCGCTGACACGATCGTCGGCGCCGGCAAGGCCGACTGCGGGATCAGCTTCCAGGAAAACGTGCCGCTCGCGGTCGCCGCCGGGACCAAGGAGATCTCGGTGATGACGGTCGTCCAGCACCAGGTCAACGAGCTGATCGTCAAGCAGGACTCGAAGTTCAAGTCGCCCAAGGACCTCTCCGGCGGCACCTACGGCGGCTTCGGCCTCCCCTACGAGCAGCCGATGGTCGACCAGATGATCGAATTCGACGGCGGCAAGGGTGAAGTCAAGAACGTCATCCTCAACACCGGCGCCTACGAAGCCGTCTACAACGGCGACGTCGACACCTCGCTCGCCTTCCGCACCTGGGAGCTGATCCAGGCCGAAGAAGAAGGGATCGAACTGCGCAAGTTCCCGGTCACCGAATACGGCGTGCCGGACTTCTACAACGTCGTCGTCGTCTGCAACGACGGCTGGCTGGAAGCCAACCCCGAACTCGCCAAGAAGTTCGTCCAGGCGACCGCGAAGGGCTACGAATTCGCCGTCGAAGACCCGAAGGCGGCGGCGAAAATCCTGATCGACGCCAACCCGGGCGTGTTCCCGAGCGAATCGCTCGTCTACGCCAGCGCCGAAATGCTGGCCAAGGACTACTACCTCGACGAAGAAGGCGTCTTCGGCTGCCAGACGGAATCGCGCTGGCAAGAAGGCACCGACTGGCTGTTCGAAAAGGGCATCATCGCCGGCGCTGACGGCAACCCCGTCGCCGAAGCCCCGGCGCTCGACACCCTCTACACGAGCGAATACGAACCCGAAGCCTGCGAAGGCTCCGCCTGAGGCGGTCGGGGGGAGCGCCGCGCGCCGGCGCTCCCCCCGCTGCTCGTCATCCCGATCGGAGAGCGATGTCCCCCACCAACACCACCATCGACCGCAGCACCGGCTTCAGCGCCGAGATCTGGGAGTCGATCGTCCCGACCTACGAGGCGATCGCCGCCCACCCGTTCCTCGCCGGCATCGTCGACGGCTCGCTGCCGCCGGAGCGCTTCGTCTTCTTCGTCGAGCAGGACCGGCTCTACCTGAAGGCCTTCTCGCGGGCGCTCGCCTACGCCGCCGGCCACGCCCACGAGCCCGACGACGTGGCGCTCTTCACCGGCTCGGCGGCAACCGCGATCGCGGTCGAGGCCGGGATGCACGTCGAACTGCTCGACGGCTTCGGCGTCGAGCTCGGCAGCGCCGAGGAGGCGCGCCTTTCGCCGACCGGCGAGCTCTACGTGCAGACGATCCTCGCCCACTCCTCGCGCGGGCCCTTCGCCAACGCGGTCGCCGCCGTCCTCGCCTGCTTCTGGATCTACGCCGAGGTCGGCGAGGAGCTGATCGAGAAGGGGTCCCCCGACCCGCGCTACCAGCGCTGGATCGACACCTACGGCGACCCCGAGTTCGCCGCGACCGTCGGCCGCGTGCTCGACGTCGTCGACCGCGTCGGCGCCGCCGCCAGCGACGCCGAGCGGGCGCGCTTTCAAACCATCTTCGCCCAGGGCTGCCGCCTCGAGTGGATGTTCTGGGACGCCGCCTGGCGGCAGGAAGCCTGGCCAATCGAGATCAACGAGGGCAGCTGAGGAGAGACCCATGAGCCAACCGATCGTCATTCGCAACGGCACCGTCCTGACCCTCAACGACGCCGACGAGGTGCACTTCGGCGGCACCGTCGTGCTCGAGGGCGACCGAATCGCCCGCGTCGCCGCCGCCGGTGAGGCGGTCGAGGTCGCGGGCGCGCGGGAGATCGACGCCGCCGGCAAGATCGTCATGCCCGGCCTCGTCGACCTCCACTACCACACGGCTCTGGGCAAGGGCTGGAGCGACCACCTGCCGCTCTGGGAGTACCTGCAGACCTGCTGGTACCCGATGATCCGCGCGCTCGACCCCGAGGCCGCCTACTGGGCGGCGCTGGCCAGCTACTCCGAGTCGATCCGCTGCGGCGTCACCACCGTCAACGACATGTACCGCCAGCTCGAGGCGCTCGGCGACGCGGCGGAGAAGATCGGCATCCGCGCCGTCCTCTGCAACGACGTCGCCACCGACGAGCACGACCTCGACACGCTCGAGGACAACGCCGCCGCCTTTCGCTCCAAGCACGGCACCGCCAACGGGCGGATCGAAGTGCGGGTCGGGATCGAGTGGCTGCCGCTCGCCTCGCGGGAGCTGCTGCGCGAAGCCCGCGCCCTCGCCAACGACCTCGGGATCGGCGTCCACATCCACCTCAACGAGTCGCTCAGCGAGGTCGAGATCTCGAAGAAACTGTTCGGCCGGCGGCCGACCGAGGTCGCCTACGAAGAGGGCATCCTCGGCCCCGACTGCATCGCCGCCCACTGCGTCTGGCTCTCGGACGCGGAGATCGCGCTGATGCGGGAAACCGGGACCCAGATCTCGCACAACCCGAGCTCCAACGCGAAGCTCGGCAACGGCGTCGCCCGCCTGCCGGAGATGCTCGCCGCCGGGCTCAACGTCGGCCTCGGCCACGACGCGGCCGAGTGCAACAACAGCCGCGACATGTTCGAGGTGATGAAGTGGGCGTCGCTGCTGCATCGCGCCGTCCGCGTCGACGCCAGCCTGCAGCAGGCGCCCGACGTGGTCCGCATGGCGACCCGCAACGGGGCGGCCGCGCTCGGCCACGAGACCGGCGAGCTCTCCGCCGGCAAGAAGGCCGACGTGATCCTGGTCGAGACCAACTCGCCGATGTTCACGCCGCTGATGCCCGAATCGGTCGAGCATGTCTTCTCGCACCTGGTCTTCGCCGCCAACGGCTCCTGCGTCGACACCACGATCTGCGACGGCCAGGTGCTGATGGAGGGTCGCGAGATCCTCACCGTCGACCAGGACGAGGTCGTCGCCAAGGCCAATGCCGCCTTCCGCGAAGTCGTCGGCCGGATGGTCGTGCCCGACCTCGACGAGGTCGCCGTCTGATGCGGACGACCCTCACCTGGTCGGAGCGCTTCGGCCAGCACGACATGGGGGACTGGGCGATCTACGTGCCGCCGACCGGGCTGGTCGAGCCCGACATCCACGTCGACAACCCGAAGCGAACCGCGCGGCTGCGGCGGCTGATCGCCAAGACCGGGCTCGAAGAGCAGCTCGACGTCGTCACTCCGCGGGCAGCGACGGTGGCGGAGATCGAAGCGGTCCATACCCACCAGCACGTGATGGGGATGGCGGCCGTCTCGGAGTTGGGGTGGGGCGATGCAGGGGGCGGCTTCACGCCGATGAACGCCGACTCCTACGAGCTGGCGCTGTTCAGCGCCGGCTCGGTGCTGACCGCGGTCGAGCGGGTGCTCGGCGGCGAGGCCGACCGCGCCTACGCGATCGGCCGGCGCTCGGGCCACCACGCCTCGGCCGACAGCGGCTACGGGTTCTGCATCTTCAACAACGTCGCCGTCGCCGCCGCGGCCGCCCAGGAGGCCGGGATCGAGCGGATCGCGATCGTCGACATCGACGCCCACCACGGCAACGGCACCGAGTCGATCTTCTACGACGACCCCTCGGTGCTGACCATCTCCCTGCACGAGGACCGCATGTTCCCGCTGGAGACGGGCGCCGCCGGCGACCGCGGCGCTCCCGGCGCGGAGGGCGCCAACCTCAACGTGCCGCTGGCCCCGGGCACCGGCGATGCCGGCTACCACTACGCGGTCGACCGCCTCGTGATCCCGGCTCTCGACGCCTTCGAGCCCGAGCTGCTGCTCGTCGTCGCCGGCGTCGACGCCGCGATGTACGACCCGCTCTCGACCCTGGGCCTGACCGCCGACGGCTACGGCGAGGTGGCGGAGAAGCTCGTCGCCGTCGCCGAGCGCCACTGCGACGGGCGCGCCGTCTTCGAGCAGGAGGGCGGCTACAACCACGTCTACTCGCCCTTCTGCTGGCTGAAGCTGATCGAGGTCCTGGCTGACGCCCCTCGCAGCGAGGACCCGTTTGCGCCGTTCCTCGCCGGGGCCGGCTTCACCTTCCTCGCCCCCCACCAGCAGGAGCTGGTCGACCGGCTCGCCGCCGACCTCGCCGCCGCCCCTTCCCAAACCGCCCAAGGAGAGACCCAGAGATGAGCGCTACCCAAGTCCCCCTGCCCGACCTCGAGGCCAGCGAGCTGCGGCTGCTGATCGGCGGCGAGCGCGTCGACGCCGCCGGCGGCGAGCGCTTGGAGGTGCTCAACCCGGCGACCGGCGAGGTCCTGACCGAGGTCCCGGCGGCGGGCGCGGCCGACGTCGACGCCGCCGTCGCGGCGGCCCGCGCGGCGCTCCCCGTCTGGCAGGGCCTGGCGCCGGCGCGCCGCGCCGAGCTGCTCTGGGACCTCGGCACCCGGATCGCCGAGCAGGGCGAGGAGCTCGCCTCGCTGGAGGCGCTCGACAACGGCAAGACCCGCGGCGACGCGCTGATGGTCGACATCCCGCTGGCCAGCGAAATCTTCCGCTACTACGCCGGCTGGGCGACGAAGATCGAGGGCTCCTCGATCCCCACCGCGGGCGGCCTCGCCCAGCACGTCTACACCCGGCGCGAGCCGGTCGGCGTCGTCGGCGCGATCGTCCCCTGGAACTTCCCGCTGCTGATGTGCGCCTACAAGGCGGGCCCCTCGCTCGCCGCCGGCAACACGATCGTGATCAAGCCGGCCGAGCAGACGCCGCTCTCGGCGCTGCGGCTCGCCGACCTGGTCCAGGAGGTCGGCTTCCCGCCCGGCGTCGTCAACGTCCTCACCGGCGATGGTCCCTCGGCCGGGGCGCCGCTGGCCGCCCACCTCGACGTCGACAAGATCACCTTCACCGGCGAGACCGGCACGGGGCAGAAGATCCTCGAGGCCTCGAAGGCGAACCTGAAGCGGGTCTCGCTCGAGCTCGGCGGCAAGTCGCCGAACATCGTCTTCGCCGACGCCGACCTCGACGCAGCGGTCGAAGGGACCTACGGCGCCGTCTACTTCAACCAGGGCCAGTGCTGCATCGCCGGCGCCCGTGTCTTCGTCCACGAGGACGTGCACGAGGCGTTCGTCGAGAAGCTGCTGGCGAAGCTGACCGCGGTGCGGCTCGGCAGCGGCCTCAGCGCCGAGACCGACATGGGACCGCTGGTCAGCTCCGAGCAGGCCGAGCGGGTCACCGGCTACATCGACTCCGCCCTCGCCGAGGGCGCGACCGAGCTCGCCGGCGGCGGCCGCGCCGAGCTCGAGGCCGAGCTCGCCGGCGGCTACTTCGTGCGGCCGGCACTGTTCACCGACGTCACCCCGGAGATGCGGGTGATGCGCGAGGAGGTCTTCGGGCCGGTTGGCATGGTCAGCCGCTTCAGCGACGAGGACGCCGTGATCGCCGCCGCCAACGACACCCAGTTCGGCCTCGCCGCTGGGCTCTGGACCGCCGACGTCAAGCGCGCCCACCGGGTCGCCGCCGAGCTGCACGCGGGGACGGTGTGGATCAACACCTACGGCTTCTTCGACGTCGCCGTGCCCTACGGCGGCTTCCAGATGAGCGGCTACGGCAAGGAGCTGGGCCGCGAGGCGCTCGACCCCTACCTGCAGACGAAGTCGGTCTGGACCGACCTCTCCTGACCGACCCGACGAGAACGAGGAGCTGAAGATGAAGGCTGTGTTGTTGAACGAGCAGGCGCTGACGATCGGCGAGCTGCCCGCGCCCGAGCGCGACGACTGGGCGGTGGTCGACGTCAAGGCGGCCGGCGTCTGCGGCAGCGAGCTGCACTTCCTCGACGGGATGGTCCCGGCGCCGTTCGCCGACTTCGTCCTCGGCCACGAGATCGCCGGCGTCGTCGCCTCCGCGCCGGCGGGCGCCAAGGTCGCTCCCGGCGATCGCGTCGCCGTCTACAACTTCGTCGGCTGCGGGCAGTGCGAGAGCTGCCGCACCGGCCACGAGTCGACCTGCACCGACCCGGTCGCGCAGCTCGGCTGGACCGCCAACGGCGGCTTCGCCGAGCAGGTCGCGGCGCCCGCCGCGAACCTGATCAAGCTGCCCGACTCGGTCTCCTTCGAGGCGGCGGCGGTGCTCAGCTGCAGCGGCATGACCGCCGTCCACGCGGCGCGCCTGGCCGAGGTCTCCTTCGGCCAGACGGCGATCGTCGACGGCGTCGGCGGCGTCGGCCTGATGGTGATCCAGGTCCTCGCCCACGCCGGCCTGCGGGTGATCGCGGTCGCCGACGCGGAGTCGCGGGTGGCGCTCGCCACCGAGGCCGGCGCGGCGGAGACCGTCGTGCTCGAGGGAGCCGGCTACGAGACCCTGCCCGACCGGATCAAGGAGCTGACCGACGGCCGCGGCGCCGACTACTTCTTCGAGCTGGTCGGCACCGAGGCCTCGATGAAAGCTGGCGTCGGCTCGCTCGCCCGCCGCGGCCTCGCCGTCCTCGTCGGCTACACCGAGGACGACCTCCGCATCCACCCGATCGAGCTGATCCTCTCCGAGGCCCGCATCGCCTCCTCGGTCGCCGCCTCGCGCCACGACCTGGAGACGGCGATCGTCCTCGCCGGCGAGGGCAAGCTCAGCGTCGCGATCGACACCGCCTACCCGCTCGAGGAGGTCGAGACCGCGATCGCCCGCCTCCGCGCCCGCGAAGTCAACGGCCGCAACGTGCTCGTCTTCTAGAGCTCATTCCCCCGCCGGCCCACTCTGAGTAGAGGCTGCCGATATCGGCGGGCGGGCCGGCGCACCCACAG
>JBEHWY010000097.1:0-14259 GCA_048498975.1 Actinomycetota bacterium | reverse complement strand
CGGGTAGCCCCAGGAGTAGCGCCGGCCCTGGTCGAGGGAGATCCCAAGCGAGCGCCGTACCTGCGAGTGCAGCCACTCGGCCAGGCCCTCGGCAGCCTGAACCCCGAGGCCGTGGACGTAGAGCTGCTCGGCGAACTCTCCTTCGGCCTCGAGCCGCTCGATCAGCTCGGTCACCTCGGGCCCGACGGTGACGCCCTGCAGGGCGACCACGTCGCGTTCGCCGGAGTCGAGCGGGCGGAAGAAGTCGGCGAGGCAGATGCGATCGTGCTTGGGCTGGCGCGGGAAGACGAGCCGCTCGACCTCGCGACCGGGGTCGTCGGGATCGAAGACGACGAGCTCGTTGCCGTCGGCGTTGCAGGGGAAGTAGCCGAGCCGCGCCCGCGGGCGCAGGTAGTCCTGCTCGCGCCACATCCGTTCCAGCCGAGGCGCGAACCCCTCCTCGCCATCGTCGCCTTCGACCAGCTTGCGCCAGGCCTCGCCCTTGACCCCTTTGCCACCCCAGTGCAGCTTGAAGAGGACGTGGCGGTCGAGGTAGGGGTAGACCTCGCCGAGGTCGACGGGCACCTCGCGTGCGCCCCAGTAGGGCGGCGCCGGGATCGGCACGTCGGTGCGCGCGGCGGAGCGCACGCTGGCGTCGGTCGTCGGCGGCGCGTCGTCCACGACCGTCGGCTTCTCGCGCAGCTGCTTGGCCTCGGCTTGGATTCGCTCGACCAGGGCCGCGCGCGCCTGCGCGTCGACCAGGGCATCCATCGTGTCCAGCCCCTGGAAGGCGTCCTTGCAGTAGAAGACGCCGGGCTCGTAGACCTCGTCGGACTCCTTGCCCTTCGGGTAGAGCGTGCGGCGGCCGAAGTCGCGGTTGATCGCGGCGCCGCCGATCAGGACCGGGAAGGGGAGCCCGCGCTCGTGCAGCTCGGCGACGCAGGTCGGCATCTGCTTGGAGGTCGAGACGAGCAGCGCCGAGAGCCCGATTGCGTCGGCCTCGTTTTCGATCGCGGCGTCGATGATCGCGTCGACCGGGACCTGCTTGCCGAGGTCGATCACGGTGTAGCCGTTGTTGGTGAGGATCGTGTTGACGAGCGACTTGCCGATGTCGTGGACGTCGCCGAAGACGGTCGCGATCACGACCTTGCCCTTGGTGTGACCGTCGATCCGGTCGAGGTAGTTCTCGAGCTGGGCGACGGCGCGCTTCATCACTTCCGCCGACTGCAGGACGAAGGGGAGGATCAGTTCGCCGGCGCCGAACTTGTCGCCGACCTCCTTCATCGCCGGCAGCAGCACCTCGTTCAGGGTGGGAACGGCGCCGATCTTCTCCACCGAGCGGTCGATCCAGGCCTCGACGCCGTCCTTCTTGCGGCGCAGGATGTGCCAGTGCAGGGCCTCCTCGGGCTCCATGCCCGCGGTCGGGTCGGCGGCCTCGCTCTCGGCCTCCTCGCCCTTGGACTCGAAGTGGGAGATGAAACGCTCGAGCGCGTCGGGGCGGCGGTTGAAGACGAGGTCGTTGGTCAGCTCCCGCTCCTCGTCGGGGATCTCCGAGTAGGGCGTGATGTGGTTGGGGTTGACCATCGCCAGGTCGAGCCCGGCCTCGACGCAGTGGTGGAGGAAGACCGAGTTGAGGACCGCCCGGGGGCGTGGCGAGACGCCGAAGGAGACGTTGGAGACGCCGAGCGAGGTCTTCACGCCCGGGATCTCGGCCTTGATCCGGCGGATGCCCTCGATCGTCTCGACCGCCGAGGGCTTCCACTCCTCGTCGCCGGTGGTCAGGGTGAAGGTGAGCGCGTCGAAGATCAGCGCTTCGGGGTCGAGCCCGTGCTCGTCGCAGGCGATCTGCTTCAGCCGCTGGGCGATCTCGACCTTGCGCTCGGCCGTCTTCGCCATCCCGACCTCGTCGATCGTCAGCGCGATCAGGGCGGCGCCATGCGCCTTGGCCAGCGGCACGACGACGTCGGCCTTGTCGCGGCCAGCCTCGAGGTTGATCGAGTTGACGATCGCGCGGCCGGGGATCTGCTCGAGCGCGGCGCGGATCACCTCGGGCTCGGTCGAGTCGACCTGGATCGGCGCCGGCTGAGTCAGCGAGATCCGCTTCACCACCGCCTGCATCTGCTCGGCCTCGTCCTGGCGCTCGGTCAGCGCGACGCAGACGTCGAGCACGTGGGCGCCGCCCTCGACCTGGTCCTCGGCGACTTCGACGAGCCCGTCGTAGTCGTCGGCCAGCAGCATTTCCTTCGCCTTTTTCGAACCCTGCGAGTTGACCCGCTCGCCGACCAGGGTCGGGCGCGGCTCCTGCACCAGCGCCGTCGAGGTCATCATCGAGGAGACCTCGATCGGCTCCGGCGTCGGCCGCGGCGCGGCGGTGCGACCGTCGACCCGGGCGCGGATCGCGGCGATGTGCTCGGGCGTCGTCCCGCAGCAGCCACCGACGATGCCGACGCCGTAGCGCTCGACGAACTCACCCAGCGTCGCCGCCAGCGGCTCCGGCTTTTCGGGGAAGACGGTCTCCCCGTCGGGGCCCTGCAGCGGCAGGCCGGCGTTGGGGATGCAGTGGACCGGCAGCGGGCTGTGCTCGCCGAGGAAGCGGATCGCGTCGCGCATGTCCTCCGGCCCGGTCGAGCAGTTGAGGCCGACGACGTCGACGTCGAGCGCGGTCAGCGTCGTCAGCACCGCGCGGATGTCGGTGCCGAGCAGCATCTTGCCGCCGTTGGGCAGCAGCGAGACGCTGATCTGCAGCGGCAGGCGGCGGCCGGTCAGGGCGAAGGCCTCGCGGGCGCCGAAGATCGCCGCCTTGACCTCGAGGATGTCCTGCGCGGTCTCGATGATGATCAGGTCGGCGCCGCCTTCGACCAGGCCGCGGGCCTGCTCGGCGAAGACCTCGGCCAGGCGGCCGAAGGAGATGTCGCCGAGGGTCGGGTCGGTCGAGGCCGGGAGGAACCCGGTCGGGCCGATCGAGCCGGCGACGAAGCGGCTCTCGCCGGCCGCCTTGCGGGCGATTTCGGCGGCCTTGGTGTTGATCTCGAGCGTGTGCTCGCCGAGGCCCCACTCTTCGAGCTTCAGCCGCGAGCCCTGGAAGGTGTCGGTCTCGACCACCTCGGCGCCGGCTTCGAGCATCGAGGTGTGGACACCCTCGATCACGTCGGGGCGGTTGAGGACCAGCGCCTCGTGGCATTTGCCGAGCAGGCCGCCGTAGTCCTCCTGGCTGAGGTCGAACTGCTCCAGGGTCGCACCCATGCCGCCGTCGAAGACGACGACTCGGTCTCGCACCGCCGCTAGGTAGTCACGTTCGAGCATGAACTTGGGAGGCTACCGAGGCCGGGCCTCGATCCGGATCGGCGGGTGAGTTTGCGAGGAGGGCCCTCGCGAAGCCTCTCCCGCGGTTCGGGTGCAGTCGGGCGGCGTCGAGACTCTCGGGAGCTTCCGTCCTTCGGAAGCTCCAAAGTCTTCGGCAGAGGGTCACCCCACCCCTCCACGCCAACTCCCTATCCGCGCAACCCCAGGCGTCGCTTCAGCCCGCGCGCGTTGAAGGCGCGGGCGATGCGGCCGACGATGCCGCGCCGCGAGCGGGTGTACGGGTACCAGGTCGGTTCGCGCTTGCCGCCGAGGCGGGTGATCACCAGCGACTCGGTGCGGCAGTACTTCTTGATCCCCGGCGCGCCGTGGCGGTAGCCGATTCCCGACTCCTTCCAGCCGCCCATCGGCACGTCGGAGGCGAAGTAGTTGACGAGCACGTCGTTGACGTTGACCGCGCCGCACTCGACCCGGCGGGCGACCTGTTCGGCGCGCGCCTTCTCGCCGAAGACCGAGCCCGAGAGCCCGTAGCGGCTGTCGTTGGCGAGCCGCAGCGCCTCCTCGGTGTCGCGCACCTTCATCACCCCGACCACGGGGCCGAAGGTCTCGTCGCGCATCACCTTCATCGAGTGGTCGACGTCGACGAGGACGGTCGGTTCGAAGTAGTCGCCGGGCCCCGGCACGCGCTTGCCGCCGGTCAGCGCCCGGGCGCCGGAGGCGAGGGCGTCCTCGACGTGGTCCTCGACGATGCCGATCTGGTTGGGCGAGGTCATCGCCCCGACCTCGGCGTCGTGGCCGGTCGCGTCGGGGCCCTGGCGCAGCTTGCCGACCTCGGCCGCCAGCTTGCCGACGAACTCGTCGTAGGCCGGCTCCTCGACGTAGATCCGCTCGACCGACATGCAGATCTGGCCGGAGTTCATCATCCCGCCCCAGGCCGCGGCGTTGGCGGCGCGGTCGAGGTCGGCGTCGGCGAGGACGATCATCGGGTCCTTGCCGCCGAGCTCGAGGCTGACCGGGGTCAGCGTCTCGGCCGCCCGCGCCATCACTTTGCGCCCGGTGCGGTCGGAGCCGGTGAACTGGACGAAGTCGACGTTGTCGACCAGGGCGCCGCCGGTCTCGCCGATCCCCTGCACGCAGTCGAAGACGTCAGGGCCGCCGATCTCGTGCTTCCAGGCGTCGACCACCTCGATCAGGCCGAGCGGGGTGAACTCCGAGGGCTTGACGACGACCGCGGCGCCGGCGATCAGGGCGGGGATGGCGTCGCCGAGCGAGAGGATCAGGGGGAAGTTCCAGGGGCTGATGATGCCGACGACCGGGTGCGGCCGATACTGCACCCGCAGCTTCTTCGAGGCGAGCAGCGCCGAGGTGGGGCGGACCGACTCCTCGCCGATGAACTCCGCCGCCTTGGCGCCGTAGAAGTTGATGATCGAGGCGAGGTAGACGGGCTCGTTGGCGGCGTCGGCGCGGACCTTGCCGGTCTCGCGCTGCATCGTGTCGAGGATCCGGTCCTGGTTGTCGAAGATCCAGTCGCGCAGCTTGCCGAGCCAGTGGTAGCGACCCTCGATCCCCATTGCCTCCCAGTCGGCCTGGTTGGCGCGGACGCGGGCGACGGTCGCGGCCACCTGCTCGGGGCTGTCGATCGGCACCTTGGCGATCGTCTCGCCGGTCGCCGGGTTGCGAACGTCGATCGCCTCCGCGGCCGGCGCCGCCCCGTTGCCGTTCGTCGCCTGCTCGGTCGTCTGCGCTGCGGTGCCGCTCTCCACCGGAAACTCCCTTCGTCGCCCCTCAGCCGGGGTTTGGCTGGTCAGCCAAGAGTAACCGGATGCGGCGTGCCGATGTCAGAGCTTGTCGACGACGATGCCGAAGACGACGGTCAGCAGGGTGGCGATCATGATCAGCTGCAGCCGGTCGATCCGGGCATCGAGGCGCGCGAACCCGGCCTGCATCTCGGCTCGCAGTGAAGCATCGCCGACCTCCATCGCCTCCCGCAGCGAGCCATCCCCGGCCTGGATCTCAGCTCGAAGCGAGGCGTCGCCGGCCTGGATCTCCGCTCGAAGCGAGGCGTCGCCGGCTTGCATCTCCGCTCGAAGCGAGGCGTCGCCGGCCTGCATCTCCGCTCGCAGGGCGCGGGTCTCCTCGCGCTGTTCGCGGAAGCCCGCGTCGATTCCCGCTTTGAGGTCGTTGAGGCACTTGTCGGTCCAGGTCTCCCTTGCCATCAGCTCCATCGTAGAGCGACTGTAGACGGAACGTTTCGACGCGATGCGCGCAGAAGGTGCCAATTCGCGCGCCGAATGCGCGCGAGACTCAGCGTTCGACGACGCGGTAGACGGGGCCTTCGAGCGAGGCGACGTAGAGATGGTGGCGGTCGTCTTCTCCGAACGAGCTGGGGGAGGAGACACGGAGGCCGAGGCGATGGTCGTGAGCGGCGCGGCGCAGGTGGGGGACGAGGCTGCGCAGCTGGCCCTCGCAGAGGTCGGCGTAGACGTAGCGCTTATAGAGAGAGCGCAGGTGGCGGTCGGCGACGACGTAGCCGCCGATGATCGAGCAGCTGCCGCCGCGGCTGTGGGGGTAGGCCAAGATCGGCTTGACCGTGCCGCCGGGGTCGGGGGTGCCGCTGTTTTCGTCTTCGTAGGGATGGAAGCCCTCGAACGCGTCCCAGCCGAAATTGGCGCCGTCGGCGGCGGCGACCGTGGTGTAGTCGAGCTCCTCGAAGCGGTTCTGGCCGACGTCGCCGATCGCCAGGCGCGGCTGCGGTCCGCTGACCCGGTCGAAGGAGAAGCGGAACGGGTTGCGCAGGCCGTAGCTGTAGATCTCGTCGCGGCCGGGCCTGTCGACGAACGGGTTGGAGGCCGGCACGGTGTAGGGGCGCCCACTGCTGGGCCGGGGGTCGATTCGCAGCAGCTTGCCGAGCAGCACATCCTTGTTCTGGGCGTTGTCGGGCGGGTCGCCGCCGGAGCCGCCGTCGCCGCTGCCGAGGTAGAGCAGGCTGCCGAGGAACTGGAGCTGACCGCCGTTGTGGTTGGCGTTGACCGGGTGCGGGATCTGGATCACGGGCCGGCGCGAGCCGGGGCTGGCGCGCGTCGCGCTGCGGCGCTTGAATTCGTCGACGCGGATGTTGCCCGCGTTGTCGACGTAGTAGACGTAGAAGGCGCGGCTGCGCGCGTAGTCGGGCGGGAAGGCGATCGAGAGCAGCCCGCGCTCGCCGCCGTCGTCACTGACCAGCGGGTCGATGTCGAGGAACGGCTGGGATAGGCGGTGACCGCCGCGCATGACGGCGACCCGGCCACCCTGCTCGACCACGAACAGCAGCTTCGGAAAGCCGGGCGCGCCGCTGACGTACACCGGGCTGGCGAAAGAGCCGATCTTCTTCAGTGCCAGCTGGCTGTGCGGGCGCTCGGCGCCGCCACCGGTGGCGGTCTTCTCGGCGGCCGAGCCGCAGGCGGGCACGGCGGCGAGCGCCACGGCGAGGACCGCGAGCAGCGCGGCTGTCGGGCGGAACCGCATGCCCTGCACGCTACCCGGCGGCGTCGCGCGCTATTCGCGACCGCGCTGGCGCTTGCTGATTTCGACGACTTCGCCGGAGTCCGTTACTTCGGTTTCGGGGAGTTCGCGGGTGATCTCGGTGACGAAGGAGCCGCCCGGGGCGACTTCGTTTCCTCCCGTCACCGCCTTCGCTTCCGGGTTGAGGCCGGCGCCGACGCGGTAGAGCAGCGTGTACTTGCCGGCCCGCACCGCGCTCAGCTTCCAGACGGCGCTGGTCGTCTCGCCCGGTTTCAATGGCCCGAAGGCGAAGGTCTTGCGGTTGGAGGTCTCGGCGCCGCCGGGCTGGGAGGAGTCGACCAGGCGGGGGTAGGTCTGGGCCAGGACCCAGACCGGGCGGTCGGACTGGGCGAGCCCCGCAGTCGGGTCGTGGATCCCGAAGGGGAGCGATGAAGCGGTGCCCTCCTTGCCGGCGACCGTCATCGTCACCGTCAGCGCCGGCACCGTCTTCTTGCCGTCGTTGTGGATGCCGATCTGCAGCAGCGAGGTCTGGCCCAGCCGCTGCTCGGTCGGGAAGCTCGCTTCGGTCACCTGCACGCGGTACTTGCCCGCGGCCTCGTTCGAGTCCGCGGATTCGCCGCCACCGCAGGCGGCCAGCAACGCCGCCACCGCCACCAGCGCGAACCCGGTCGCGGTGACACGGAGGCGGGTGTGCCGGGAATGTCGTCCGGTCCCCCGCAAAGCGGCCCGAACATAGCACGGGGTTTCCCCGCATCCACGCTGTTTTCGGGCCGGCCGGGAGGGTTAGTCGGATCTCAACACTGGGCTAATGGAAGGGGCTGACCCATCCCCTAGTATCCGGGCAGCGAGGGGGACGTCGCAATGGGTGGCGTGCCTCGTTGGAGGAGCTGATGGTGGGATCCGCGGTCAACAGGGCATTCTTGCCGGCAAAGTCCGTGTTCGAACAGGTGGGGGAGATGATGCTCCTCACCGGTCGCACGATCGTCTCTGCGGTGAGGCCGCCGTACCCCTACGGCGAGGAGTTCATCGGCCAGTTCCTCTTCGCCCTGCAGCTCTGCTGGTTCCCGCTGCTGGTTTCGACCGTCGCCTTCGGCTTCGGCGCCCCGGGCCTGCAGGCCGCCAATTTCCTCTCGCTGTTCGGCGCCCTCGATCGCCTCGGCGGCTTCTTCGTCCTCGCCTCGATCCGCGAGTTCGCGCCGTTCGTGACCGCGGTCGTCGTCGCCGGCGTCGCCGGCACCGCGATCACCGCCGATTTGGGAGCCCGGAAGATCCGCGAGGAGCTCGACGCCCTCCAGGTGCTCGGCGTCGACCCGATCAAGAACCTGGTCGTGCCGCGGTTCCTGGCGCTGATGCTGATCACCGGCCTGCTCGACATCTACGCGCTGGTCTTCGGGATCAGCGGCGGCATCCTCACCGAGATGCTCTACAACCAGCCGCTCGGCGGCTTCTTCGCCACGCTCTTCTCCAACGCCTCGATCACCGACCTCTGGGGCTCGGTCCTCAAGTGCACGCTGTTCGGGGCGATGATCGCAGTCGTCTGCTGTTACAAAGGCATGACGGCTTCCGGCGGCGCCGCCGGCGTCGGCAAGGCGGTCAACGAGGCGGTCGTGATTTCGTTCATGGCCGTCTTCGCCTTCAACTACGTCTTCACCCAGACCCTGCTGGCGACCAACCCGGAGCTGCAGACGATCCGATGAACGCCTGGCTCGAGATCCCGCGCGGCTGGCTCGACTCCTTCGGCGAGATCGCCCGCTTCGGCAGCCGCGTCGCCGGCCTCGTCTACTCCGGCCGCGTCTTCCGCTTCTTCGGCGAGGCGCTGCGCCAGGCCGGCATCCTGATCCTCGGCTCGGCGCTGATCATCTGGGCGCTGGTCTTCACCCTCGGCCTGCAGTGCGGGATCGAGGGCGCCTACCTGCTGCGCGCCCAGGGCGCGCCCGCCTACGCCGGCGTCTTCTCCGCCTGGTGCGACCTGCGCGAGATCATGCCCTACGCCTTTGGCTACATGCTGGCGGCCAAGGTCGGGACCGGCATCGTCGCCGAGCTCGGCGCGATGCGGATCTCCGACGAGATCGACGCGCTCGAGGTGATGGGCGTGCCACCGGTCACCTTCCTCTGCGCCACCCGCCTGCTCGCCGCCTGGATCACCCTGCCGTTCATGTACCTGGTCGGGATCGGGATCATGTACCTGGCCAGCTACCTGGCGGTGGTGAAACAGATCGGCGACGTCTCCTCGGGCGGCTACGAACTGATCTTCTGGATGTTCCAGAACCCGCCCGACCTGATCTTCAGCCTGATCAAGGGCATGGTGATGGCGACCGCGATCGTCTTGGTCGGGTGCTACTACGGCTACACCGCATCGGGCGGACCGGTGGGGGTGGGGACCGCGACCGCGAAGTCGATGGTCTTGAACATCGTCTTAGTCCACATCATCGGGATGCTTGGGACCCTTGTCTTCTGGGGGGCCAACCCGAGGGCGCCAATAGGAGGCTGACGTGCCAAACGACGAGGACAAACGCTTCGAGGGAGCCGACGAGGGGCCCTACATCAGCGAGGACGGGGCGGTGATGGGGCGCGACTTCGTCATCCCCGGCGTCGACCCCGCCGAGCACGACCCGTACCGCTTCCACACGGGCCGCAAGCGCGACCACGGCGGCGAGGACGCGATCGAGATCATCGACCTGGTCAAACAGTTCGGCCGGGCGCGGATCCTCAACGGCCTCAACCTCGGCCTGCCCGAAGACCAGGTCTCGATGGTGCTGGGGCCGTCGGGAACCGGCAAGAGCGTGCTGATCAAGCACATCGTCGGGCTGCTCTACCCGGACTCGGGCGACGTCCTCGTCCACGGCGAGTCGATCCCGAACATGACCGACGACGAACTGTTCGAGGTGCGGAAAAAGTTCGGCCTGCTGTTCCAGGACGGCGCCCTCTTCGGGTCGATGAACATCTACGACAACGTCGCCTTCCCACTGCGCCAGCACACCGACAAAGGCGAGGAGGAGATCGGCGAGATCGTCAACCGGCGCCTGAAGGAGGTCGGCCTGGCGGAGGCGACCTACAAGATGCCGAACGAGCTGTCAGGAGGGATGCGCAAGCGCGCAGGTTTCGCCCGGGCGTTGGTCCTGGAGCCGGCGATCGTGATGTTCGACGAGCCCGATTCAGGCCTCGACCCGGTGCGGACCGCGCTGCTCTGCGAGCTGATCCGCGAGGTCCACGCCGAGAACGGTGGCTGCTACCTGGTGATCAGTCACGACCTTGGCACGGCGCGTCGGATCGCCGACTTCATCGCCGTGCTGTGGAGCGGCAAGATCGTCGAGTCGGGACCGAAAGAGGAAGTGTTCGACTCGAGCAACCCGTTCGTCAGCCAGTTCCTCCACGCGGACATCAACGGGCCGCTGTCGATGGACTGAGCCCTGTCCGGCCGCTTCGGCAGCGTCGCCGCCTGGGCGGCTAGTCACGCCAGGCCGCTGCTGGCGGTCAGCCTGGTGGTTGCGGTCGGGGCGGCTGCCGGCGCGACCCAGGTGCCGACCGACGCCGGGGTCGGCACCCTGGTCGACTCCGACACCCCGAGCTACCAGGCGACGCAGCGGGTGCGGCAGGACTTCGGCGAAGAACCGGTCGTCGTCCTCGCCCGCGGCGACCTGCCGGAACTGATCCTGACCAAGAACGTCTTCCGGCTGCTGCGGCTCGAGGGTTGCCTCTCGGGCAAGGTGCCGAAGGGGGCGAAGCCGCTGCCGGGGCCGTGCCGGGAGCTGGCGGCGATGGAACCGGTCGAGTTCCTCGCCGGGCCGGCGACCTTCCTCAACGAGGCGGTCGTCCAGATCGACAACCAGCTGCAGCGCCTGGCCGAAAACGTGCCAGCCGCGCGGCTGCGCGAATACCTGCTCGCGGTCGCGACCAAGTACGGGATCACCAGCACGCCCTCGATCGACAACGAAGAATTCGTCGCCACCGTCGTCTTCGACCTGACCCGGGCGCGGGGGACGCCGAAGGCGCGCCTTTCCTACCTCTTTCCCAACGCCCACTCGGCGCAGATCGTGATCCGGCTGAAGCCCGACCTGAGCGCTTCCGAACGGCGGCGAGCGATCGACCTGATCGAAGCGGCGGTGGCGGAAACTCAGCCGCGCAAGGCCTGCGCCGAAAACGGCAACCCGGCCCCCTGTTTCGCCCTCACCCACGGCACCTACGTCGTCTCCGGCGTCCCGGTCGTAGTCGACGGCGTCGCCAGCGCCCTCAAGGACGCCCTCCTCGTCCTCTTCGCAGCCGCCCTGGTCGTGATGTCCCTCGTCCTCCTGGCCGCCTTCCGCTCCCGCCTACGCCTTCTCCCTCTCGCCCTGTCCCTGGCCGCGGTAGCGATCACCTTCGGCCTCCTCGCCCTCCTCGGCGGCTCCCTGACCATGGCCTCAATCGCCGCCCTCCCCATCCTGATCGGCCTCGGAGTCGACTACGCAATCCAATTCCAAGCCCGCTTCGACGAGGCCGCGGAATCCGGCCTCCAAGGAGTCGACGCGGCCCGAGCCGCCGCAAGCTCCGGAGCCCCCACGATCGCCATCGCCTGCCTCGCGACGGCCGCAGGCTTCCTCGCCCTCCTGATCTCGCCCACGCCGATGGTCCGAAGCTTCGGCCTCCTGTTGGTGGCCGGCATCCTGATCGCCTTCCTCCTAGCCCTGACTACCGGCTTCGCCGCCTTGAGCCTGCGCCGCCGGAGCCCAGCCAGTGAGCACAAATCGCTGCTCGGGCGGGTGGCACGGGTGGGCACTCCGAGAACGGAGGCCCCGCCCCCGCCCGCAGGAGTGCCCACCCGTGACAGGACCCGCCCGCCGCAGCGCCTTGTCTCATTCGCCGTGTCCCGCCCCCGCACCATCCTGGGAATCGGCCTAGCCCTCGCAGTAATCGGCTGGGCCGTCGGCACCCAGGTGGAAACCGTCTCCGACGTAAGAAAGCTGGCCCCCCAAAACATCGCCGCGATCGAACACCTGAACGAACTCCAGGAAGCCACCGGCGTCTCCGGCGAGCTCGACGTCAGCATCGAAGCCCCCGACCTGAGCGACCCGGCGACGATCGAGTGGATGGCCGCCTTCAAGCGCCGCGCCCTCGCCGCCGGCGGTTTCCACGGCACCGACGCGAGCTGCCTGGAAGCGGAGATCTGCCCGGGGCCGGCGCTCTCGGACTTCCTCGTCCGCGGCGAAGAAGGCGTCACCCGCAGCGGCATCGAAGCGACGCTGTCGGCGCTTTCGGCCTACGCGCTGCGCCAGGTCGCGCCGCTGGACCCGAAGACCGGGAAGGTCGGCCACCAGGCGCTGATCTCGTTCGGGATCCGGGCTCAGTCGCTCGAGGACCAGCAGGCGCTGATCGATCGCGTGCGCGCCGCGATCGGCACCCCGGGCGAGCCGGGCGGTCCGCCGGCCGGGGTCTCGGTCCGCCTCGCCGGGCTGCCGGTGATCGCCGCCGCCGCGGCCAGCGACCTCTCCGCCAGCCGCTACTGGCTGACGCTGGCGGGCCTGCTGGCGGTCGCGCTCGTCCTCCTCGCCGCCTACCGCTCGATCTCGCGGGCGGCGGTGCGGCTGGCGCCGACGCTGCTGGCGACCGGCTGGGCGGCGCTGCTGCTCTGGGCCAGCGGCATCCCGCTGAACCCGATGTCGGCGGCGCTGGGGGCGCTGACGATCGCGATCGCGACCGAGTTCGCGGTGATCCTCGCCGGCCGCTTCGACGAGGAGCGCGGCGGGCCGGGGGGCGTCGAGGGGGCGCTGCAGCGCGCCTACGCCCGCACCGGGGCAGCGGTGCTGGCCTCGGCGCTGACCGCGATCGCGGGCTTCGCCGTCCTCTGCGTCAGCGAAATCCAGATGCTGCGCGACTTCGGCCTGGTCACCGTCTTCGACCTCGTCGCGGCGCTGGCGGGCGTGATGCTGGTGCTGCCGGCGGCGCTGGCCTGGCTGGAGGAGCGCTGAGCTGGATGCGCGACCGCTACTCGATCGTCGTCGGCCTGATCTTCCTCATCCTCGTGCTCGTCGCCGGGCTGCACACGCTGGGCGGCGGCGGCGAGCGGACGCTGGGGCTCGACAGCTTCCCGGCGCGCTGGCCGCTGCCCGAGTTCGCGGTGCCGGCGGCCGCGAGCACGCTGGAAGGCGACGCCAACGTCGCCCAGGACGACTGCGAATCGGGCGCCCTGCCCTGCCCCGCGAGCGACCGGCGCGATCCCGCCTGCGCGATCACCACCGCTCATGCGATCCGCGTCTGCGACCTCTTCGACCGGCCGCTGGTGATTTCGTTCTGGTTCACCAAGGGCGGTGGCTGCGCCGACCAGCAGGATGTGGTCGATGCCGTCTACCGGCGCTACCGTGGACGGGTGAACTTCCTCTCGGTCGATATCCACGACGACCGTGACAAGGTCCGCGAACTGGTCGCCGGGCACGGCTGGGAGATGCCGGTCGGCTACGACCGCGACGGGGCGGTCGGCGCCCTCTACGGCGTCGGCGGCTGTCCGACCTTTGCCTACGTCTACCCCGGCGGCAACCTCGCGGGCGCCAGCGTCGGCGACCTCAGCGCCCCGCAACTGGAAGCACGGGTGCGCGGGCTGCTGGCGGCGACCGCGCGGGCGGAGGCGAGCTGATGGGCGCCGAGCAAAGCCCGCGGCTGGGCTGGGACCCGGCGCCGCAGCACGGTTGGGTCGCGCCGCACATCGCCGCCGAGTTCCCGGGGCTGGGGGTCGCCTGGGTCGAGGTGGAGACGCGGCCGGGGCGCAGCAGCGACACCGTACGCCGTCGCCTGCGCGAGCTCTCCGATCGCTTCTTCGGCTCGCACGCGATCCGCATGCGGGAACGGCCGATCCCCTGGGCCTACCGCGTCTTCTTCCGCCAGATCGGCCTCGACCCCGACCGCACGCGGACGCCGATCGAGCAGCTGGCCCTCGACCGCCTCCACGACGGCGCCTTCCGCAGCCACGGCGTGCCGTTCGACGCGCTGACGATCGCCACGGTGGAGACCGGAGTGGCGTTGCGCGCCTTCGACGCCGACCGTCTCGACGGCCGCCTCTGCATTCGCGACTCCGCCCCGGGAGAGTCGCTTGCCGGCCGCCCGGGCGAGCTGACGCAGGGGACGCTGACGCTGGCCGACGACTCCGACCCGGTCGGCCTCCTCTTCGGCTTCACCGCCGAGGGCTACGAGGTGACGCCGGCGACCCGGCGAGTCGCGATCGTCGCGATCGAGGTCAACGGCGTGCCGCGGATCGCGGTCGAGGAGGCGCTTTGGATGGCTGCGGCGGAAGTGGCGCACGGGTAGCGGTTCGGGCGAGGGTTCTTGGGTTGGCGGCTGGCGCGGGCGGCGCGGTGAGTGCTCACTTGTCCCCGCCCTGGCGTGAGTGCGCATCTGTCCCCGCATACCGGGGAGAAATGCGCATTCAGTGTGGAGGTGGAGAGAAGTGCGCACTCACCGAGCGGGCCTTCGCCCGGACCCGGGAGGGGGGGGGGGAGCACCCCCCCCCCC